>CANJKM010000097.1 GCA_947474805.1 Caulobacterales bacterium | reverse complement strand
GCAGTTCAATTTTGCACTGCGCTGCGGCTTCGCCTTCGTGAGCAACGCCGCCAAGGCGCGTTCGCAGGGGGCTGAAGTTCAGGCGGCCGGCCGCTTTGGCCCGCTGACCCTGAACGCCAACGTCGGGTACAACAAAGCCGTCTACGCGGACGATGTGAAGAACCCGTCCTCGGGCGCCCTGCTGCAATCCAAGGGCGACAACCTGGGCGTTCCGGACTGGACCGTCGCCCTGGGCGCTCAGTACGACACGCGACTGTTCAACGCCTATGATTTCTACTGGCGGGTGGACTACCAGTACATGGGCAAGTACCAGCGCAACCCGAGCGCGCCGGTGTCGACCTACGACCCGCTCACCAACGGCGGGGCCCCGATCGACGTCTTCAACACGCGCGCGGGCATCTTTGTCGGCCCCGCCGACATCAGCCTGTTCGTGCAGAACCTGACCAACTCGCGTGACGATCAGAATCTGGGCCACGGCCAGGACAGCCTGCGCCTGACCACCACGACCTTCCGCCCGCGGACGGTCGGGGTGCAGGTGAACTACCGCTTCTAAGTCTCGCCTACAGGGGCGGCCGGGTCTCCTCCGGCCGCCCGTCCCGCGAGGGGCGAGAGCGCCGCCCGGCTCCAGCCGGCGGCGCTCTTCGTTTTTCAGGGATGCCGAGCCCGACGGGATCTAGGATGCGGCCGCCCACCCGGAGATCGCCGTGCCAGTCCTTCGCCGCCGATGCGCGCTCGCCGCCCTTCTCGCCCTGGCCTTGGGCTTCGCCGCGACCGGCGGCGCGAAAGCCGCGCCGATCCGTGTCTTGATGCGAACCGACGCCGGCTCGATCCTGATCGAGCTCTATCCGGACGCCGCGCCGATCACCGTCGCCAACTTCCTGGCCTATGTGGACAAGGGGCTCCTGACCGGCGCCGCCTTCTACCGCACGGTCGGACCGGCCAACGATCACAACCCGGCCACGATCAACGTCGTCCAGGGCGGCCGCGACGGCTCCCCCGGCGGCCTGCCCCCGATCGCGCACGAGACCACCCAGATCACCGGGCTGCGCCACGCCGACGGAGTCGTCTCCATGGCCCGCGACGCCCCTGGCAGCGCGACCTCGGAATTCTTCATCTGCCTGGGCGCCAATCCCGCCCTCGACTTCGGCGGCGCCCGCAACCCTGACGGCCAGGGCTTCGCGGCCTTCGGCAAGGTGATCTCCGGCATGAGGACGGTGCGGAAGATTCACGCCGCGCCCACACGCACGGCCGCCGGCGATCCCTATCTCGTCGGGCAGCTCATCGCGGCGCCCGTGCGGATTCTAGGCGTGGAGCGGCGCCAGGGAAGTGGCGGTGACGGTGGGATTCGAACCCACGATACCCTTTAGGGGGTATGACGATTTAGCAAACCGTTGCCTTCAGCCTCTCGGCCACGTCACCTGCTTCCGAAACCCGCGAGGGTTCCGAAGGTCGCCCCTCTTAGCCGATGCGGCGGCGCGCGAGCAACTGCGGAAGACAAAAACCGCGCGCCGACAGGGCGCTCGCCACTCAACCGGCTCTAATCGCTTGAACATCCGGGTCGGGACGGCTCAACTCCCGGTGTCATCCGAACCGCTTCGGCCAGATGCAGAATAGGATTCCCTCCTGGAACGGGTCGCCCAGCCCCCGGCAGCGGACGCGCGCGACGGCGTGGGCGAACGCGCGACCAGCGACCGGCGCTCCTTCCGCTTCCGGCTCCTGGCCCTTTCGATCGGCGTGCTCTTGCCCGCCGTCGCCTGCGCGGCCTGGCTCTTGTGGTCCCAGTCCGCGGACAACGCCCGCCGCTATCAACAGCAGCAGCTGGGCACCGCCCGCGCCATCTCCACCGCCATCGATCACAAGATGGCCGAGTTCACCGCCATCGGTCAGACCCTGGCGACGTCAAACCGGATCGGCACGGGCGAGTACGGCCTCTTCCGCGAGCGGACCCTCAACGCCCTGAAGAGCCGGCCGGGCTGGGTCGTGCTCAGCGACGCGAGCGGCCGGCAACTGGTCAACACCCTTCTGCCCGACGGCGCGCCTCTGGCGACCGTGTCGCAAAAGCCGGCCAATGTGGCCCGCGCCGAGGCCACAGGCCGGAGCCAGGTGTCCGACCTGACCTTGGCCACCCTGGCCCAGCGCCGGATCATCGCGGTCGACACCCCCGTGCCGTCTCAGGGAACGATCTACACCCTCAGCTACATCATCGAGCCCTCGGTCTTCCTGCCGGTGTTCACCGAGCAGCAGCTGCCGCCGGGCTGGATCGTCAGCCTCTTGGACCGTACGGGCAGGGTGATCGCCCGCTCGTCCAGTCACGAGCGGTTCGTCGGCTCCTTCGCCCCCCCCGGACATCCTCAAAGAGATCAAGCGCGCGCCGGAGGGCGTCGCCGAGACCCGGTCGCTCGACGAGATCGCCGTGTCGGTCGCCTTCCACCGCTCCGCCGTGACCGGCTGGACCCTGTTCGTGGCCGTTCCGGAAAGCGAGATGCAGACCGCCACCGCCCGCTCCCTCTGGCGCGCCGGCCTCGTCTCGCTCGCGCTTCTGATCGTCAGCCTCGCCTTGGCCTGGCTCCTTTCGCGCGGCCTCAGCCGCCAGGTGAAGGCCCTGGTCGCCGACGCCTCGGCCCTAGCCCAGGGCGGCGTCGTCGCCACCCGCTACGGGCTGATGTCGGAGCTGTCGGCCATCCAGCGTGCGATCGAACGGGCCTCGCACGATCTGGCCGCCCGCGAACGGCGTCACCAGCTGATGGTCAACGAACTGAACCACCGGGTCCGCAACACCCTGGCCACGGTCCAGGGTCTAGCCGCCCACACCTTCCGCCGGGCCGGACTCTCGCCGGCCTTGGAAGCCAGCTTCAGCGGCCGGTTGAAGGCGCTCGCAGGCGCGCACGATCTGCTGTCGGAAGTGAACTGGAGCCGGACCACGGTCGCCGACGCCCTCGCCCGCTGCCTGCCCCTGGCCGACGACCGCATCACGGCCGGCGGACCGCATGTCGAGCTCTCCGCCCAGTCCGGGGTCGCCCTCTGCATGGTCTTCCATGAACTGACCACCAACAGCCTCAAATACGGAGCCCTGTGGGTTCCCGAGGGCCAGGTGAGGATCGACTGGTCCTCGTCCGGCGAAACCTGCGGCCTGACCTGGGTGGAGACCGGGGGGCCGCCCGCCCGCTCGCCGGAGCGCCGGGGCTTCGGCAGCCGCCTGATCGAACGGCTGCTGAAACAGGACATGGACGGCTCCTGCCAGCTCGACTTCCGGCCGGAAGGCCTGATCTTCACCGCCCAGTTCAGCACCGCGCGTCACGCCCGCTGGGACGCCGACGTGCATGTGGAGGGCTGAAATCGCCGCCGCATTAACGGGATGATTATCGCCCCTGGGCTAGGCTTCGCGCCTCGCTTATGGAGGCCGAAGTGGCCCTCGACACCTCAGACACCCCGGCCGAAGCCGTCGCGGCTCTGCAAATCGCCCCCTGGGAAACCGCCAAGGAAGCCCTGGCCGAGGGCGGCGCCCAGCGGCGCGGGCCCTTCCGTCCCGACCGTCTGGCCCCGGTCCGGGCGCGCCTGTCCCTGGCCGCCCTGGTCCGTCTGACGCGCGGCCTCGACATTGCAGCAGCAGCCGCCGGCGCCCTGGTCGCCGCGATCGCCGCCGGCGACACCGCCCTCCTGAACCGCCCGCTCGGCCAGGTCCTCCCCCTCCTGATCGCGCCCCTGGTCTCGCTCTGGGCCCTCAAGACGCTGGGCGCCTATTCGAGCGCCCGCGAGACCCTGCCCCGCCGGCTGATCCGCGTCGGCGCGGCGGTCGGGGCCGGCGCCATCCTGGCCTTCGGTTTCTCGCTGCTGGTCGGCGGCGCGGGTCTCAAGGAGAGCTGGAGCTGGGTCGCCGCCGCCTTCGCCGCCTTCGCCGTGGCCCAGGCCATAGAGTCCACCGTGGCCCGCCGCTGGCGCGCCCAGGGCCGCCTGACCCCGAACATCATCGTCGTCGGTGCGACCGAGAACGCCGCCCGCCTGATCGAGAGCGCGCTGGCCACCCGCGAGGCCAATGTGCTGGGCATCTTCGACGACCGGCTGGAGCGCGTGCCCGCCAGCCTCAAGGGCGTGCCGGTGCTCGGCGATACCAAGGCCCTGCTCGATCACAAGGTCCTGCCCTACGTCGACCGCATCGTCATCACCGTCACCTCGACCGCCCAGGCGCGGGTCCGCGCCCTGATCGAACAGCTGCGCGTCCTGCCCAACGCCGTCACCCTCTTCATCGATGTCGAGGGCCAGGACAACCGCGCCGCCACCCTGCAGCGGCTGGGCGACGCCCCCGTCACCCAGGTCTCGGGCGTCACCGAGGACGAACGCAAGGCCTTCTGGAAGCGGGTGCAGGACGTGGTCATCGCCGGGACCGCCCTGGTGCTGCTGTCGCCGGTCCTGGCCGTCATCGCCATCGCCGTGAAGCTCGACAGCCCCGGCCCGGCGTTCTTCCGCCAGCGCCGCCATGGCTTCAACAACGAGGCCATCTGGGTCTGGAAGTTCCGCTCCATGCGGGTCGAGACCACCGACCACACCGCGGCCCAGCAGGTGCAGAAGAACGACAATCGCGTCACCAAGCTCGGCCGCTTCATCCGCAAGACCAGCCTCGACGAGTTGCCCCAGCTCCTCAACATCCTGAAGGGCGAGATGTCGCTCGTCGGCCCTCGCCCGCACCCTATCGGCATGCAGACCGCCGGCGAAGACTCCGCGCGTCTCGTCTGGGAATACGCCTGGCGCCACCGCATGAAGCCGGGCCTGACCGGCTGGGCCCAGATCAATGGCTCGCGCGGCCCGGTCCACACCGCCGAGGAAGTGCGCCGCCGCGTCGTGCTCGACGTCGAATATATCGAGCGCCAGTCTTTCTTCTTCGACCTCTACATCATCCTGATGACCGTGCCCTGCCTGCTCGGCGACCGGGAGGCCATCCGCTAGATGCTGCTGAAGGGCGTCCTCGGCTATCTGCCGGTCCAGATCGTCCAGGCGGTCGCGGGCTTCGGCGCCATCGTGGTCTTCACCCGCCTGCTGTCGCCCGCCGACTACGGCGCCTACGCCCTCGCCTTTTCGCTCGCAGGCCTGATCCAGACCGCCTGCCTGACCTGGATCGAGGCGGCCATGGCCCGCTTCTACGTCGCCGAGAGCGAGCGCGGCGACAAGGCCGCCCTCTATGGCTCCCTCTATCGCGCCTTCTTCGCCGTCTCGGCCGCCCTGGTCCTGATCGCCGCCGTGGCCCTGACCCTCGCCCCCATCTCGACCGGACTGAAGCTCGCTATCGGCTCCAGCCTCGCGGCCGTCATCGCTCGTTCCCTGCTCAAGGTCGCCCAGGAGCGCCGCCGCGCGGCGGGCGAGGTGCGCGGCTTCGCCGTCTATGACGTGATCCAGACCGGCGGCGGCTTCCTGCTCGGCGTCGTCTTCGCCCTGATCGGCTGGGGCGCCGCCGCCCCCATCGCCGGCTTCGGCGCCGCCAGCGCCGTCCTCCTCTTCTGGGCCCTACCCGGCGAGTGGAAGGAGGCCAAGGCCGGCGCCTTGGAAACGGCCAAGCTGAAAGGCTACGCGGCCTACGGCCTGCCGCTGGCCGCCTCGCTCTTGATGAGCCTGGCGCTCGCCTCGACCGACCGGTTCGTCCTGGCCGCCTATATGAACACAGCCGCCGTCGGCGCCTATCACGCCGGCTACAGCCTCTCCAACCGCAGCCTCGACATCATCTTCCTCTGGCTCGGCATGGCCAGCAGCCCCGCCACCGTGGCGGCGCTGGAGCGCGGTGGAGAAGCCGCCCTGCGCCGCACCGCCGGCCACCAGGCCGCGCTGATGCTGCTGATCACCGTCCCCGCCGCCGTCGGCCTCGCCCTGGTCTCGGCGCCGCTCTGCCAGCTGATGGTGGGTCCCGCCCTCGCCGCCGACGCCGCCCGCGTCACCCCCTGGATCGCGGCCAGCGCCCTCTTCGCCGGGCTCTCGACCCACTACCTGCACACCGCCTTCACCCTGTCGAAGAAGCCGCGGAACCAGCTGATCGCCATCGCCGTCCCGGCCCTCGCCAACCTCGCCTTGACCCTGATCCTGATCCCCCGCTTCGGCCTGATGGGCGCGGTCTGGGCCACGACCGCCAGCTACGCGCTCGGCATGCTCGTCTCCTACGGTCTGATGCGCCGCTCGCTCGTCCTACCCGTGCCCTGGGGGACCCTCGCCCGCGTCGCCGCGGCCTCGGCCCTGATGGCCGCCGTCATCCTGCGCCTGCCCGCGCTCGGCGGCCTGCCCGAACTCCTGCTCAAGGCCAGCGTCGGCGGCCTCGTCTACACCCTCGCCGCCCTGGCCCTCGACGCCGGCGGCGCCCGCAGCGAGGGGGTCAAACTCCTGCGCGGCCTCAAGGGAGCCCCGGCATGACCATGCAGACCCGAAGTTGGACCGTCGAGAACGCCGCCTGGGCCAAGGCCCGGCCGCGCCTGTCGGTGCTGATCCCCTTCTTTCGCGACGACGCCTGCGATCTCTTGCGCGCGCTCGACAAGCAGACCGGCCGCGAGGGCGTCGAGCTCGTCGTGCTCGACGATGGCTCCGGCGACGAGGCGCTCGCCGCCCGCACCGCGCAGACCGTCCGCGAGATGCGCATGCCCGCCGCCTTCGTGCGCCTGGCGTCGAACGCCGGCCGCTCCAAGGGCCGCAACATCCTGACCAGCCACGCCCGCGCGCCGCACTACCTCTTCCTCGACAGCGACATGGCCCCCGACAGCCCCGCCTTCCTGGCCGACTGGCTCGCCCTGATCGCCGCGAAGAACCCCTCCGTCGCCTTCGGCGGCTTCACCCTCGATCTCACGCCCGTCACCCGCGAGCGCGCCCTCCACCGGGCGCTGGCCCTGCGCGCCGAATGCCGCCCCGCCGCCGTGCGCGGCCTGGAGCCAGCCAAGTCGCTCTGCACCTCCAACCTCCTGGTCCGCGCCGACGTCTTCGCCGCCGAAGGCTTCGACGAGAGCTTCAAGGGCTGGGGCTGGGAGGATGTCGAATGGGCCGCCCGCGTCGGCCGCAGCCATGAGGTCCTGCACGTCGACAACACCGCCTCCCACCTCGGCCTCGACACCGACGCCGCCCTGATCGGCAAGTACGAGCAGTCGCCGGCCAACTTCGCCCGCGTGGTCCAGAACCACCCCGAGATCGCCCAGGCCTTCCCCAGCTACCGGATGGCGCGGCTCCTGAAGCGCGTTCCTCTCGCCGGCTTCTGGCGGCCGGCCCTCAAGCGCATGGCGCTCGCCTCGGTCCTGCCGATGCTGCCGCGCGTCGCCGCGACCAAACTCTACCGCGCGGCCCTCTATGCGGAGGCCCTGACTTGACCAATCCCATCGCGGTGATGATCCCCACCCTGCGCCGCCCCGAAAGCCTGGCGCGGGCGCTCAACTCCATCCTCGACCAGGTCGAGGCCGCCCTGCTGATCCGCGAGATCGTGGTGGTCGACAACTCGCCCGAAGCCTCGGCCCGCGACACGGTCATGGCTATCCAGGCTGCGGCGACCGTGCCGATCCGCTTCGTCCACGTCCCGGCGCCCGGCGTCGCCACCGCCCGCAACGCCGGGCTGAAGGACATGGACGCCGACTATGTCGCCTTCCTCGACGACGACGAGGAGGCCGCGCCCGACTGGCTCGCCCGCCTCTACGCCGCCCACCGCCGCTATGAGGCCGACGTCACCTTCAGCCCGGTCCAGGGTCGCATCCCCGACCGCGACCACTGGGCCTGCGACTATCTGGAGCGCTTCTTTTCCCGCGTCGGCCCTAAGGAGTCCGGCCTCAGCCAGACCGTCTACGGCTGCGGCGCCTCGATGATGACCCGGGCCACCGCGCTCAAGGGGCCAACGCCCTTCGACGTAGAGGCCGACGAGGTCGGCGGCGAGGACGACCGCCTGTTCACCCAGTTGCGCCGGGAAGGCCGCCGCTTCGCCTGGGCCGCCGACGCCACGGTGATCGAGCACGCCCCCGCCGCCCGCGCCAATCTGCGCTACACGCTCCGCCGCGCGGTCAGCTACGGCAAGACGCCCGGCGAGATTTGCGCCGCGACCAACGACTGGCTCGGCGTCGCCAAATGGATGGCCGTCGGCGCCGCCCAGACCGCCATCTACGGAACCGCCGCCGCCCTCGCCTTCGCGCTCAAACACCCCAAGCGCGCCGATCTGGCCGACCGCGCCGCCCGCGGCGTCGGCAAGCTCACCTGGATGAAACCCATCGCCTTCTACGGCTCGGCCAGCGTGAGCTGACGTCTTTTCCTTCCCCTTGACGGGGAAGGTGGCCCGAAGGGCCGGATGGGGTGGGGCCAAATTCGAAAGCGTCGCGCAATCGCCCCACCCGTCTCGCTTCGCGAGCCACCCACCCCATCAAGGGGAGGGAAGGACAATCAACGCCCTCGGGCCGCCCCCGGCTCCCAGCGGGGCACCAGCACCACATCCCCGCCGAGGTCCTCGTCCTGGAACGGGTCGCGCGCGCCCCTCGGCGGCGGAACCGCATAGGCCGGCTGGCGCGCTGCGGGCTTGGCCTCAACCTGCCTCCAGGGCGGCGCCGTGCCCCAGAACTTGGTGAAGACGGCCAGGAAGATCACCCACTTCAGGGCGTTGTAGGTCAGGATCACGCTCTCGGAGAAGCTGAGGATCAGCAGGGTGGTCATGAAGATCAGCCCGAACCCGCCGTCCTTCTCATGGAACATCCGCACCAGCGCCGCCCCATAAGCCAGGACCATATAGACGGCCACCAGGCTCACCCCGACCCAGCCGACCTGCACCAACATGTCGAGCCACCCGTTGTGGGCGTTGGGCACGATCCAGCCCGTCTCCTTGCGGATGAAGGCCGCCGGGCCCTGGGGGTCGTGCCAGAAGGCGGCGAAGCCGTAGCCCAGCTGCGGTCGGTCGGCGAGGCGGCGGAACAGCGCCGCCCAGATCTCCGTCCGTCCGGTCAGGGTCGGGTCCTTGCCCAGCGCCTTCAGGATCAGGTCGGGCGCCAGGGCGGCGATCGTCCCGATCAGCCCGACGCCCAGCCCCGCCGCCCAGACGGTCAGCACCGCCGGGATGCCGCCGCGCCGGACGATGATCAGGGCCGGAATCCCCGCCAGCACCAGCAGGGTGCAGAGATAAGAGGTGCCCGCGTGCGCCATCGCCACCATGAACAGGCAGAGGAAGGCGCAGCCGAGCCAGACCCACCGCCGCGCGCCCTGGGCCAGCACCGCCGAGGCGAGGCAGGATAGCAGCCCCGCCGTCATCATCGCCCCGAGCTCGTTCTTCTCGTACCAGAGCCCGCGCCAATCGCCGTCGTTCACCCCGTGGTGGACGCCGAACGCGGGCATGGCGACCACCGCCATCAGGCTCAGCACCGCCAGGAAGGCGAAACTTCCTCCCAGAATCCCGACCAGCTCCTTCCAGCTGTGGCGCGCGCCCATATAGAGGCCGAAGATCGTCGTGGCGATCAGGGCGACCCCGCGCCTCAGGGTCACGTCCGGCTCGATCGACCACAGCACGGACGAGATGACGAAGCCGGTGATGGCGAAGGTCAGCAGCGCCGGCCGCCAGGCCTTCAGCATCAGGCGCCAGCGCAGTCCCGCCAGCCCCAGGATCACCGCATAGGCCGGCAGCCACATCAGCCGCAGCAGGGGCTGGCTGTCGCCCGCCTTCTGGTCGGGGTCCAGCAACGGCGCGAACAGGGCGTTGGAGAACATGAAGATCAGCACGCAGACCGCCGCCCGCTCTAGAAAGCCGATGGCGAGGCCCAGCATGTCGTGCTCGGCCGGCTTCTCCCGGCCCACCCCGCCGAAGGGGTCGAGCGCGTGGACGCTCACGGGAGCAGCGCCTTCAGCATCCGCGGCGCTTCCTCGGCCGCGCGGTTGAGCACCATGCCGGCGCAAAACCCGCCCGCCCGCTCGATGGCCCCCTTCAGCGCCTGGGGCGCGACGGCGTCGCGGCGGTCGGCGGCCACCACCAGCACATTGGCGTCCATCTCGCTGGCCACCGCCAAGCAGGCCTTGGAGCGGGCGTAGGCCGGGGCGTCCACCACCACCCAGTCGGCGTGACGGCGCATGGCGTTCCAATAGGGCGACTTGCCGAGGATCGAGACCGCCTGGCCCGAGCGCAGCGCCTCCTGCCGGAACCGGGTCACCCAGAACCGCCGCCCGCCTACCGGATAGGCGGCCAGATAGCGCGAGGCCGCCCAGGGCCGGCCGTCCAGGCCCCGCACCTCGGGCGTGACCGAGAAGAAGGAGCCGCCGTCGGGGCTGGCGCGCACGGCGGCGCCGACGAAGCCGTAGGTCTCAGGATCCTCGCTGATCGCCGCATACTGGTCGCCGCGCATCAGGTCGAGCTCGATCAGCCAGACGCCCTTCACGGCCCGTTCGGCGACCACCCGGGCGAACTCGCGGGCGCAGGTCGAGGTCCCTTCACCGGACTCGCCGGAGACGAACTGCACCAGACGTGCGGAGTCGCCGGTCGCTGGCCCCAGCGCCCGGGCGAGATCGAACATCTCGTCTGACAGATCAACCATCGGGCCGAATCGTTACCGGGGGCGAAGGCCCAGCATAGCGCCTCATCTCGCGCAGGAAGG
>CANJKM010000096.1 GCA_947474805.1 Caulobacterales bacterium | reverse complement strand
CTCGCCCGCCGACTGCTGGTCTGTGGACTGATCCTGGTCTGGGCCGTGAGGCTCGGTCTCTATGTCGCCTTCCGCGTCGCCGGCGCCCCCGAGGACGGCCGCTACGTCGCCATCCGCGAGAGCTGGGGCGACAGGCTGCAGCCCCGGATGTTCTGGTTCCTCCAGCTCCAGGCCGTGGTCTCCATCGTCCTCGCCGTCGCGCTTGGCCTCGCCGCCAACCGGCCCGACCCCACGCTCGGCCCCACCGACCTCATCGGCGTCCTGATCGCCCTTGTCGCCATCGGCGGCGAAAGCCTGGCCGACCAGCAGATGAAGGCCTTCCGCCAAGACCCCGGCAACCGGGGCAAGGTCTGCGACACTGGCCTTTGGGGCTGGTCGCGTCATCCCAACTACCTGTTCGAGTGGCTGGGATGGTTCGCCTATCCGGCCATGGCGCTTAGCCTATCCGGCTATCCGGAAGGCTGGCTGTCCCTCCTCGCCCCCCTGGTCATGTTCGGCGTGCTGCGCTTCGGCACCGGCGTGCCGCCGCTGGAGGCGCACATGGAGCACAGCCGCGGCGACGCCTTCCGCGCCTACCAAGCCCGCGTGCCCGTCTTCCTCCCCCGTTTCCCTGGAGCCCCCCGATGAGCCTCGTCCGAGACGCTATCCATGCGCTGGAAGGAGCGCCCATTCCCGACCCGATCACCCGCATCGGCATCGACTATCTGGTCGGCCGGACCCGCAAGCGCTTGGCCGCCCAACCGGCAGGCTTCGAGCGCGAGTTCGCCCTCGAGATGCCGGCCCACCCGATCGCCGAAAACACCCAGGAGGCCAACGACCAGCACTATGAGCTGCCGGCCGACTTCTTCGGCCTCGTGCTCGGCCCGCGCCGCAAATACTCCTGCTGCTGCTACGAGCTGGGCGACAGCCTGGCCCAGGCCGAGGAGCGCGCTCTGGCCGTCACCTGCGAACGGGCGGGCCTGGCCGACGGCCAGACGATATTGGAACTCGGCTGCGGCTGGGGCTCGCTCAGCCTGTGGATGGCCGAGCGCTATACCAAGGCCAATATCGTCGCCGTCTCCAATTCCCACTCCCAGCGGGCCCATATCGAGGCCCAGGCGCTGCGACTCGGCCTGACCAACCTCCAGGTGCTGACCGCCGACATGAACGCTTTCTCCATCGACCGGCGCTTCGACCGCGTGGTGTCGGTCGAGATGTTCGAGCACATGGCCAATTGGGAAGGCCTCCTAGCCCGCGTCCGCTCTTGGATGAAGCCGGACGGCCGCCTCTTCATCCACGTCTTCACCCACAAGACCACGCCCTACCGCTTCGACATCGGCGACCAGGCCGACTGGATCGCCCAGCACTTCTTCGCCGGCGGCGTCATGCCGAGCCACGGCTTGATCGGCCAGTTCGAGACCCTTTTCGAGCTTGAGTCCGACTGGAGCTGGAACGGCGCCCACTACGAAAAGACCGCGCTCGACTGGCTGGCCAATTACGACGCCAATGCAGACGAGATCATGGTCCTGCTGCGCGGCGTCTACGGGCGGAGCGCCCGGCTCTGGTTCCGCCGCTGGCGGCTGTTCTTCCTCGCCACCGCCGGTCTGTTCGGCCACCAGAGCGGCCGCGAATGGGGCGTCAGCCACTACCGCCTCAAGCCCGTGGGAGACCGCTGATGGCCTATCTCATCGCCTATCTCGCCGCCGCCCTGATCTTCGCGGCGGCCGACGCCGTCTGGCTGACCGTGATGGGCCCACTGCTCTACAAGCCCGTGCTCGGGCCCCTGTTGGCCGAGAAGGTCAATCTCGTCGCCGCCCTCGCCTTCTATGTGATCTACATCGGCGGCATCGTCTTTCTCGCCATCAACCCGGCGCTGAAGGATGGCCAGTGGCGCACCGCCGCCCTGAACGGCCTTGTCCTTGGGGTCGTGGCCTATGGCGCCTACGACCTGACCAACCAGGCCACTCTCAAACTGTGGTCGACCCGGCTGACCCTGGCCGACATCGCCTGGGGCGGCAGCATGACCGCCATCGCCGCCGTGGCCGGATTCCTCGCCGCGCGCCGCTGGAGCTGAGGCCATGAACGCTGAGTCCATCTCCATCGCGCTTCAGGCGGCCCCCGCCCCCTTCCGCTTCGCCGTCTGCCGGATGGCCGAGAACTGGGGCAAGGGCGGCCTGACCGTCTGCCTGCCCGACGGCCGCAGCTTCCGCGTCGGCGACGCCGCGCCCGAAGCCAAGATCGTCGTGCGCGACTACCGCTTCATCGGCCGCTGCCTGACCCGCGGCGACGTAGGATTCGCCGAAGGCTATATGGCCGGCGAGTGGGATACGCCCGATCTCGCCGGGCTGCTGGAGGTGATGGCGCTCAATTTCGACCGCATCAAACTGGTCTCGGAAGGCGGAATTCTGACCCGGGTGTTCGGGCTGATCGCCCATGCCTTGAACCGCAACAGCCGCCGCGGCGCCAGGCGCAACATCGAGGCCCACTACGACCTCGGCAACGACTTCTACGCCGCCTGGCTGGACCCCGGCATGACCTATTCGGCGGCGATGTTCGCCGCCCCCGGCCAGTCGCTGGAGGAGGCCCAGGCCCAGAAGTACGCGGCGCTCGCCAGGAGCATCGATCTGAAGCTCGGCCATGAGGTGCTGGAGATCGGCTGCGGCTGGGGCGGTTTTGCCGAATACGCCGCCAAGGAGGTCGGGGCAAAGGTCGTCGGCCTAACCCTCTCGCCCGCCCAGCGCGACTATGCCCAGAGGCGCCTGTTCGAACAGGGCCTGGCCGACCGGGTCGATATCCGCCTCACCGACTATCGCGACATCCAGGGCAAGTTCGACCGCGCCGTCTCGATCGAGATGTTCGAGGCCGTGGGCGAGGCCTATTGGCCGGCCTATTTCGCCAAGCTCGATGAGGTGCTCAAGCCCGGCGGCGTCGCCGGCCTGCAGGTCATCACCATCGAAGAGCGTCTGTTCGAGCAATATCGCGCCCGCACGGACTTCATCCAGACCCACATCTTCCCAGGCGGCATGCTGCCCAGCGAGGAGCGGTTCGAACGGGCGGTTGAGAACGCCGGCCTGAAGATCGCCGCCGCCACACGCTTCGGCCGCGATTACGCCCGCACCTTGACCGACTGGCAGGACCGGTTCGACACCGCTTGGCCGGCAATCGCGGCGCAGGGGTTCGACGAGCGGTTTCGCAGACTGTGGCGCTTCTATCTGTCCTACTGCGCCGCCGGCTTCCGGACCGGGCGGACCAACGTCATGCAGGTCGTGCTGAACCGCTAACCCCCGCCCAGACAAGACAACGGCGCGTCAGCCTGGGCCGACGCGCCGTTTCTGTTTTCAGTCGCGCTCTAGCGCAGGGTGTAAGCCGCGGGCGAGTTCATCACCCCGGCCGCGACCACGGTCATGGCCGTCAGCTTGACCGGGTCCAGGCTGGCGTCGACCGGCGCGCCGCCGACCTTCAGCAGCTTGGTGACCTCGGCCGGCATCTTGGCAGCGCGCGCGGTTTCCTGCGCCCTGAAGCTCCGCATCGCCTGCAACTCCCGATCGCTCGGATGGCGGCGGGCGCCCAGACGGAACAGCGTGACGAGTTGCTGATCCCCATCGGCCGACACCTTCATCGAGCGCTCGGCCAGCTTGCGGTAGGCCTCGAGAAACTGCGGATCGTTCAACAGCACCAGCGCCTGCAAGGGCGTGTTGGACATCACCCGCGAGACCGAGGAAATGGTCCGGTCGGGCATGTCGAACACCAGCATATTGGCCGGGCCTTGGTTGCGCTTGACGAAGGTGTACATCGACCGGCGGTGGTTCTCATCCTCCGGAACGTTGGTCGGATAGACCACGAAGCCCTGGGCCACACCCTCCCAGATCAGGTCGGGCTGGACCGGGAAGACACTGTCGCCGCCGGGTTTGTCGACCAGCAGGGCGGAGATGAACAGCGCGCTGTCGCGCAGTTGCTCGGCCGACAGGCGATAGCGCGGGCCGCGCGCGAGCAGGAAGTTGCGCGGATCCTTCTCCAGCCGGTCGGGCGTGACGGTCGAGGACTGGCGATAGGTCGCCGACATCACCATCAGCTTGTGCATGTGCTTGATGTCCCAGCCCGAGCGAACGAACTCGACGGCCAGATAATCAAGCAGTTCCGGGTTCGACGGGTTGGAGCCCTGGGTGCCGAAGTCCTCGACCGTCTGGACGATGCCCGCGCCGAAGTGGCTCTGCCACATCCGGTTAATATAGACCCGTGAGGTCAGCGGATGCTTGGGGTCGAACAGCCATTGCGCCAGGCCCAAACGGTTTCGGGGCAGCTTATCGCCCCAGTTGAAGACGCGCGGCACGGCCTGGGTTGGGGTCTCGGCGAGGTAGGTGTTGTAGATGCCGCGATCCAGAATGTAGTTGGTCTTCGGCTTGGGAATATCGGCCGCGACGAGGAGTTGCTCGATCGGCGCCTCGACCTTCTGCTGGGCCAGGCGGGCTTGGGTCAGGTCCTCCCAGGCCTTGACCACGGCCGGGTCCCTGGAGGCCGCAATCTCGATCAGCGACGCGCGCGCGGTGTCCGGTTTGACGCCAGCTATCGATCCGTTGGTGTGCAGATAGGCGACCTCTACCGGCGTCAGAGCGCGGGTCAGCACCCTCAGTTCGTCGTAACCGCCGTCGACCAGTTCGGGCCGGTTGAAGCCGGTTCCGAACGACAGGCCATAGTAGCCGCCGAAATAGCTGTTGGAGTTGCGGGCGCGCGTTGAGGCGCTGAGGCGGTCCTTGATCACCTCGGTCTCGATCGGTTGGCCGTCGAGATAGACCTTCATCCCTGCGGCCTTGGAGTTGCCGTCGTAGGTGGCGGTCATATGCGCCCAACGTCCGCGCGGAACCTCCTTGGTGCTGCCGATACGCAGCATGTTGTAGGGCGCGCTGGCGACAATCGAATATTCCAGCTTGCCCTTGTTCAGGCCGATCTCGTAGCCGGGGTTATTGGCCGCTCCGTTGTTGCCGATGATCACGGCCTGCGGGCCTTCCGGCCGCGAGTCCTGCACATAGTCCTTGGTCCGCAGCTTCACCCAGAAATCGAGGGTGAAAGGCTGGGTCCGCTCGAAATTGGCGGTGCCGGGAAAGGCCATGCCGACGGAGTCGTGGATCTGCACGGCCTGGCCGCGCGCGCCGGGGATGAACTTGACCTTGTGCACCGCGCCGGGCTTGGCGCCGGGTAGACCCGAGGGGGTCCAGAACAGGTCCTTTTCATAGATGCCGACCGGAAGCTGGCGCGTCGGCACCCGCTGCGGATCGGCCCGGCGACTGTCGCGGAAGCCCTTCTCGGCGAGCATGTCGAGCGCGGCGTCGACTTCCACACGCGCGATGCGCGGCAGGTCGGGGTCGTGGTTGATCTGCGGACCCAGCGGGCGGCCGCGGCGGTCGACCTTGTCGCCGAACTTCAGCGCGGCCTTCTGGATCTCGGCGGCCTTGGCCTTGTCGGCTGCCGCGTACTTTTCAGGGTGCGCCTTGCGGTCGGCCTGCTCGGCCAGAATCTTGTTCTGTATCGAAAGCTGCCACTCCTGGCGGGTCATATTGCCGGGCGGCTTGACCTCGGGGCCGAGCGGATCGGGCGCCACGGCCTGCAGCGGCGGCGGGTCGAACTCCAGTTCCTTGAAGCTCCCCTTGTAACCGCTATCGAAGGGATAGTAGGCGACGGTGGCCCCGGAGATGGTCTGTTGGACCAGAGCGGTCTTCTGCGCGGCGGGCATCTGGTCGACGGCCCCGGCGGCGCGCTGACGCGCGGCGGTGAGCGTGGCCTGATAGGCGGCCCATTTCGCGTCGGTCACCTTCTGGGCGGCCGCCTGGTTCCGCGCCTGGGTGGGCGTGGGCCACGGCAGGGTGGCGCCCATGGGGATGCTGCCCCCATAAATCCCGCGCTCCTCCATCGAGTTGAAGAAGCCGCCCATCGAATAGTAGTCGGCCTGGGATATGACGTCGTACTTATGGTTGTGGCACTTGGCGCAGCCCACGGTCAGGCCAAGGAAGGCCTTGCCCATCAGCTCGGCGCGCTCGTTGACGTAGTTGACGCGATATTCCTCGTCGATGACGCCGCCTTCAGAGTCCTTCTTGCCGGCCCGCAGGAAGCCGGTCGCCAGAATCTGCTCCTTGGTCGCGTTCGGCAGCTTGTCGCCGGCGATCTGCCAAGTGACGAACTTGTCGTAGGGAATGTTCCGCTGGAAGGCGGTGATCACCCAGTCACGGTACGGGTGCTGCATCGACGCTTCCTGGTCGAACAGGCCGCCGCGGGTGTCTGAATACCGGGCGACGTCGAGCCAGATATTGGTTTGCCGTTCGGCGTAGGCGCGCGTGTTCAGCAGGCGGTCGACCAGCTTCTCATAGGCGTTTGGCGACGTGTCGGCGACGAAAGCGTCAACCTCGGCCAGGGTCGGCGGCAGGCCCGTCAGGTCCAGCGTCACCCGGTTGATCAGGGTCTCGCGATCCGCCTCGGGCGAGGGGGAGAGGTTGGCCTTCTTCAGGCCGGCGTAGATGTAGCGGTCGATCGGATTGACCGCCTGCTTGTCCCATTCGGTCCGCTCGGGCTTCACTTCCTTGGGCGCGATATAGGCCCAGTGCTGCTTGTATTTGGCGCCCTGCTGAATCCACTTCTGCAGCGTTGCGATCTCGAGCGGCGTAAGGGTCTTGTGGGTGTCCTTAGGCGGCATCCGGAAGTCGACGTCGGTCGACAGGATGCGCTTCATGATCTCGCTCTTGCCGGGGTTGCCGGCGACGATCGCGTGCTTGCCCTTGTTTTCCGGCAGATCGCCTTTGGCGACCTTCTCGTCATCGAGCCGCAGGCCGGCCTTCTGGCTCCCCGAACCGTGGCAGCCGAAGCAGTTCTGCGACAGGATCGGCCGCACATGCCAGTTCCAGTCGACCGTGTCCGGCAAGGCCTTGGAGGCCTCGGCCACGGCTTTCGGCTGGTCGTAGGTCGAACAGGCGCCCATCAGCGCCGCGATCGACGCGGCTCCAGCAAGCACAACGGCGGTCAAACCCAGAACTCGGGCCTTTTGCATCGATACTCGCTCCCGTCGACTAGCTCGCGAGGGCCAATTGGACTCGGCCCGTTCGGTAGTTGCAGCCGGCAATAATATCAGACCAAACAGACGCCAAATATGTCTGCTTTGACAGAAGCCAGATACACCCCTGCCCTGCCGCCTCCGCCGAACCGAGCCGCCGCCTACCTCAGCGTATAGGCCGCCGGTGAGTTCATGACCCCGGCCGCCACCACTGTCATCGCCGTCAGCTGGACACGATCCAGGCTGGAGTCGACCGGCGCATTGCCGATGGTCAGCATCTTGGTCACCTCGGCGGGCGTCTTGGCCGCGCGCGCCAGTTCCTGGGCGCGGAAGGCCTTCATCGCCGTCAGCTCGCGCTGGGTCGGATGGCGGCGGGCGCCCAGACGGAACAGGGTCGTCAGCTGCTGGTCCTCGTTGGCCGAGGCCTTCATCGCCCGCTCGGCCAGCTTACGGTAGGCCTCCAGGAACTGCGGGTCGTTCAGCAGCACCAGCGCCTGCAAGGGCGTGTTGGCCATGGTGCGCGTCACCGTCGAGATGGTCCTGTCGGGTAGGTCGAACACGGCCAGATTGGCCATGGGCTGGCTGCGCTTGGCGAAGCTGTACATGGACTTGCGGTGATTATAGTCGTCCGGCGTATCGACCGGATAGACCACGAAGCCCTGGGCCACGCCGTCCCAGATCAGCTCCGGCTGGACCGGGAAGACCGCGTCGCCGCCCGGCTTGTCGATCAGCAGCCCCGAGGAAAACAGGGCGCTGTCGCGCAGCTGCTCAGCCGACAGGCGATAACGGGGACCGCGCGCGAGCAGGAAGTTACGCGGGTCCTTCTCCAGCCGGTCCGGCGTGATGGTCGACGACTGGCGATAGGTCGCCGACATCACGATCAGCTTGTGCATGTGCTTGATGTCCCAGCCCGAACGAACGAACTCGACGGCGAGGTAGTCGAGCAGTTCCGGGTTGGAAGGATTGGTTCCCTGGGTGCCGAAGTCGTCGGCCGTCTGCACGATGCCGGTTCCGAAGTGGCTCTGCCACAGCCGGTTGACATAGACCCGCGAGGTCAGCGGATGCTTGGGGTCGAACAACCACTGGGCCAAGCCCAGACGGTTCTTCGGCAGCTTGGCGTCCCACTTGTAGACGCGCGGCAGGGCCTGAACCGGAGTTTCGCCCAGGTAGGTGTTATAGATGCCGCGATCAAGGATGTAGGTCTTGCGCGGCTTGGCGATGTCGCCGGCGATCAGCACAGCCGGGATGCTCTGCTCGATACGCTGCTGAGCGATACGAGCGCCCGACAGCGCCTTCCAGGCCGCGACGACCGCGGGATCCTTCTGCGCCGCGATGTCGATCATCTGCGCGCGGACCTCCTGCGGGTTGAGCGCGGCGAGCGAGCGCTGGTCGTGCAGGTAGGCGACCTCAGCGGGAGTCAGAGCGCGCGTGAGAACGCGGAGTTCGTCCATCGCCCCATCGACCAGTTCAGGCCGGTTGAAGCTCGTGCCGAACGAGAGGCCGTGATAGCCGCCGAAGTTGGTCGAGGCCCCGGCTCCGCGGGCGGCGCCGGTCAGGTGGTCGTTGATGACCTCTGTCTCCATCAGCTTGCCGTCCTGATAGAGATGGGTGCCGGCCGCCTTGGAGTTGCCGTCGTAGGTGGCGGTGATGTGCACCCACTTCTGACGCGGAAGCTCCTTCAGCCCTCTGATCCGGATCATATTGACCGGAGCGTTGGAGACGATTTTCCATTCGACCCGGCCCTTGTTGAGGCTCAGCTCGTAGCCGCGGCCGTCGATGGAGCCGTTGTTGCCGAGGATCTCGGCCTCGGGGCCGTCAGGACGGGTGTCCTGCACATAGTCCTTGGCCCGCAGCTTCACCCAGAAGTCGAGGGTGCGAGGGTCGGTGCGATCGAAATTGCCGACATCCTCGTCGACCGCGCCCACCGAGTTGTGGATCTGCACGCCCTGGCCCTTGGCGCCGGGAATGAACTTGACGTTGTTGAGGTAGCCCGGCTTGCCGCCAGGGATGCCCGAAGCGGTCCAGAACAGCTGCTCTTCCTTCAGACCGGGCCGCAGCTGAGGCTTCAGGGCCACGTTGGGGTCGGAGATCCTCGCGTCCCGGAAGCCCAGGGTCGTGAGCTGCTTGAAGGCGTTGTCGATATCGACGGTCGCGCGGCGCGGCTTGTCCGGATCGATGCGCGGGGCGACCACGCTGACCGGGGTCACCTCGCCCTTGCCGGCCTTGCGGGTCGGCAGGCCGTTGTTCCCGAGGGCGATGCTGCCGTCCTTGCCGCGAGCGGCGATCTTTTCACGGGGCAGCGAGACATTGGCCTTCAAGGTCATGGTCTTCTCGGCCGCGGCTTTCGCGGCCAGATACCTAGCCTTGGCTGGACCGGGGGTCGAGCCGGCCAGGCCCTTGGGCATGGAGGCGAAATATTCGTCCCGGGCCCTATCGATGGCCACGTACTTTTCGGGATGGGCCTTGCGGTCCTTGCTCTCGAACAGGATCTGCTTTTGCAGCCGGGCCTGGAATTCGCGCGGGTCCGAGTCCGCCGGCAGCGGCTTGGTGAAATCGAGCGCGCCGATCGGCTGCTTGGGCGTGCCCTCGATCAGGATCGCGAAGTCGGCTTTGTAGCCGCTGTCGAGAGGGTAGTAGGCCTGGGTGTCGGTATCGATCGCCTTCTGCAGGAAGGCGGCGCGCTGGGCGGCCGGCACGGCGTCGACGGCCTTGGCCGCGCGGGCCTTGGCGGCGTTCACCGCCGCCTGATAGGCGGTCCACTTTTCATCGACCGTCTTGATGGCGGCGGCCTGGGTCTTGGCCTGCATCGGCGTCGGCCACGGCAGGGTCGCGCCAGGCTGCGGACCGAATGCGAGGCCCCGCTCTTGGAATGAGTTGAAGAAGCCGCCCATCGAATAGTAGTCGGCCTGGGAGATGACGTCGTACTTGTGGTTGTGGCACTTGGCGCAGCCCACGGTCAGGCCGAGGAAGGCCTTGCCCATCAGCTCGGCGCGCTCGTTGACGTAGTTGGTGCGGTATTCCTCGTCGATCGAGCCGCCTTCGCTGTCCTTCTTGCCCGCGCGCAGGAAGCCCGTCGCCAGAAGTTGTTCGCGGGTCGCGTTCGGGAGCTTGTCGCCGGCCAGTTGCCAGGTGACGAACTTGTCGTAGGGAATGTTGCGCTGGAAGGCGGTGATCACCCAGTCCCGATAGGGGAACTGCATCGGGGATTCGTTGTCGTTCAGGCCGCCGTTGGTGTCGGCGTAGCGCGCCACATCGAGCCAGATGTTGGTCTGGCGCTCGGCGTAGGCCCGGGTCGAGAGCAGATGGTCGACCAGCTTCTCATAGGCGTCGGGGCTCTTGTCGGCGACGAAGGCGTCCACCTCGGCCAGGGTCGGCGGCAGGCCGGTCAGGTCCAGCGTCACACGGCTGATCAGGGTTTCCTTGTCCGCCTCGGGCGAGGGCGACAGGCCGGCCTTCTTCAGACCCGCGAAGATGTAGCGGTCGATCGGATTGACCGCCCGCTTGTCCCACTCGGTCCGCTCAGACTTCACTTCCTTGGGGGCGATATAGGCCCAGTGTTGCTTGTACTTG
>CANJKM010000095.1 GCA_947474805.1 Caulobacterales bacterium | reverse complement strand
GCCGACGCAGCCGGGCCGATCGTCGCCGGGGATGTTCAGGGCCACAACCGAGGCGCATTCGCTGAGCCCATAGCCCTCGAAGGCTGGCAGGCCGGCGGCGCGGGCCGCCGCGATCAGCTGGGGTGCGAGCTTGGCCCCCCCGACCGCCGCCAATTTCAGGCGCGGCAGCCTCGCGCCCGTCATCGCCAGACCCGCGGTCAGGGCGCGGAGCAGTTCGGGAACAAGAATGACGCTCTCGATCTCCGACTCGGCGAGCCGGGCGATGAGCCGAGGAATGTCGGGCCGCAGTCCCTCGGTGAAGCCCAGCTCGGCGAGGCTCCTGGCCTCATAGCATCCGCCCGCGATGAGGCTGGCGTAGAGGCCGGCCACATTCTCCAGCAGGACGCCGAGCGGAAGCACCGCCAGGTGCCGACCCGCATAGCCGGGGCCGAGCGCCTCGACGATCGAGCCGGCGACCGCCTCCATCTGCGCCTGCGAAAGACAGACCCCCTTGGGCGCGCCGGTGCTGCCCGAGGTGTAGGTCACCTTGGCCGCGCCCGGCTGCAGCCGCGAGGGCTCGGCGTCCAGCCGCTGGGCCGCCAGAGCCGCGCCGCCGATGCGCGCCGCCGCCCCGTCCTTGGCCGCAGGGCGGATCAGCAGGCAGGCCCCCGCGTCGGTCAGGGCGTGCAGCCTCTGCTCAGGCGTGAAAAAGGGCGGCAGGGGAACGCTGGCCCGGCCGAGCCAGATCAGGGCCAGATCGATCACGACCCAGGCCGGGCCGTTGTCGAGCGCGATCCCGACCGGCGCATCCTCGGGCAGGCCCTTGAGCTCGGCCTCCAGCCAGGCCGAGGCCTCGGCGATCTCTGACAGAAGCCCGGACCAGGAATAGGTGGAGACGCCGTCGGTGAGGGCCGGCGCCTCGGGCGCGCGGCGCGCGTGTTCGACGATGGCGTCGAGAACCCGGCTCATCAGCAGACCCTCCGCAGGGCCGGCTCTCCCGCCGGGCGGGGTCCGCCCAGCTTCCGACGCAGGCGCGCCAGGGCGGGGGATCCGGCCAGCTCCAGGGTGTAGACGCTGGGCGCGGCGTTATAATAGCTGCCCCAGTCGGCGGCCCGCTCGCCCAGCCGCGCCGGGTCGGCGAGGCCCAGCAGCTTCAGCTCGAACCCGGCCCGGCCGAGCACGAAGGCCAGCTCCGGCCGCGCCGTCAGCACCGCCACGCCGCGATGGCAGGCCGGCGGCAGGAGCGCGCTCAAGGTCGCGAAGAGTTCAAGCGAGGCGACCGGCGAGTCCGAGGCCAGCGACCCCACCTCGACGATCGAGCCGCGCGCCACCGGGCGGGCGAACGCCTCGGCCACCACCTGCTCGACCGGCTGATCGAGATAGCCTTCGAGAAACAGGGGCTCATGGGCGGCGAACCGGACCCCGGCCGCGGCCCGGATGGCGTCGTCCACGCCGCAAAGGGCGGCCAGGAGCGGATAGTGGTTGAGCCCCGTCGCCCCGAAGACGGTCTGGTAGCGGGCCTCAATGAAGCGCTCGATCGCCCCGCGCCTGGGGTGGCCCTTGTCGGCCACCATCACCGGCGGCGCGTCGAAGCTGCGATCTGCGACAGGTTGGACGGAAACGGTCTCACGCAAGGTTTGGCTCAAAGCGGGTCTCCAGCAGCGCCCCTGCAATGAGGACGACGCGGCTTTCCGATCCCCTCAAAGCCACCGGCTCCGTGAGCGCACGGATTGCGCCGAGGGCCCGAACACCCCAACAGTCTCCGCGAATGGTCGACCCGCCCCTGATCGCCGCCTTCATGCGCAAGCGCGCCGACCTTGTGCGCTTCTTCGCCTTGCGTATCGGTCCGGGCGGGGCCGAGGATCTGGTGCAGGACCTCTATCTGCGGCTGAGCGAAAGCGCGCCGCCGCCCGATCTGCGCAGCCCCGAGGCCTATCTCTACCGGGTCGGCTCCAATCTCTTGCTCGACCGGATCAAGTCTCAGAAGCGCCAGGCCGCCCGCGAGATGAACTGGCGCCGCGAAACCGTCGGCGACGACCTCGACCCGGTCGCCCAGGAGCCGCCCGCCGACGAAGCCCTGGCCTCGCGCCAGAAGCTGGCCCGCGTAACCGCGGCCGTGGCGGCCCTGCCGCCGCCGGTGGCGCTCGCCTTCCGCCTGCACAAGTTCGAGGGCCTGACCCACGGCGAGGTGGCCGAGCGGATGGGGGTGTCGCGTAGCTCGGTCGAGAAATACATCATGACCGCACTGCGCGCGGTCATGGCGGAGCGCGAGCCATGATCCGTTTCGCCATCGATTGCGGACCTCACGGCTCCGTGGCGTCTACTCACCAGGGCATGATTGGGAGGCCATGACCGTTTCATCCGATCCTTCGGCGCAGGACGCCATCCGAGACGCGGCGATGAGCTGGCACGTGCGCTTGCTGTCGGACGAGGCGGACGAGCGCGACTGGCTGACGTTCGAGGGCTGGCTCGCCGCCTCTCCCGAACATCTGCGCGCCTATGAATCGGTTGAGCTGGCCTGGGCCGAACTCGATGACCTGGCCCCCGAACCGGCCGCCCAGGCCGCACCTGCTGGCGCCGAGATCGTCGCCCTGCGCCCCCGCCGCCGTCCCGCGATCCCGGCCTGGTTCGGCGCGGCCGCCGCCAGCCTCGTCGCCGCCATCGCCCTGGCTGTTACGGTCGGGCCGAGCTTCGCGCCCAAGGATCCGCCGCCCCAGGCCTACACCACCGCGCGCGGCCAACCCCGCACCCTCGCCCTGGCCGACGGCACCCGCGTCACCCTCAACGGCGGCTCGGCCATCACCGTCAGCCTCGGCAAGCACGAGCGCCGCGTGGTCATGGCCGACGCCGAGGCGGTGTTCGACGTCGCCCACGACCCGAACCGCCCCTTCCTGATCCATGTCGGCGACCGCGAGATCCACGTGGTCGGCACCGAATTCGACGTCCTGCATCGCGCAGGCCAGGTCCAGGTCACCGTCCGGCGCGGGGTGGTCGAGGTCCGCAAGGCCGGCGCCCGCGCCACGGCCCCCCTGGCCCGCCTGGTCCGCGGCCAGGCCCTGACTCACCGCGAGGGCGAACCCCGCGATCAGGTGATCCAGACCGATCCGCAGGCGGCCTTCGCCTGGACCGAGGGCCGGCTGATCTTCCAAGGCGAAAGCCTGGCCGAGGCCGTGGTCGTCCTGAACCGCTATGTGACGACCCCGATCACCGTCGCGCCCGACGCCCGCGCCCTGCCGGTCCGGGCGGTGCTCAACCTCGGTCCCGAGGACGAGATGCTGCAGAGCCTGTCCGCCTTCCTCCCCGTCAAGGCGGAGCGGCGTTCCGCTCCGAATAGTGTACGGCTGAGCCTGCGCCGATAGCGCGCTGAGTCGTGAGGGGCGTCATGGACGGCAGGCGGCGGTGTCTCCGCCTTCTCGGGCTTGCGATCGGCCTCGGCGCCCTGGCCGACGCCGCCGCGGCGCGCGAGGCGACCCTGATCCTGTCCATCCCCGAGCAACCCCGCGAGGCGGCCCTGATGGCGCTCGGCCGCCAGGCCGGCCTGTCGCTCGGCTTCGCCCCGGGGGCGCGCTGCAGCGGACGAGCGGGGGTGACCGGTCATGTCAGCGTCGCAAGGGCGCTCGATCAGCTCCTGGCCGGCTCGGCCTGCGTCGCCCTGCATCCCGACGCCCGCACTATCGTCATCCGCGCTCGCCCGGCGGCGGCGCCCGCGCCGGTTAGCCCCACTCCCGAGCCGGCGCCGACCGACCTCTCGCTTGAAGAGGTGGTGGTCACCGCAGACAAGTCCGAGAGCCTGCTGTCGGCCGCCCCCTACGGCCTGACCGCCGTCTCCGGGCGAGAACTGGAGCGCCAGGGTGTGCGCAACGTCGGCGAGCTGTCGCTGCTGGCCGCCGGGGTGATGGTCACCAACCTCGGGCCCGGGCGCGACAAGGTGATCCTGCGCGGCCTGTCCGACGGGCCGCTGACCGGCCGCACCCAGTCGACCGTCGGCCTCTATCTTGGCGAGCTGCGGCTGACCTACAACGCCCCCGATCCCGACCTGCCGCTGATCGACATCGCCCGGGTTGAGGTGCTGCGCGGCCCGCAGGGCTCGCTCTATGGCGCGGGCTCGATCGGCGGCGTCCTGCAGCTCACGCCCAACGCCCCCGATCCATCCGGTCGCTCCGGCCGGTTGCTGGCTGGCCTGTCGGCCACCGGGCGCGGCGCGGCCTCCTACCAGCTGGAAGGGACACTGAACCTTCCCCTGCCGGGTCCTGACGCGGCCCTGCGCGCGGTCGCCTGGTCCGAACGCGCGGGCGGCTATATCGACAACCCCCGGCTCGGTCTGCGCGACATCGACCGCTCGCGCCGCACCGGGGCCAGGGTCGCGGCCCATTGGCGGCTGGCGCCCGACTGGACGCTCGACGCCAATCTGGTCGACCAGGCCATCTCCACCCGCAACGCCCACTACGCAGAGCCCGCGGTCGGTCCGCTGGCCCGCGCCAGCGCCGTCGCCGAGCCGCACGACAACGACTTTCTGGCGCTCGGCCTCACGCTCGGCTGGACCCCGCCTTGGGCCAGGCTCTCGGTCAGCGTCGGCGCGATCAGCCATTCGGTCGGCACGACATACGACGCCTCGGCGGCCGGAACCCTCAGGAGCAGCCCCGGCCTCGCCAGTTTTTCGGACGACAGCTGCACCCGAAGCCTGATCGGCGAGGCGCGCCTCAGCTCGGTCGGCGCCGGCCGCCTCCACTGGACCGTCGGCGCCTTCGCCGCCCTCAGCGACCAGAAGCTCGATGCGGTTCTCGCGCCGGCCCTGGGCCCCGCCGACTATACGGAGGCCCGCCGCGACCGGCTGCGCGAGAGCGCCGTCTTCGGCGAGGCCGCCTATGACCTCGCCTCCGTCCTGACCCTGACCGCGGGGGGGCGGTTCTTCTCCTCGCATCTGGAGACCCGTTCGACCGTCGCGGCCGGCCCCGCGCCCCGGGGCTTCAACGGCGAGGCCGGCGACACGGGTTTCGCGCCCAAGCTGCTGCTCGCCTATCGGCCCCTCTCGGGCGTCACGGCCTATCTGCAGGCGGCCGAGGGCTATCGCACCACGGGCTTCAACACCGCAGGTCCCGCCGCCCAGAGCTTCGCCGACGCTGGGAACGAACCCCTGCGCCGCTACGGCGGCGACGAACTGTGGAGCTACGAGGCCGGGGTCCGCTGGCGCGCGCCCACGCTCGGCCTCGCCCTGCGCGTCGCCCTGTTCGAGGCGCGCTGGAAGGACATCCAGGCCAACCTGATCCTGCCCTCGGGCCTGCCCTTCACCGCCAACCTTGGCGACGGCCAGAGCCGCGGCGTCGAGGCCGAGGCCAGCTACAGCCGGGGCGGCCTGACCCTGTCGGCCAATCTGGTGCGGCAAAGCCCCGAGCTTGATCGGCCCTCGCCCGCCCTGACCGACGAGTCCGACAGCCGTCTGCCGGGGGTTCCCGACCTCTCCTACGCCGGCTCGGCGGCCTATGAGCGGCCGCTCCGGGGCGTCTGGAGCCTACGGTTGAGCGCGGGCTACGCCTATGTCGGTCATTCGCGTCTGGCCCTGGACCCAGCGCTGTCGCTCGCCATGGGCGGCTATTCGGACCTGCGCCTGGCGGCCGGTTTGCGCAGGCCGGGGCTCAGCCTACGCCTCACCGCCGCCAACGCCCTGGACCAGCGGGGCGACACCCTCGCCTTCGGCAACCCCTTCTCCTTCCGAACCCGGACCCAGTCGACGCCGCTACGCCCCCGCACGATCGGGATCGAGATCACCCGCGACTTCTGAGCCCGCTCGTCGCTGGCCGGCCTCAGCGGGGCGGTTTGAGGAACGGAACCATCCGCCACAGCACCGGCGAGCCGTCGAACTGATGCTTGATGGCGCCCAGCACATGCAGGGCCGCCAGGGCGATCATGATCCACACCAGCGGTTCGCCGTGCGCTTCCTCCAGGGTGTCCTTGAAGGCGCGGGCGTCCTGGCCCTGCAGCATCGCGGCGAGGCCGGGGAAGTGCGGCCAGGCCGCGCCCCAGAAGGGGATCGGCCGCCTGCCGACCGACTCCATCAGCCAACCCGACAGCGGGAGGGCGAGCATCATCACATAGAAGAGCCCCTGAACGCTGGAAGCCGCGATCTTCTCCCACCGCGCCAGGGTCGCCGGCGCCGGGGGCGCGCGATGGGTCAGGGTCCAGGCGATGCGGGCGACGGTCAGCAGCAGGATGGTGAGGCCAAAGGAGATGTGGATCTCCTCAAGCGCCCGCTGGGCCGGCGAATGGTCCTCTACCGAACCCATGTACCAGCCCAACCCGATCTGGCCTGCGATACTGAGGGCGATGATCCAGTGCAGGGCCATGGCCACGGTCGAATAGCGCGATCGCGCCGGCGCGGCAGAGGCCGGGTCGAGGTCGGTGGTCATGCTCAAATTCCCATCTGTCCCGACCCGAGGTCGCTGCTGCGGGCGAGCCTAGGCCGATATGACCCCGCCGTCTAACCAGCCGCTTGTCCCGGCTCAGGTCGGGAGCCGGCCTAGTCGGTGTGGAGCTGTTCGCCCCAGGGCCAGGACTGTCTGGCGGGCCCGGCCGAGGGGGCGGCGGGAGATTGGGGGTCCCGCCGGCCTTGCCGGTCAGGCGCCCGGCCTGACCTGGCCGGAGTTTCGGGCCTTCCGGCCCACATTTTGAGAATGCCGGTTACGCGGTCTTGCTGGCCCATTTTGGCGGCTCCGAGCTCGTGACCCGATCGGCCCTGCAAACGCTGGGCCGAGGCGGCGCCTGGAGGCGGAAAACGGCGGCGCGGACCGCGCCGCCGCTCCAGGCTCTCGACGCGGCTAGAAGCGATCGAGGGTCATCACCTTGGTCCAGGCGGCGACGAAGTCACGTACGAACCTGTCCCGGCCGTCATCGGCGGCATAGACCTCGGCGACCGCCCGCAGCTCGGAGTTGGAGCCGAAGACCAGGTCGACCGGCGAGGCGGTCCACTTCAGCTTGCCGGTGCTCCGGTCGAGCCCCTGATAGACGCCGTCCGACTGAGGCGACTTCTCCCACCGGGTCGACATGTCGAGCAGGTTGACGAAGAAGTCGTTGCTTAGGGTTCCAGGCCGGTCTGTGAACACGCCCTGCGCCGATTGCCCGGTGTTGGCGTTGAGCGCGCGCAGGCCGCCGACCAGGACGGTCATTTCGGGCACGGTCAGGTTCAGCAGATTGGCCCGATCCACCAGCATCTCCGCCGGCGACAGGCGGGCGCCCTTGCCGAAATAGTTGCGGAAGCCGTCGGCGGCCGGTTCGAGCGCGGCGAAGGAGGCTACGTCCGTCTGGGCCTGGGAGGCGTCCGTGCGGCCGGGCGTGAACGGAACCCGCACCTCGCGTCCGGCCTTCGCGGCGGCCTGCTCGATGGCGGCGCCGCCGCCCAGGACGATCACATCGGCCAGCGACACCGTCCGGCCGCCCTTGGCCGAGCGGTTGAAGTCCTTCTGCACCGTTTCCAGCGCCGTCAGGACCTTGTTCAGCTCCGCCGGATTGTTGACCGCCCAGCCCCGCTGCGGATCGAGCCGCAGCCGGCCGCCGTTCGCCCCGCCGCGCATGTCGGTGCCGCGGAAGCTCGAGGCGGCGGCCCAGGCTGTACGGATCAGCTCCGGGCCGGTCGGGCCCGAGGCGAGGATCTTGCTCTTCAGCTGGGCGATCTCCGCCGCGTTGATCAGGGCGTGATCGACGGTCGGAACCGGGTCCTGCCAGGACAGCACCTCCTTGGGAACCTCGGCCCCGAGGTAGCGGGCGCGCGGGCCCATGTCGCGATGGGTCAGCTTGAACCAGGCCTTGGCGAAGGCGAGCTTGAAGGCCTCGGGGTCCTTCTGGAAGCGCTGGGAGACGGCGCGATAGCTCGGGTCCATCTTCAGCGCCAGGTCGGTGGTGAACATGATCGGGGCGTGGCGCTTGGCCGGGTCGTGCGCGTCCGGCACCAGGGTCGAGGCCGCATTGCCCGCCGGAACCCATTGGGTCGCGCCGGCCGGGCTCTTGGTCTGCACCCAGTCGAAGGCGAACAGATTGTCCAGATACTGAGTCGAGAAGGCGACCGGGTTGGCCGACCAGGCGCCCTCCAGCCCGCTGCTGATGGTGTCGCCGCCGGCGCCCGTCCCGCATTTGTTGGCCCAGCCGAAGCCCTGCTGCTCGACGCTCGCGGCGGCGGGCTCGGCCCCGACGCAGTTGGCGGGCGCCGCCGCGCCGTGCGCCTTCCCGAAGGTGTGGCCGCCGGCGATCAGGGCGACGGTCTCCTCGTCGTTCATCGCCATCCGGCCGAACGCCTCGCGGATGTCCTTGGCCGCCGCGAGCGGATCGGGATTGCCGCCCGGTCCTTCCGGATTCACATAGATCAGGCCCATCTGGACGGCGGCGAGCGGGTTCTGCAGCTGGCCGTCGCTCGCGTGGCGCTTGTCGTCCAGCCACTTGGCCTCGGGGCCCCAATAGACGATGTCGGGCTCCCAATCGTCGGCGCGGCCGCCGGCGAAGCCGAAGGTCTTGAAGCCCATCTGCTCCAGCGAGACATTGCCGGCCAGGACCATCAGGTCGGCCCAGGAGATCTTGGCGCCGTACTTCTGCTTGATCGGCCACAACAGGCGCCGGGCCTTGTCCAGATTGACGTTGTCGGGCCAGCTGTTCAGCGGCTCGAACCGCTGCTGGCCGCCGCCCGCGCCGCCGCGGCCGTCCGCCACGCGATAGGTGCCGGCGCTGTGCCAGGCCATGCGGATGAAGAAGGGGCCGTAGTTGCCATAGTCGGCCGGCCACCAGGGCTGGGAGGTGGTCAGCACCTTGGCCAGATCCTTCTTCACCGCGGCCAGGTCGAGGGTCTTGAACTGCTGGGGGTAGTTGAACCGGGCGCCCATGGGGTTGGACTCGGCGGCGTGCTGACGAAGCGGCGACAGATCCAGCTTATCGGGCCACCAGACCTGGTTCGACATCGACGGGGTTTGAGGCTTGGTCTGGGCGTAGGCCGCCCCGGATATCGCGAGCGGCGACGCGGCCGCCGCCAGGACGGCGAGCAGAGCGATGGATGTCTTGTGCATTGGGCGATCTCCCTTGAGCGGGCAATCCCGCTTCCGGAAGATCAGTATCGCCTAGCCATCTATAGGAAAAATTGAAAGAGTAGATGTTGAACATAGACGAAGTCTATTGGCGTGTCCGGTCGACTGTCCAGGCCGCGTTCTCGTCGCTGGGACCCGGTGCGCGGCTCCAGGCTAGTCGCCTGATCTCGGAGAGGTGGTGCCACCTGTCAGACTCGAACTGACGACCTACGCATTACGAAATAGATTCCGAAGTTTGGGCAAGCTTATATTTTATATAGGCTTTCTGCCAATTCAGCGGTTCAGTGTCGCCACGATCCAGTCCTTTCCCAGACATGGCGCTGTCCGCGAATTCGCCGCTTCCTAGTTTGAGCTCTTTGAGGTGGGAAGCGTCGAAAATCCCACCTGCGCCATACCTGCAAAGCCGCTTTCGCCCCGCCTAGAAGGCGTGGCAAAGGTCCAGCGCGGCGCTCCCATCTTACGTCGGCGAATCTCAGCGCGAATGGCGGATAAAAGCGCTCTACCTGACAACTTTAGCACGCTCGCCTAGATCGTATTTCAACCGGTCCTCAATACGTTTCAATTTTCGGTTCAAATCCCTTAGCTCACTCTTCTTGTCCCTAATTTGAAGATGGATTTCAGCGCGATATCGCCGTGCATCTTCTATCGTGCCCGAAAAGGGCGAAGGCGGGGATTGGACTTTTGATTTGCCGATTTTCGCGCCTCGCCGCACCTGAGCAGCCAGCGCGAGCCCGATTTTCTTGCCTGGAGATGGTCCGGCATATTGCGGTTCGTTACGCGGCCTTTTCTTGCCAGCGTCATCCCGCACGACCACAAGATTATTTCGTTCGGGATTGTAATTCGCAGGATCAGGCTCTTTGCCTTTGCTCCAGTCGAGCTTTGTCATGGATGTCCCTGACGTGACCGCTTTTTACCTGGGGAGTTAGAGTCCTTGGTTGATCTGAGCTCTGGTAGACCTGATTAGCAAGGGGCTGGCGACGAACACGGCCGTAGGCGTCGATTACGTTGAGCGTTTGTGGCTGACGACATCGGCTTGCCCCGTGGCCGGAGCCCAGTAGGCTACTCGAATGGACGAATACGCAGGTTTCGCAAAGTGGGGGCTGCTCTGGGTTTTGGCCGGCGTTGTGGTTTGGAAAATTCTCACCCGGCCTACAGAGCGGCCCATTCAATTTACCGCTCCAGAACCTGAGCCTGAGCCTCAACCTGAACGGGGTTCGCCAAGTGCGTTCGATGGACTCAAATTCCCTGGCCCTTCGATAATCGCCCACGCGATCACGACACTGGAAAAGACCTTTGATGCCTTAGGTCCAAGCGAGTCCGAAGACTGCCGCCCGGGATTTTACGCTTTCCTGACCGCACTGGTAGAGGAAGCCTACAGGGCATCATTCCAGGCCGACCTGGGGCTTAATTCGGGCCACCTAGATGCGTTCTCAGGGTCGGTGAGACATGCCGCTGAACAGGGTTATGAGAGGCGGTTCGGTGCGTGGGCACCAGAAGATGAAGACGATACGTGCGAGAGCTTCGGCGATGTTGTCGAAGATCATGATTTGCTGCTCGACGGTATATGGTTCGGATATGCGCAGGAACGAGACCGAGGACCTGCCGGAGCTTGGCGGCGGATGCTAAGACGAGGCCACATGGACGACCACG
>CANJKM010000094.1 GCA_947474805.1 Caulobacterales bacterium | reverse complement strand
GCTTGGTCATGGGAGCCTCCAAGGTGACAGGACAAAGAAAAAGGGGCGCGGCCAGTGCGGCCCGCCCCTGCGGATAAAACGGATTGTATGACGCCGACGGCTGCGAGGCCGGGTGGTCCTTGAGGACCCTTTCCCCTTGCGGGAGATGACCGCGACAGACGCCGCAACTGCTGCTCCACACTGCTTCCGAATACGGGCCAAGGAGACCCGACTCGGCTGTAACGAGCCTGAGCCTGAGCGGTTTCCGTATGGTTAAGCAATGCGACTTGAAAACGTCGCAGAGCTTTTTCGCCCGGCGCCTAAAAAAGACGCCCGCCTAATTTTCGATCCAGAGGCTCCGCGCCGCCCGGTCGACGGCGCCGTCGAGATTGAACCAGGCCGCGTCGGTCATCGAGGCCTCGACCACCATCAGGGCCTCGGCCCCGCGCAACCTGCGGCTCAGGGCGTTGCGCAGCCCGGCCGCCGGCATGCGGGCCCGCACCAGCCACAGGCCGGGGCCGAGGCGCACCTGCGGGCCATGGATGGCCAGGAGCTGCTCGAACGGCTCGATCCCCACCGGCCCGACCGAGGCCCAGACCAGCAGCGGCCTGTCCGCGCCCGTGGCGAGCGGGATCGGCGATTGAGGGACCCGCGGGGCAGGCGCCGCAAGCGAGGGGGTGGCCTGAACAAGCGCGGGGCGCGGGGCGACCGGTTGCGGCGCGGGCAAAGGTTGGGGCGCGGGCGCGGGCGCGGGCCGCGCCGCCGCCTGCGGAAACAGATGGGCCAGATCGGGCTGGGCGGCGGCTTCCTGGAAGGGGCCGTCCGGCGAAGCGGCCACCAGGGTCGCCGGGCCGATGCGCCCCTCGCTGACAAAATCTTCCAGCCGGCGCTCGGCATAGGGACCCCAGACCCGGCCCGCGGCCTCGACGTACCAACCGTGGCGGCGCTTGGACGACAGCAGGCTCATTCGCTCGGTCTCGACAGACGGGCGCCCGCACCCGGGGTCAGGACGGTGATCAGTTCGGCGATGGCGGCCTCGATCTCCGCCGGCTCATAACCGCGCACAACCAGGTTCGCGCCATAGCCGTCAGGGCCGAAGAAGGGATAGCTGCCGAGCGACAGGGCCGCATGGGCCAGGGCCACGCCCTCCAGCAGGGCCGCGATCGAACCCTCGCCGGCCCCCTCCACCCTTAGGGTGCGGCTGAGCATCTTGGCCCCGCCCTGCAGCCGCCAGCCGATGTCCTCCAGCATCCCCTGCATGATCTTGGGCACGCCCGCGAGCACGAAGACCTTGCCGATCTGGAAGCCGGGCGGACCCGACATGGGGTTCTTGATCTTGGAGCCGCCCTCTGGAATGCGCGCCATCCGCCGTCGCGCGGCGTTGGGCGGCTCGCCATAGCGGACAGTCATCTCGGCGATGATCTCGGGATCCTCGTTCAGCGCCACGCCAAGCGCTTCGGCCACGCAGTCGGCGGTGATGTCGTCGTGGGTCGGGCCAATTCCGCCGGTGGTGAAGACATAGTCCCAGCGCGCCGCGAGCACCTGCAAAGCCGCCACGATGTCGGATTTCACATCCCCGACCACCCGCGCCTCGGCCAGCTCGACCCCGTGAGCGGCGACGAATTTGGCGATGGCGTTCAGGTTCACATCGGCCGTGCGGCCGGACAGAATCTCATCGCCAATGATCAGGACGGCGGCGGTGACGCGTTTGGGTTCGGACATGACCCCAGACTCCCAGGCCCGGGCGGCGATTGCAATTCCCCCGAGCGCCTTCCGCCATTATGCTGTGGGCGACTGCGGGAGACCCAAGGCTTGACCACCACAGACGTTCTGGACGACCGCCCCACCCGAACCTCGGCCATCAAACTTTATGGCGAGGAAGGTTTCGAGGGCATGCGCAAAGCTGGACGGCTCGCCGCCGAATGCCTCGACATGCTGATCCCGCACGTCCAGCCGGGCGTGACCACCGAACATCTGGATGACCTGGCCCGCGAGTTCGTCCTCGACCACGGCGCCTTGCCCGCCTGCCTCTTCTACCGGGGCTATCCCAAGACCGTCTGCATCTCACAGAACCACATCGTCTGCCACGGCATCCCCGGCCCCAAGCGGCTGGTCGAGGGCGACATCTGCAATATCGACGTCACCGTCATCATCGACGGCTGGCACGGCGACACCAGCCGCATGTATGGCGTGGGCGAGGTGTCCCCGCGCGCCAAACGCCTGGTCGACGTCACGCACGAGGGGTTGATGAAGGGTCTGGCCGCGATCAAGCCGGGCGCCACGGTCGGCGACATCGGCCACGCCATCCAGACCTATGTTGAATCCCAGCGCTGCTCGGTCGTGCGCGACTTTTGCGGCCACGGCGTCGGTCAGGTCTTCCACGACAACCCCAATGTTCTCCACTTCGGACGCAAGGGCGAGGGCGCGGTGCTGCGCCCCGGCATGTTCTTCACCGTCGAGCCGATGGTGAACCTGGGCAAATACCAGGTGAAGGTGCTGAACGACGGCTGGACCGCCGTGACCCGCGACAAGTCGCTCTCCGCCCAGTTCGAGCACAGCTGCGGCGTGACCGAGACCGGGGTGGAGCTGTTCACCGCCTCTCCGGCCGGCCTGTTCAAGGTGCCCATCAACGGCGAGGTCTAGCCGCCCGCTTGCGGACGTTCCCAATATGTTCTAGCGTGGCTTCATCGGCAATCTGATGGGCGCGCCATGTTCGACGAGGGGTCTCCCGGCCTGTTCGTGATCGACCGCGGGGACGCCACGCCCGCGCCGCCGCCCCACCACCTCGGCCACCGCGACCGCCTGAGACAGCGCGCCCGGCGGGGTGGGCTAGACGCCCTTCCCGATTACGAACTGCTCGAACTCTTGTTGTTCCGCAGCCTGCCGCGTGGCGACACCAAGCCGCTCGCCAAACGCCTGCTCGCCCGCTTCGGCGGCTTGGCCGAGGTGATGGGCGCGCCGCTGGAGACCCTGAAGGCCGAGCCGGGCGTCGGCGAAAGCGTCGCGTTGGACATGAAGCTGATGCAGGAGCTGGCCGTTCGCACGGCGCGCGAAGGAGTGCACAAGAAACGCCCCGTCATCTCCTCCTGGACCGCGCTCCTGGCCTATGTCCGGGTCGCCTTGGCCAACGAACCGCGCGAACAGTTCCGCGTCCTCTTCCTCGACAAGAAGAACCAGTTGATCGCCGACGAACTGATGAACCAGGGCACCGTCGACCACGCCCCCGTCTATCCGCGCGAGATCGTCCGCCGCGCGCTGGAGCTATCGAGCTCGGCCGTGATCCTGGTGCACAACCATCCGTCTGGCGACCCGACGCCCTCGGCCGCCGATGTGCAGATGACGCGCCAGGTGGTCGAGGCCGGCAAACCGCTGTCGATCCTGGTCCACGACCATCTCGTTGTCGGTCGCGAGGGCGTGGCCAGCTTTAGGGCGCTGGGGCTGTTCTAGAACCCCTGCGCCCCCTGAGCTGCGCCATCGGCTAGCCCACCCCGGCCAAGGCGGCCTTCTCCCACTGCAGGAATTCCGGCTGCTCCAACAGGAGCGCGCAATAGACCTCTGCGGGACCGAGGTCGCCGTAATCGGAGAGCTTCACCCCATAGCTGCGAAAGCGGGTGGCGACCGGCGTATAGAAGGCATCGGCGATCGACCATTCGCCCAGCAGGAACGGGCCCCTGGCGCCGAACCGGCCGCGCAGACCCGACCACAGGGCGACGATCCGCCGGATATTGGCAGCCGTCGCCTCGGAAATCTCCACCGTGGTCCGCACGGCGAGGTCCATCGAGCAGTCGTTGCGAAGCGCCTGGAACCCCCCGTGCATCTCCGCCGCCGCCGACCGGCCGAGCGCCCGCGCCGCCGCGTCGTCCGGCCAGAGCTTGGCCGCCGGCAGCAGCTCGTGCAGGTATTCGCAGATCGCCAGGCTGTCATAGACCACCAGCCCCTGGTGCTTCAGCACCGGCACCTGGCCCTGGGCGGAGTGGGGCGCGATCTGCGCGGGCGTGTCGGGCTGCCGCAAACGGATCGACACCTCCGCGAAAGCCGCGCCCGCGCGCTTCAGCACGAGCCATGGCCGCATGGACCAGCTCGAAAACACCTTGTCGCCGATGACCAGCTGCACGGCCGCCTCCCGCTCCAACACGTCGCGATTGCTAGGGGGAGAAGGGCGGGTCGCGCAACCCGTCCTCTTTAGGACCCGGTGAGCTTGGTCAGGGTTTCCGGGTGGAAGATCTGAATCTCGCTGCCCATGTCGGCATAGACCACCGTCTCGGGGTGATCGGCCAGGACCCAGAAGTAGCGGTCGCCCACGAAGCTGACCCCAAGCGGGCCGCACGGCGGATCGCCGCCCTCGCCCTTCTTCTCGATCTCCTCCCAGGACGCCTTGAAACGCCCGGTCGGCTCCAGCCGGTACTTTCCCTTGAACTCATCGCCCGCGGCGGCGACCAGGGCGCAGCTCGCGCTGGCGTAACCGGGCGAGGCCGAACGCATCGCCGGCAGGGCCGCGTCGATGCTCGCGGCGGGCGGCTTGCCGAAGGCCCGGACCACCATCCGCTTCTCACCTCCCGAAACTAGGTTGAAGCCCGGGAGGCTGTCGTCGGCCTCCAGATGCTGATTGCCGGCCTTGGGCCCGCAGGCAAAGCTCCAGATCGACAGGCGGGCGCCGCGCACTTCCTGCCAGTCGCAGGCGGCGAACTCCGTTCCCGCGGGCCTTGGCGGACCGACGGGGGCCTTCTTGCCCGGACTGCATCCGGTGAGAAGGGTGGTGATAAGGAACGCTCCGAAAACCTTATCGACGATCATATTTCGTCTCGCTTTCTTTAGCAGCGCAACCATGCGTAAGCAGAAGCTTGGCCGGCGCAAGCCGCAATGTCCGAGGCCGCCACCGTGCAGACGCCCCGAGATGGCTCCAAAGCCGCCTGGACGCTTGGCCTGCTGGTCGCGATCTACGCCTGCAATTTCGTCGACCGCAGCATCGTCTCGGTGCTCGGTCAGGCGCTCAAGAAGGACCTTGGCCTGTCAGACCTGCAGCTGGGCCTGCTCGGCGGCTTGAGCTTCGCCGTCTTCTACACCGGCCTCGGCCTGCCCATCGCGCGCCTGGCCGAGCGCCGGAGCCGGGTCGGGATCATCGCGCTTTCCAGCGCCGCCTGGTCGGTGATGACCGCCCTGTGCGGCCTGACCCAGAATTTCGGCCAGCTGCTTCTGGCCCGCATGGGCGTCGGCGTCGGCGAGGCCGGCCTTTCGCCCGCAGCCCAGGCCCTGATCTCCGACACCGTCCCGCCCGAAAGGCGCGCCTCGGCCCTGGCGGTCTATTCGCTCGGCATTCCGACCGGCACCTTGATCGGCCTCGCGGGCGGCGGCTGGCTCGTGCAGTCGCTCGGCTGGCGGTTGGCCTTCCTCGCCGTCGGGCTCCCGGGGCTCCTGCTGGCGCTGCTCGCCGCCCTGACCCTGAAGGAGGCGCCGTGCGCCGCCGCCGCGCCGCCGCCGATTACCGCGGTGCTGGCCCGGCTGAGGGCGCGGTCCTCGGGAATTCACGCCATCGCGGGGGCGAGCCTCGCCTCGGTGGCGGGATACGGCATCAGCTATTTCGTCCCGGCCTGGTTCAACCGCACCTTCGGTTTCGACTACGCCCAGGCGGGCCTGGTCACCGGCCTCATCTCCAGCCTTCCGGCCGCGATCAGCCTGATGGCCGGCGGCATGATCGCCGACCGCTGGGGCGCCAGGAACAAATCCGCCTTCGCCCTGGCGCCCGCGGCGGCGCTGATCACGACCGCGCCCCTCTATCTCCTGGCCTTCGCGCAAGGAGACTGGCGGGCGGCGACGGCCCTGCTGACCGTCACTGCGTTGTTCCAGTACGCCTATCTGCCCCCGACCCTGGCGCTGCTGCACCATCTGGTCGAGCCCAGGATGCGGGCCACGGCCACGGCCATCCTCTTCTTCTGCATCAATCTGATCGGATTGGGCGTCGGGCCGGCGCTGGCGGGCTGGCTCAGCGACCGTTTCGGGCTGACTGCCGCGCTCAGCGGCTGCGCCCTCTTCTATCTCTGGGCCGCGGGCCATTTCCTCCTGGGATCGCGGACCCTCGCCCGCGATCTCGCCGACTAGTAGACGCCGAGCGCCCTCCCGGTCTCGATGGTCAGCTGGCCGCGCGCGAGATTTCGGTCGCGCTGGAACCGGGCGATGGCGGCGTACATCGACGGCTTGTCGATCCCGTCCACCGGGCCGGGGTCATAGCCGCGAGACGCCAGAGCGCCCTGCACCTTGTAGAGGAAGTCGTTGGAGATGGAGCCGCCGCAGAACACCTGGGCCCAGCCCTGGCCTTCCTCGCGCACCACGACCCGCTTCTCGACCGTGCGATAGACCGATTGGCCGCCCACAACTTCGGTCACCGCCGGGCGGGTCACCTTGCGGGTCACCTGGTCGCGATAGACGGCGGGAAGGGTGCGGGTGACGAGCGGGCCGGCCTTGATCAGCACGCGCGAACGGATGACGCGCGTACGCGTCGGCTCGGCGACCTCGGTACGGCGTTCGGGCGAGACCTCGACCTGACGAGTCTGATGCGCGTAGCGGGGCGGGACCAGGACACGGCAATAGACCTCGCCCGTAGCCTGCAGCACGGTCTGGCCGGGCATGGTCTCGCCATAGGCCAGGGGCTGGGACGACGGGCGCCACTCGGCGTGAGCCGCCTCGACCAGAACCTTCTCATCGACGGCGCGATAGACGGCGGGCTCGACCTTCCAATAGCGACGACCGGGCGTAATGATGGTCCTGTTGACCGTGCGATAGACCTCGGGCCCGCGCACCTGCACGGTGCGGGCGGGCCTGACCAGGACACGGACCACAGTCTTCTGCACTACGGCGGGACGGACGAGGCGCGTGGTCTTGCGACCCGTGCGGACCAGTTCCTGCACCGAAGTGGTTGAATAGATGGCGGGCGTTGTGACGCGGCCATAGCATTGGCCGGGCTTGGCGTAGGCCGGAAGGTCCGGACCGCCGGCCAGGGTTAAGGATGGCGAGATCAGCCCGGCGCCCATGGCGACCAGGCCCACCAACGCTTTGAAACTGCCGTGACGCGACATCGCTCTACCGTCCTCGCCGACCAATTTAACCCTGCCGTCGTCTTGGCCACGACGGCTTCGCGTGCGAGGCGAACCTGTGCCAACTTGACAGGACTCGTCTCGCCTTCCATGCCCCCATGCAGGAGCGGCGCCGCGCCGCGTGTCCGAGTTCCCGCATGATCCCGCGCTATTCCCGCCCCGAAGCCGCCGACCTGTGGTCGCCGGAGACCCGCTACCGCATCTGGTTCGAGATCGAGGCCCACGCGGCCGATGCGATGGCGCAGCTCGGCACCATCCCCAAGGAGGCCGCCGCCGCCATCTGGGCCAAGGGCAAGGACGCCGAGTTCAGCGCCGCCCGGATCGACGAGATCGAACGCGTCACCAAGCACGACGTCATCGCCTTCCTGACCCACGTCTCCGAGATCGTTGGCCCCGAGGCCCGCTTCCTGCACCAGGGCATGACCTCGTCTGACGTGCTGGACACCTGCCTCGCCGTTCAGATGTCGCGCGCCGCCGACATGCTGATCGAGGATGTCGACATGGTGCTCAAGGCGCTCAAGCGCCGCGCCGCCGAACACAAGTTCACCCCGACCGTCGGCCGCAGCCACGGCATCCACGCCGAGCCGACCACCTTCGGCCTCAAGCTCGCCGGCCACTACGCCGAGTTCCAGCGCTGCAAGGAGCGTCTGGCCATGGCCCGGTTCGAAGTCGCGACCTGTGCGATCTCGGGAGCCGTCGGCACCTTCGCCAACGTCGATCCCCGCGTCGAAGCCTATGTCGCCGAGAAGATGCATCTGGCCGTCGAGCCGGTCTCGACCCAGGTCATCCCGCGCGACCGCCACGCCGCCTATTTTGCAGCTCTCGCTGTAGTCGCCGCTTCCGTGGAGCGCTTGGCCACCGAGATCCGCCACCTGCAGCGCACCGAGGTGCTGGAAGCCGAAGAACCGTTCGAGGTCGGCCAGAAGGGCTCCTCGGCCATGCCGCACAAGCGCAACCCGGTGCTGACCGAGAACCTGACCGGCCTGGCGCGCCTCGTCCGTTCGGCCGTCGTCCCGGCGCTCGAGAACGTCACCCTCTGGCACGAGCGCGACATCAGCCACTCCTCGGTCGAGCGCGGCATCGCCCCGGACGCCACCGTCCACCTCGACTTCGCCCTGCGCCGTCTGGCCAGCGTGGTCGAGCGTCTGGTCATCTATCCCGAGAACATGCTGAAGAACCTCGACCGCCTCGGCGGCCTGGTTCACTCCCAGCGCGTGATGCTGGCCCTGACCCAGAAGGGCATGAGCCGCGAGGCCGCCTACGCCTCGGTGCAGTCGAACGCCATGCGCGTCTGGCGCGGCGAGGGGGTCTTCCTGGACTTCCTCAAGGCCGACCCGGACGTGACCGAACATCTGAGCGGCGCCGAGCTCGAGGCCCTGTTCGACCTCGGCTACCACTTCAAGCACGTCGATACGGTCTTCGCCCGGGTGTTCGGTTCTGAGTGACCCATGGCTGAAGCGCAGCTTCTCCCCCGTCGCCGACGCGGACACGCGCCTGCTGATCCTCGGCAGCCTGCCGGGCGACGCCTCGCTCAAGGTCCAGCGCTACTACGCCCACCCCCAGAACGGCTTCTGGCGGCTGGTCGGCGGTGCGATCGGCGTGGAGCTAGCGACGCTGGACTATGAGAGCCGGCTTCGGGTGCTGCTGGATCACCACATCGGCCTCTGGGACGTGACCCGCGAGGCGGAGCGGCAGGGCAGCCTCGACGCCGCCATCCGCAACGCGCAGGCCAACGATCTGCTCGGACTGCTGGAGACCCTGCCGCACGTAAGGACGGTCGCCTTCAACGGCGGAACGGCGGCGCGGATCGGACGCAAACTGCTGGCGGGCCGTGGCGGCCTGGCGCTGATCGACCTGCCCTCGTCGAGCGCGGCCTACACGCTCGCCTTCGCGGAGAAGGCGGTGGTTTGGGGAAGGCTCTTTCCCCAATAATTGCCGTCATGGCCCGACTTGATCGGGCCACCCAAGCGACGGCGGCGTGTGCTGAAACGTAGCTTGGGTCACCCGATCAAGTCGGGTGATGACGAAGGTTCTTGCAGGTTGAACGCTGGCCCCTCGGGACAAGCCCGAGCGTGTCGGTCGCTACCCGACCTCGACCCTGAAGCTCTCGATCACCGTGTTGGCCAGCAGCTTGTCGCACATAGCCTCGACCTCGGCCTTGGCCTTGGCGGCGTCGGTCTGATCGAGGTCGAAGGTGATCGTCCGGCCGACGCGCACATTGGCCACGTCCTTCCAGCCCAGGGTGTGAAGCGCCCCCTCGACCGCCTTGCCCTGGACGTCGAGCACGCCCGGCTTCAGGAAAACCTCGACCTTAGCCTTCATCGACCTACTGAACTCCGCCTTGGATCACGGTGGGCATCTCCTTCATGATTCCCAGCCGCCGGGCCACCTCGGTGTAGCTCTCGATCACATCGCCCATGTCGCGGCGGAAGCGGTCCTTGTCGAGCTTTTCGCTGGTGATCGAATCCCACAGCCGGCAGGAATCCGGGCTGATCTCGTCGGCCAGGATGACCCGCGAGAAGTCGCCGTCGTAGATGCGGCCGAACTCGACCTTGAAGTCCACCAGGGTGATCCCGACCCCGCCGAACAGGCCCGACAGGAAGTCGTTCACCCGCAGGGTCATGGCCAGCATGTCGTCGATCTCCTGGGTGGTGGCCCAGTTGAAGGCGGTGATGTGCTCCTCGGTGACCAGCGGGTCTCCGAGCTCGTCCTTCTTGTAATAGAATTCGATGATCGAGCGGGGCAGCTGCTCGCCCTCGGGCAGGCCAAGGCGCGTCGACAGCGAGCCCGCCGCGATATTGCGGCAGCAGACCTCGAGCGGAATGATCTCCACCTCCTTGATCAGCTGCTCGCGCAGGTTCAGCCGGCGGATGAAGTGGTTGTGGACGCCGATCGTGTTCAGCCGCGTCATCACATATTCGGAGATGCGGTTGTTGATCACGCCCTTGCCCTCGAGGATCGCTTTCTTCTGAGCGTTGAAGGCGGTGGCGTCGTCCTTGAAATACTGGATCAAAGTGCCGGGCTCGGGACCCTCATAGAGGATCTTGGCCTTGCCCTCGTAGATCTTCTTACGGCGCGGGGGGGTGGTCATTCTGTGCTCCTGGCCGGCGAGCCGAGGGGGAATTGGGACCCGCGAGGGCGGGCGGGTCCGACTCGTCGCCGACACTTGGCCGCTAATATAGGGACTTTCACGCGGCGGCGGAACTTTTCGGCTCCCTGCGGCGACCGGCCCGCCCTATATAGCGGCTAGTTCTGAATCGCTGTGGACGGCCCCATGACCACTTTCGACGAGCGCGAGAATGCCTTCGAGGCCCATTTCGCCCACGACCAGGAAATGCAGTTCAAGGCCGAGGCTCGCCGCGACCGCCAGCTCGGCCTCTGGGCCGGCGCCCTCCTGGGCCTGAAGGACGAGGCCCTGAGCACCTACGCCGCCTCCATCGTCAAGGCCGACCTGCGCGAACCCGGCGACGACGACGTGTTCCAGAAGGTGGTCGGCGACCTAGCCGAAAAGGGCGTCGACATCCTGCCGGCCCAGGTCCGCGCCAAGATGGACGAGCTTCTGGCCCTGGCCATCGCCTCGCTGAAGGCGGGCGCCTAACCAACCCATGAAGGCCGCCGTCGTCGTCTTCCCCGGCTCCAACTGCG
>CANJKM010000093.1 GCA_947474805.1 Caulobacterales bacterium | reverse complement strand
TCGCCGACCTGGCGCCCCTGCTCGAACCGCACCAGGCCAAGGTCGAGGCGGATCGTTGCCTCTATTGCTACGACGCGCCCTGTATCGAGGCCTGCCCCACCGGCATCGACGTGCCGACCTTCATCCACCAGATCCGCTCGGGAAACCTGCGCGGCTCGGCTGAGACCATCCTCAAGGCCAATATCTTCGGCGGGGCCTGCGGCCGCGCCTGCCCAACCGAGGTGCTGTGCGAGAGCGCCTGCGTGATGAACAAGCGCGGGGAGGAGCCGATCCACATCGGCGCCCTGCAGCGGCATGCGGTCGAGGCCCTGATCGCCAAGGGCGGACCGCACCCCTTTCATCGCGCCCCGCCGACCGGCAAGCGCCTGGCCGTGGTCGGCGCGGGGCCAGCCGGGCTCAGCTTCGCTCACCGCGCGGCCCTGCTCGGCCACACCGTCACCGTCTTCGAGGCGCGGCCCAAGCCCGGCGGCCTGAATGAATACGGCCTCGCCGCCTATAAGATGTCGGGCGACTTCGCTGCCCGGGAGACCGCCTTCGTGCTCGACGTCGGCGGAATCACGGTCGAATACGGCAAGGCGCTCGGCCGCGAGATCACCCTCACGGAACTCCGAAACAACCACGACGCCGTCTTCCTCGGCGTCGGCCTGGGCGGCTCGCGCAAGCTGGACATCCCCGGCGAGGGGCTCGACGGCATGATCGACGCGCTCGATTTCATCGCGTGCCTGCGCCAGGCCAAAACCAAGTCCGGCCTGCCCATCGGCCGTTCGGTGGTGGTGATCGGCGGCGGCAACACCGCCGTGGACGCCGCCGTCCAGGCCAAGCGCCTGGGCGCCGAGCGGGTGGTGCTGGCCTACCGCCGCGGCGAGGCCGAAATGAGCGCCACCGCCTGGGAGCGCGATCTGGCCCGGTTGAACGGGGTGGAGATCAAGCTCTGGTCGATGCCGATGGCGATCATGGGCCAGGCGCGTGTCGAGGCGATCCAGTTCGCCGAGAGCCAGATTATTGCTGGAAAACTGATGATTACCGGCGAAAGCTATACGGTCGAGACCGATATGGTCCTGCGTGCGATCGGCCAGCTTCTGAGCCCCGCCGGCCTCGACGGGCTGGAGATCAAGGCCGGCAAGGTCGAGATCGACTCGGCCTTTTCCACCGCCATCCCCGGCGTCTTCGCCGGCGGCGACTGCGTGGCGACCGGGGAAGACCTGACCGTGCGCTCGGTCGAGGACGGGAAGCAGGCGGCGATCGCCTGCGACCTCTGGCTGAAGGGGATCAACTGATGGCCGACCTTCGCTGCGTCATCGGGGGCGTACCCTCGATCAATCCCTTCTGGCTGGCTTCGGCTCCGCCGACCGACAAGTACATCAACGTCGTGCGCGCCTTCGAGGCGGGCTGGGGCGGGGTGGTGTGGAAGACCATGGGCGAGGGCGACGCGGTCGTGAACGCCTCCAGTCGCTACGGCGTGCACAAGCGCGCCGAGGGCGGGATCGTCGGCATCAACAACATCGAGCTGATCTCCGACCGCCCGCTCGAGGAAAATTTGCGCGAGATCGTGCAGGTCCGCCGCGAATGGCCCGACCGGGTGATCATCGGCTCGATCATGGCCCCGATCGACGAGCGGGCCTGGAAGGACCTGGCGATCGCGGTCGCCGCCGCCGGCGTGCACGGGATCGAGCTCAACCTCGGCTGCCCGCACGGCATGTGCGAGCGGGGCATGGGCTCGGCCATCGGCCAGGCTCCGGATCTGGTCGAACGCACCACCCGTTGGGTGCGCGAGGCGGTGAACATCCCCGTCTTCACCAAGCTCACTCCCAACATCACCGACATCGTCGTTCCGGCCGAGGCGGCCCTGCGCGGCGGAGCCGACGCGGTCAGCCTGATCAACACCGTCTCCTCGATCACCTCGGTCGATCTGAACCTGATGGCCCCGACCCCGACCGTAGACGGCAAGGGCACCCACGGCGGCTATTGCGGCCAGGCGGTCAAACCCATTGCGCTCAACATGGTCTCGTCCATCGCCCGCGACGCGGTGACCAGCGACCTCTCGATCTCGGCCATCGGCGGGATCACCACCTGGCGCGACGCGGCCGAGTTCATCGCGCTGGGCGCCGAGGGGGTGCAGGTCTGCACCGCCGCCATGCTCTACGGCTTCCGCATCGTCGACGACATGAAGGCGGGCCTGAGCCAGTTCATGGACGACAACGGCTATCGGACCATCGACGACTTCCGCGGCAAGGCCATCCCCAACACGGTCGACTGGAACGACCTGAACCTCAATTTCGACCTCAAGGCCTTTATCCATCAGGACAAATGCATCGAGTGCGGACGCTGTCACATCGCCTGCGAGGACACCTCCCACCAGGCCATCGCCTTCGACCGCACCAACGCCGGTCGCCGCTTTACGGTGATCGACGAGGAATGCGTGGGCTGCAACCTCTGCCAGCACGTCTGCCCTGTGGACGGCTGTATCGAGATGCGCCCGGTGGACAACGGCCTGCCGCCGGTGACCTGGCCGGAACACCCGAAGAATCCGGCCCGGGTTCTATAGCGTGAGGAACGACCTCGACGCTCACTGGATGCCCTTCACGGCCAATCGCCAGTTCAAGGCGGCGCCGCGCCTGTTCGCCTCGGCTTCGGGCGTCCACTACACCACCACCGAAGGCCGCAAGGTCATGGACGGCATCTCGGGCCTATGGTGCTGCGCCGCCGGTCACGGGCGACCCGAGATCGCGCAGGCGGTCGGCAAGGCGGCGATGGAGCTCGACTTCTCCCCGCCCTTCCAGATGGGCCACCCCGCCGCCTTCGAACTGGCCACGCGGCTGGCCGAAATGGCGCCCGGTGGCCTCAACCACATCTTTTTCACCAACTCCGGTTCGGAGTCCGTCGAGACCGCGCTGAAGATCGCCCTGGCCTATCACCGCATGAACGGCGAGGCCCACCGCACGCGGCTGATCGGGCGCGAGCGCGGCTATCACGGGGTCAATTTCGGCGGCATGTCGGTCGGCGGCATGACCGCCAACCGCAAGATGTTCTCGCCCCTGATGCTGCCGGGCGTCGACCATTTGCGCCACACGCATGAGATCGAGGCCAACCTCTATTCCAAGGGCCAGCCCCAGCACGGGGTCGAGTTGGCCGAGGACCTCGAACGCCTCTGCGCCCTGCACGATCCGTCGACCATCGCGGCGGTGATCGTCGAGCCGCTCTCAGGATCGGCCGGCGTGCTGCTGCCGCCCAAGGGCTATCTGGAGCGCCTGCGCGCCCTCTGCGACAAGCACGGCATCCTGCTGATCTTCGATGAGGTGATCACCGGGTTCGGCCGCCTGGGCGCGCCCTTCGCCTCGACCTATTTCGGGGTCGAGCCCGACCTGATGACCACGGCCAAGGCCCTGACCAACGGCGTCGTGCCGATGGGCGCGGTCTTCGTGCAGGACAAGATCCACGACGCCTTCATGACCGGACCGGAAGGCGCTATCGAGCTCTTCCACGGCTACACCTTCTCGGCCACCACCGTGGCCTGCGCGGCCGCTCTCGCCGCTCTGGACATCTACAAGCGCGACAGCCTGTTCGAGCGAGCCGCCGAGCTTGCGCCCTACTGGCAGGAGGCGGTCCACTCGCTGAAGGGCCGCCGCCACATCAAGGACATCAGGAACCTCGGCCTGATCGGCGCCGTCGAGCTAGAGCCCATCGCGGGCAAGCCCACCAAGCGCGCCATCTCCGCCTTCCTGGCCGCCTATGAGCGCGGCCTGCTTGTGCGGACCACCGGCGACATCATCGCCCTCTGCCCGCCCCTCATCATCGAGAAGAGCCAGATCGACCAATTGATCGACACCCTCGGCTCGGTCCTCGACCAGATCGACTAGGCCCAAAGAAAGTAAGGAAGTACCGCATGACCATGCTTCGCGGCGGCCTGATCCAGATGGCGCTGAAGGCCTCGACCGAGGAGAGCCCGCAGGCCATCACCAAGGCGATGATCGAGGCGCACCTGCCGCTGATCCATGAGGCCGGCAAACAGGGCGTCCAGGTGCTCTGCTTCCAGGAGGTTTTCACCCAGCCCTACTTCTGCCCGAGCCAGGACACCAAGTGGTACGACGCCGCCGAGCCGATTCCGGACGGCCCGACCACCAAGCTGATGCAGGAGCTGGCGGCCAAATATCAGATGGTCATCGTCGTCCCGATCTATGAGTCCACGGGGGTGACGGGCGTCTATTACAACACCGCCGCCGTGATCGACGCCGATGGGACCTACCTCGGCAAGTACCGCAAGACACACATCCCGCAGGTCGCCGGTTTCTGGGAGAAGTTCTTCTTCAAGCCCGGATCCTCGGCCTGGCCGGTGTTCAACACCCGCTACTGCAAGCTCGGGGTCTATATCTGCTACGATCGCCACTTCCCCGAGGGCTGGCGGGCGCTCGCGCTGAACGGCGCCGAATACATCGTCAATCCGTCGGCCACCGTCGCGGGCCTATCGGAGCACCTCTGGAAGCTGGAGCAGCCGGCCTCGGCCGTTGCCAACGGCTGCTGGATCGGCGCGATCAACCGGGTCGGGACCGAGGCCCCCTGGAACATCGGCGAATTCTACGGCCAGTCCTACTTCGTCAGCCCCAAGGGCGAAATCGAGAAGATCGCTTCGCGCGATCAGGACGAGCTGATCGTGCACGACATGGACATGGGTCTGGTCAAGGAAATCCGGAATCGCTGGCAGTTCTTCCGCGACCGCCGGCCGGAACTCTACGGCATACTGACCGACAGCGAGTGAGCCGGACCTGAGGGGGCCCCGACCATGACCAAGCTTGAGAACGCCGATCCCGCGCTATGGAACGAGGACCTTGCCCCCGTCGGCGAAGCCCAGCGCACCTGGGACTGGAAGTCGATCGCCGCCCTCTGGGTCGGGATGGTGGTCTGTATCCCGACTTACACCCTCGCGGGCGGCCTCATCTCCTCCGGCCTGTCGGCCTGGCAGGCGGTCGGCGTGGTGCTGCTCGGCAACCTGATCGTCCTTTTGCCGATGATCCTCACCGGCCACGCGGGGACCAAACACGGCCTGCCCTTTCCGGTGCTGCTGCGCTCGGCCTTTGGGCCCAAGGGCGCGCAGATACCGGCCCTGGCGCGGGGCCTCGTCGCCTGCGGCTGGTTCGGCATCAACACCTGGTTCGGCGGCTCGGCCATCTATGTGGCGCTGAACATCCTGACCGGCGACGCCCTAAAGGGCGCGGCCCTGCCCATCCTCGGCATCGATACGGCCCAGACCGTCTGCTTCCTGGTCTTCTGGGCGGCCCACATCTGGTTCATCTGGAAGGGCACCGAATCGATCCGCTGGCTCGAGCAGATCAGCGCGCCCTTCCTGATCGTCATGGGCCTGATCCTGCTGGGCTGGGCCTACAACAAGGCGGGCGGCTTCGGCCCGATCCTCTCGGCGCCCCCGACCGCGCCGCCCGACAAGATCGGCATGATCGCGGCCTCGGGCCTGACCGCCATGGTCGGGTTCTGGGCCACGATGGCGCTGAACATCTGCGACTTCACCCGCTTCGCCAAAAGCCAGAAGGACCAGGTGGTCGGCCAGATCATCGGCCTGCCGCTCCCGATGGCCCTGTTCGCCTTCATCGGCGCGGCGGTGACCTCGGCCACCGTGGTCATCTATGGCGAGCCGATCTGGAACCCGATCGACCTCGCCGGGAAGATGGGCGGCGTCGGCGTGGTGCTGGCGCTGTTCGTGCTGCTGGTCGCGACCGTCACCACCAACCTCGCGGCCAATCTGGTCTCGCCCGCCTACGACATCTCCAACCTGGCGCCGTCGAAGATCAGCTTCCGCATGGGCGGCTACATCACCGCCGGGATCGGCATCGCCATCTTCCCGTGGAAGCTGATGGGCAGCGCGGCGACCTATATCGTCACCTGGCTTGGCGGCTACTCGGCCCTGCTCGGCCCGATCGCCGGCATCCTGATCGCCGACTATTTCCTGATCCGGAGGACGCAGCTCGATGTGCCCGACCTGTTCCGGATGGACGGCCGCTATGGCGGGACGGGCGGCTGGAACCTGGCCGGGATCGGCGCGCTGGCCGTCGGCATCCTGCCCAACCTCCCAGGCTTTCTGCATACGGTCGGTCTCGCCACGGTTCCGCCGGTGTTCGACGCCATCTTCGCCTGGGCCTGGTTCGTCGGCTTCTTCCTGGCCGGGGCCGCCTATCTGGCGCTCTCGGCCTGCATGCCCAAGGAGACCTGAAAATGTCGCTCCTGATCCGCGGCGGAACCGTCGTCACCGCAGACGCCCGCCAGCGCGCCGACGTCTATTGCGAAGACGGGCTGATCAAGGCCGTCGGCCCGGACCTGGAGGCGCCCGCCGGGGCCGAGATCGTGGATGCGGGCGGCCGGTACGTCATGCCGGGCGGCATCGACCCCCACACCCATATGGAGCTGCCCTTCATGGGCACGGTGGCCTCGGAGGACTTCTTCTCCGGCACGGCGGCGGGCTTCGCGGGCGGCACGACCTCGATCATCGACTTCGTCATCCCCTCCCCCGACCAGCCCCTGATGGACGCCTATCGCGCGTGGCGGGGCTGGGCCGAAAAGTCGGCCGGGGACTATGGCTTCCACGTCGCGGTGACCTGGTGGGACCAGAGTGTCCACGCCGACATGGCGACCTTAGTGCGTGAGGAAGGGGTCAATTCCTTCAAGCATTTCATGGCCTACAAGGGGGCCATCATGGCCACCGACGAGATCATGTACTCGTCCTTCCGCCGGGCGGTTGAGCTCGGGGCCATGGTCACCGTCCACGCCGAGAACGGCGAGCTGGTCTATCAGCTGCAGAAGGAGCTGGTCGCCCAGGGCATGCTCGGCCCCGAGGCCCACCACCTCTCGCGCCCGCCCGCCGCCGAGGGCGAGGCCGCGCACCGCGCGATCCGCTTCGCCGAGGTGATCGGGGTTCCGATCTATATGGTCCATGTCTCGACCCAGGACGCCGTGGACGTCATCGCCCGCGCCCGGGCCCAGGGCCAGCGCGTGTTCGGCGAGGTGCTGGCCGGGCACCTGCTGATCGACGAGAGTGTCTATCGTCACCCCGACTGGGCCACCGCCGCGGCCCACGTCATGTCGCCGCCCTTTCGCGAGAAGCACCACCAGAACGCCCTATGGAACGCCCTGCAGTCTGGCACGCTGCAGACCACCGCCACCGACCACTGCTGCTTCTGCGCCGAGCAGAAAGCGATGGGCCGCAACGACTTCACCCGCATCCCCAACGGCACGGCCGGGATCGAGGACCGCATGACGGCGCTCTGGACCCACGGCGTGGGCGCGGGCAGGCTGACGCCCGAGGAGTTTGTCGCCGTAACCTCGGCCAACACCGCCAAGATCTTCAACATCTACCCGCGCAAGGGCTCGGTGAGCGTCGGCGCCGACGCCGACCTCGTGGTCTGGGACCCGGAGGCGACCAAGACCATCTCGGCCAAAACCCATCACCAAAACATCGACTTCAACATCTTCGAGGGCATGGAGATTAAGGGCCTGGCCAGCCATACGGTCAGCCAGGGCAAGCTCGTCTACGCCGACGGCGACATGCGCGCGGTCAGAGGCGCAGGGCGATATGTCAAACGGCCGGCCTTCTCACCGATCTTTGATGCGATTGGGAAATCGAGGCGGACGCCACGGATGGTTGCACGCTAAGCTTACCTATCCCCTCGTCGCTCCCTGGCCGTAGGAGGATGCGAGAGGAAACCTCAAAACGATGGCCGCACACGGCGTAGCCCCCGGCGACTACAAGGATCTCGTCCTTTTCCTGGCGACCGCCGGCATCGTCGCGCCCCTGTTTCAGCGCTTCAAAATCAGTCCCATCCTCGGCTTCCTCGCCGCCGGGGTTGCGCTCGGCCCCTATGGACTGGGCGCCCTGGCTGACACAGCGCCCTGGCTAGCCACCTTCACCATGTCTAACCCGGAGGAGGTCAGGCAGCTGGCCGAATTCGGCGTGGTCTTTCTTCTTTTCACGATCGGACTCGAACTGTCCTGGGAGCGGCTGAGGCTGATGCGGCGGCTGGTGTTCGGCTTCGGCGCCCTGCAGGTCCTGGTCTGCGGCGGCGCTATCGGGGCCATCGCCATGGTGTTCGGCAATCCGCTGGTCTCCGCCCTGGCAATAGGCGCGGCCATGGCCCTGTCCTCGACCGCCGTGGCCGTGCCCTCGATGGCCGAGCGTAAACGCCTGCACGCCTCGGCCGGCCGGGCGACCTTCTCGGTCCTGCTGTTCCAGGATCTGGCGGTCGCCCCCATCCTGATCGTGCTGGGCGTCATGGGCCAGGGTGGCGGCCAGACCGCGTTTAAAGCTTCCGATCTCCTGGCCCTGCTCCCGGCGATCGGCGGGCTGCTGGCCATTTTTGCTTTCGGGCGGTTGTTGCTCCGCCCAATGATGAAGTCGGTGGCGCGGGCCAAGAGCGAGGAGCTGTTCGTCGCCGCCACCCTACTGGTGGTCATCGGGGCCGGACTCGTGGCTGCCCTGACCGGTCTGTCGATGGCCTTGGGCGCCTTTGTCGCAGGCTTCCTGCTCGCCGAGACCGAATATCGCCATGAGGTCGAGACCACGGTCGAGCCCTTCAAGGGCCTGTTGCTCGGACTGTTCTTCGTCTCGGTCGGCATCAATCTCGACATCTCCCTCCTGATCCAGAAGCCGGTCTTGATTCTGTTGATCGCCACCGGCCTGCTGCTGCTGAAGGGCGTTCTGGTGTTCGCGTCGGGGAAGGTCTTCAAACTCTCCAACGCCGTTTCACTGGAGTCGGCTCTGGCCCTGGCCGCCGGTGGCGAGTTCGCCTTCGTCGTTATGGACGAAGCCATGGCCTCCGGGGTGGTCGGCCACGCCATCGGCGAAGCTGTCCTCGTCGCCGCCACCCTGACTATGTTCACCATCCCCAGCCTGACTGCGATGGGCGCCAAGATCGGCCAGGGCCTGTCGCACCGGAAGGAGGCCGCACGCACCGGGCCGCCGGAGGTGGCGCCGGGTCCGGAGGAAAAACCGCGTGTGCTGATCGTCGGCTTCGGCCGGGTCGGCAGGCTGGTGGCCGAGATGCTGGACAAGCATGAGATCGCCTGGGTCGCGGTCGAGCGCGCCCCGCGGGTGATGGAGGGCGAACGCAAGCACGGCCGCGACCTCTATTTCGGCGACGCTTCCCGACCGGAGCTTCTGCGCCGCTGCGGCCTGATGAGCGCCCCCGCCCTGGTGGTGACCATGGACGAGCCGGAGGGCGCCGAGGCTGTGGTCGCCTCGGCCCGCGAATTGCGGCCCGAGATGATCATCGTCGCCCGCGCCCGCGACGCTCGCCACGCCGGCAAACTCTATGCGCTCGGGGCCACCAACGCCGTGCCCGAGACCATCGAGGCCAGTTTGCAGCTGTCGGAGGCCCTGCTTGTCGATATCGGCGTGCCGATGGGCCTGATCATCGCCTCGGTGCACGAGAAGCGCGACGAGTACCGCCAGATGCTGAACCGCCCCGACGCCCTGGGCGCCAGGGTGCGCAAAGCGCGCGACCGGCTGATCGGCGGCGTCTAGAAGCCCTCTGGCTTTTCCAGCCAGCCTGCTAGGCTGGCCTCTTCAACTCAGACGGAGCCGAACCATGGCCAAGGGCGACCAGAAACCCAGCAAGGAAGCGCGCAAGCCCAAGAAGGAAAAGCCCCGCAACGACCCGGCGTCAAAGCAGGTCCCGCGCGCTTAGGAACTTGAAGGCGCAACCCGTCTTCATCGCGGCGGCCCTGGCCCTCCTCGCCGGAGACGCCTCGGCCGCCGCAACCGCCTCTGGCGCTTCCCCGGCGGAAGCCGTAAGCCGGGCCTCCATGAAAAGGGCGGGCAGATGAGCGCGGGAAGCGAAGAAGACTTCGTCTATGACGAGATCACAGGCGAGTGGCTGAGCCCCGCCCAAGCGGCGGCCAAGGCCGAGGCGCCGAGCGGCGTCGAGGTGCGAGATTCCGCCGGCAACCTGCTCGCCGACGGCGACCGGGTGACCCTGATCAAGGACCTGACGGTCAAGGGCGCGGGCCAGACCCTGAAGCGCGGCACGGTCATCAAGTCGATCAAGCTGACCGGCGACGACCAGGAAATCGACTGCCGCTACGAGGGCATCAAGGGACTCGTTCTGCGGGCCGAGTTCGTCAAGAAGGTCTAGCCGGGAACGGAAAGGCAGGTTCGAGCGCTAGAGGTTCACAGCCAAGCTCGAAAGCACCCCAACCATGTCCATCCTGATCTTCGCCATCATCGTTCTGATCGTCGCCGCCCTGGTCGCCTGGGCGGTGCAGAAGCTGCCTCTGCCCTCGCCTTTCGGTCAAATCATCCAGGCCCTGATCTTGATCGTCGCCGCAGTGACGATCGCCCAACGCGCCGGAGTCTTCTAGGACGAAGCCGATAGGGTGGCGCGCCCGCATGGCGCGCCACCGGACCGCGCTTTATCGAACCCAGACCGATCGGCCGTACTGATCGACCGTGTAGGCCCGGCCGTTCGCGTCGCGATAGACGCGCTGCTGGTCGTAAGCCTGGGACTGACCATAGCCATACTGACTGTAGGGCTGCTGGTACTGACCCTGGCCGTAGGGCTGGCCGTAGGGCTGGCCATATTGGGGTTGGCCGTACTGGGGTTGGCCGTAGCCTTGATCGCCGCTGAACAGACCGGCGAAGACGGAGGCGATAAGGCCCGTTGCGATCGCCGCCATGACGATGTCGCCGGTGTCGGTGCGATAGTAGGCGTAGCCGCGGCCGGGACGCTGCAGGCGATAGCGGCCGTAGTCGCTGATCATGCGGTCCCGCGAGCGGTATTGTTGATCCAGTGTACGTCGTCAGAACATTTGAGACAGGTGGGGTCTGGATTTAGCGGAGAGTTGGCCTCATCTGGGGTTGATATTTAGGCGGCGATTTTGCGGTGCTGCAAGCGCCGATGT
>CANJKM010000092.1 GCA_947474805.1 Caulobacterales bacterium | reverse complement strand
CGCCCGGCCATCGCCCGCGCCGCCGGCACCAACGCCGTCCTCACCGACTGGCGCGACACCAACCGCAGCTTCTTCAACGCCCTGCAGGTAGAGCGCGCCACCATGCGGCTGATCCTGATCCTGATCGTGGCCATCGCGGCGATGAACATCGTCTCGGGCCTCATCATGCTGGTGAAGAACAAGAGCCGCGACATCGCCATCCTGCGCACCATGGGCGCGAGCCAAGGCGCCATCCTGCGCATCTTCTTCATGTCGGGGGCCTGGATCGGCGCGGCGGGCGCGCTGGCGGGCCTCGTCCTCGGCTCGCTCTTCTGCATCTTCATCGACCCGATCCAGTCGGCGGTCGAGGCGATCACCGGCGTCGCGGTCTTCAGCCCCGACACCTATTTCCTCTCGCGCATCCCCGCCCGGATCGAGTGGAGCGAGGTGGCCATCGCCGCGGGCTCGGCCCTCTTGATGAGCTTCGTCGCCACCCTGCCGACCGCCTGGCGCGCCTCGCGCATCGATCCGGTGGAGGCGCTTCGCTATGAGTGACGCCCCCACCCCCGTCCTGTCGCTGCGGGGCCTCGTCCGCACCTACAAGTCCGGCGACAAGGATTTGCAGGTCCTCAAGGGCGTCGACCTCGACATCTATCCCGGCGAGATCGTCGGCCTGATCGGCCCGTCCGGCTCGGGCAAGTCGTCCCTGCTCCACGCCGCCGGCCTGCTCGAACGCCCCACCGGCGGCACGGTCAGCCTGGGCGGGACCGAGGTGACCAAGCTGAAGGAGACGCAGCGCACCCGCCTGCGGCTCGCCCACATCGGCTTCGTCTATCAGTTCCACCACCTGCTGCCCGAGCTCTCGGCGCTGGACAATGTCGGCCTGCCCAATCTGATCGCCGGCAAGACCCTGGCCGAGTCCCGCGCCCGCGCCGCCGACCTCCTGACCCGGCTCGGGCTTGCGGACCGGATGGAGCACCAGCCCGCCCAGATGTCCGGCGGCGAGCAGCAGCGCGTCGCCATCGCCCGCGCCCTGGCCAACAATCCGCGCCTCCTCTTGGCCGACGAGCCGACCGGGAACCTCGACCCCACCACCTCGGGCACGGTCTTCCAGAGCCTGTTCGATCTCGCCCGCATCCAGGGCGTCGCCTGCCTGATCGCCACCCACAATATGGAGCTGGCCAGCTTCATGGACCGGGTTTTCGCGCTGAAGGACGGGCACCTGGAGCCCTGGACGCGGCCCTAGCGGCCCCGATGGTGAGGGAGCGACGTTGGCGGCTGTCGCGTGTGTCGCGGCGTCGAATATTGGCAAATGAACTCGCGCGGCCGCCGGGTTGGCCTCGCTATTATTTCGCGTTGAAATAATCCTCAATATTAGAGATTGGCCCGTGGAACCTTAATTGAGTTCCGGGGTTACCGATAAAATTGCCCCGCAAAGGCGGGACATCCCATATAAATACAGGTCACAACCATGCCTTACACGGCGACCCAGCTGCGCGCGATGTATTCGGCCGTCCATATGGGTCTGGCTCCGGATCAGGCGACCGGCGCCGCGCTGGACGTGATGGCGGCCGAGACCGGTAGCGGGGCGCGGACCGACGCCTCGGCCAGGGCTGTCCTGATCAACGGCGCCGACAACGACACCGCCGCCGCGACCCTGGCCTATCAGTTCTACACCGGCGCCGGCCCGAGCGCGGCGGGTCTGTCCTTCCTGGTCAACTCCGCCCAGAACGCCACCGACCTGAACGACCCCTACTATCGGACTTTCAATCTCGAGAACCGCTACATCAACTTCTCGACCAACCTCGGCGTCATCGGCGAGGGCGTGGCGGGCTTCGCCGCGGCCTATGGCGGGCTGAGCTTCGCCCAGACGGTCGACGCGGCCTATGAGAAGATCATCGGCGGCGCCTACGCGACCGCCGCGGGCGTCAATGCGGCGGCGGCCAAGGCCGACATCGTCGGGCGCGCGGCCTATTTCACCGCCCTGGCCAACCAGAACTTCAGCGCGGGAACCCAGATCGACCTGGCGATCAAGGCCGGGGTGATCGGCTACATCATGGCCGAGGCCATGAAGGCCGACATCGGCGTCTACGCGGCCGCCATGAACCGCTACAGCCTGGGCCTGATGGACGGGACGGCCACCTACAGCCGCGACATCCTGGCGGCCTATCCCTCGACCCCGGCCACGGTCGCGCCGGTCGGCGGCGGCTCCTCCACTCCGACCCCGACCCCGACCCCGACGCCCACGCCCACGCCCACGCCTACGCCCACCCCGGGCGCCGATCCGACCGTGACTCCCGCCAGCGGCCCCGGCGCCATCGTCACCAACCTTCCGCCCGGCAACAACAGCTTCGTCGCCGGCGCGGGCGACAACACCATCACCGCCGGCAACGGCGACGACACCATCACCGCCGGCGGCGGAAACGACATCATCACCTCGGGATCGGGCAACGACACGATCAACGCGGGCAACGGGACCAATTTCGTCAACGGCGGCGACGGCAACAACACCATCAGCAGCGGGACGGGCGCCGACACCCTGGTCGGGGGCTCCGGCAACGACACGCTCAGCGCCGGCGAGGGGACCAATATCGTGGTCACCGGCGCGGGCAACGACACCGTCACCACCGGGGCGGGCGTCGACACAATCATTATGGGCCCGAACCTCGCCTCGCTCGACACCGTCAGCGGCGGCGCCGGGATCGACACCCAGAAGGTCAGCGGAACCCTGGCCGGGGTCGCTTTCGCCAGCGTGACCGGCCTCGAGATCCTCGACCTGGCCGGCCCCGCCAACGTCACCCTGGGCGCCCAGGGCATGACCGCCGGCATCACCACCGTCACCAACAGCGGCGGCGGCGGCGTGATCGTCGATGCGGGCGCCTTCACCATCCCCATCACCATCACCGGCGGCGCGGGCGCCGACACCCTGATCGGCGGCACGGGCGCCGACGTCCTGGCCGGCGGCGCGGGGATCGACACCCTGAACGGCGGCACGGGCTCTGACCGGTTCGTGTTCAGCGACGTCGACGCCGACACCGGCGGCCTGCCGTCGGCTGCGACCGACATCGTCGGCGGCGGCTTCGTCTCCGGGGCCGACACCCTCGACTTCAGCGTCTCGGGCACAGTGGGAAACTTCCAGAAGGTGCTGCCCGTCGCCGCCAGCCTGGCCGCCTTCATCGCCGCCGCCGACGCCGCCCTGAACGGGACGGTGCAGTACTATTTCGGCGTGGTGGGCGCGGACGGCTATCTGGCTGTGGACGTCAACGGCGTCGGCGTCACCGCCCTCGTCAAGATGGCGGGCGTGGTCGACATGACCTTCGGCGACATCGTCTAGCGGGGAGGCCCCGGCCTCAGGGCTTGGGTGTCGTCCGGGCGGCGCATCACCATCCCCAGCCGCCGGAGCGAGGCGACCAGCGCGCCCTCCTGCATACGCCGGCCGTCCATCAGGGCGACGGCGGCGGGCGCTTCGGGCGTGAGCTCGACCCTCAGGCCGTTCATCCGCAACGCATCCGGCTGAATTGCGACGCCGGGCATCGGCGCCGGACGGCGATCTGCGAAGTCGCCCTGCCGCCATATCTCGTGCCTATCGTGACAAATTAGAGTAAATGCGCATTAGCCAATTATGTGAACCGAGTGTAATCAAATAGAGATTACCTTCACGATCGAAGGCCGCAGTGCCTGGTCCACACAACCAAATGACACTCGGAGATTACGGCAATGGCTGATTTCGAATTCACGGAAGAATTGTTCGCTTTTGAAGACTCTTCTGATCTAGTCGTCTCGACTGATATGGGCGTTGCTGAAGACGTTTCGAGCGAAGTGATCGAAACCGTCCTGGTCGAGACTGTTGAAGTCGGCCCCCTGGCGTTTGAAGTCATGACGGACGGAAGCGCTGATCAACCCTTGCCGGTCCTCATGGACGAGGTGTCCGCCCCGAGCGCATTTGAGACAGTGGTTGGCGAAAGCATCGATCTCGCGGGCCTGAGTGCGCCGGCTTTCCTTGAGGGTTCGATTGAAACCGCCCCCTCCGACATGATCCTCGCCTCGTTCGAACCGGCGATGGTCATTGTGGACCCTCCGACCGTGGACACCTTGGAGCTACCGGTGATCATCCTCGCCTCGAGCGATGGCGACGCGATGGACGGCGCGTTTATGGGCCTTGATGGCCAGGCCGATGGCGGCGCCGAATTCGCCCTCCTCGACCTCACCGGCTTGCCCGAGAGCACCGTGGACACGGACCTGCTCGCCGTCCTCCTCGCCTCGTCCGAACAGCCGATGGTCATTGCGGACCCCGACATGGGCGCCGGCGAATTCGACTTCTCGGCCGAAATGATCGGCCAGTCGCTTCAACTCGTCTCCGGACTGATGGTCTAGCCCAGCGTCCCGGCGCGCGTCGCGGACCGGCTCCAGCCTCGTCCGCGACGCCCGTCGTCCCTCTCCCCTTGGGGGGAGAGGTCAGGTGCGGGGGCCAGACCACCCAGCCCCTCCGCCTGCAGCCAATCTAAGCATCTCCACCCTCGTCGTCCTGAGGAGCCGGCATCGGCGGCCGTCTCGAACGACGCAGGCCCGTCTTGCGGGCCGCCGCTTGCCGCCCCAGGGGCTTGGCTTAGTCTAGGCTGGGCACGGGGGATCCAGACATGCGCGCACTCACCACCATCACCTTGAGCCTGGCCCTGGCGGCGACCGCCACCGCCGCTCCGGCGGCTGACGCCCTGCGCCCCGACCAGGCCGAGTTCCGCGCCCTCTATGAAGAGCTGGTCGAGACCAACACCACCCTCTCGGCCGGCGACTGCACCCTGGCCGCCGCGCGCCTGGCCGCGCGGATGACGGCGGCGGGCTTCCCGGCGTCCGGCCTGCACCCCTTCGCCGCCCCCGGACACCCCAAGGAGGGCGGCCTCGTCGCCGTCTATCCGGGTCGCGATCCCAAGGCCAAGGCGATCCTGCTCCTGGCCCACATCGACGTGGTCGAGGCCAAGCGCGAGGACTGGACCCGCGATCCCTTCACCCTGGTCGAGGAGGGCGGCTACTTCTACGCCCGCGGCGCCTCGGACGACAAAAGCCAGGCCGCCGTCTGGACCGACACGCTGATCCGTTTCCAGAAGGAGGGCTTCAAGCCCCGCCGCACAGTCAAGATGGCGCTGACCTGCGGCGAGGAGACCGCCGGCGCCTTCAACGGGGCCGAATACCTGGCCAAAAACGAGCGCGCCCTGATCGACGCCGAGTTTGCCCTGAACGAGGGCGGGGGAGGGCGCCAGGAGCCCGGCGGCAAGCCCGTCTGGCTCGGCCTTCAGGTCGGCGAGAAATTTCCCCAGGACTTCGTGCTGGAGGTCACCAACCCCGGCGGCCACTCCTCGCGCCCGGTCAAGGACAACGCCATCACCCACCTGTCGGCGGGCCTGGTGAAGATCGGCGCCCACGACTTCCCGATCGAACTTTCCGACACCACCCGCGCCTATTTCACCCGCCTCGGCCCCGCCATCGGCGGCGACTACGGCCGGGCCATGACCGCCCTGATGAAGGACCCCGCCGACAAGGCCGCCCTGGCCGTGATCGCGGGCGACCCCAGCTGGAACTCGACCCTGCGCACCACCTGCGTCGCCACCATGCTGTCGGGCGGCCACGCGGTGAACGCCCTGCCGCAACGCGCGACCGCCAACGTCAACTGCCGCATCTTCCCCGGCACGCCGCCCGAGCAGATCCGCAAGACGCTGGAGACCCTGGTCGCCGACCCGGCCATCAAGATCACGCTGGGCGCCGTGCGCTCGGCCCCCTCAAAGGCCGTGCCGCTCGCCCGTTCAGTGCTGGAGCCGGCCGAGAAACTGGCCGCCGAGATGTTCCCCGGCGTCCCGGTGATCCCCAGCATGTCCACCGGCGCCACCGACGGCGCCTTCCTCACCCCCGTCGGCATCCCGACCTACGGCGTGCCCGGCATCCTGGGCGAAGCCGACGGCGGCGGCGTGCACGGCCTGAACGAGCGGATGAGCGTGATCAGCCTGTACCGGGGGCGGGACTATATGCAGCGGCTAGTGCGCGTTTATGCGGAGATGGGGGAGTAGGGCGCGCGGACGCCCACAATCTTTGCGGTAGACCCCCCACTGCTTCCCGCTTAGCGCGTATCGAACATCAAGTGCCGGGGGCAATCCTATGAACTTCAAATCTGCCATGGCCGCTCTGGCCACGACCGCTCTGCCCGCCAGCACGGCCGCCGCCGAGACCATCAATATCGGCGCCTAACCTACCGAACGACTCGTAGCCAAGGACCGGCGTTCGACTGGCGAGAAGGATACCGCGCCGTATGAGCAAGCCCCCAAAGAAAGAGGACGATCCGAAGCAGTCGGAGCGGTTTCGAGAAGCCGTGCGAGACCTAGAGGCCGATGGATCACTCGACCCCACCGCCGGGGAAGGGCGCTTCAGGCCCTACTGAAGAAGGCCCCTAAACTCAATTAGAGGGTTTCCCACGGCTCCTCTGGCGCACGGTATCCCGGTCCCCACGGAACCGGTCCACGCTCCACGGCTCGTCGGAGAGAGGCCGCATTGTGAGCGATGAGGAATTGGACGCACCGCTTGTAGGTCTCATCGTCCTTCCATAGTCGAGACAGTAACGGCCACTTAGTCCACTCCACCCGGTCGTTTCGTTTGATGACCTGATAGCTCTCGTACAGGACCATATCCGCCATTTGCAGCGCGGGTTGCTCCTTCGGCTCATCAAAGCCAATCGCCCCCATCAGGGGCCACGATCCGGTGGCCTTGAAGACCCCGTACATCTCCACCGCTCGCGGCCCGAATTGCTCCTGGCGAGCGAAGATGGGGACGATCTGTTCGCCCCCCAGTTCGGTTTCGGCGTGGGCGTGAAGCATCTCTATCACAGTGTCGAAACAGAAACTATACGGGGTCGGATACCGCGCGCCGAACGCCGGGGCTAACTGGCTGGTATCCCACACGCCCTGGTATCCAGCCCCTACGACTTTCAGCGCAGGCGCGGCGCCCAGCAATATGTCCGCCAGCTTGGAATATAGGCGAGCGCGCACGTGCTCATCGCAATGCTCAAAGGGCGGCTTGCGATGTTCGATGGCGGCGTAATGGAAATGCTCCAAGCCCTCGCTCTTGAGGGCGGCAAGCCACAAAGGCTCAACCTCCTTGAAGGCATCCGCTGAGCCGAGGAAGCCGGCGATAGCGGTTACCGGGGAACCCGCATGAACGCCGGTCTCATCGAAGAACGCGCTAAGCAAGGCCACGGTCCTGTTCGGGCTGATGCGCGATGGAGAGCGCGCGCCAGTTTGTCGATTTCGATCATAGATCAGAACCACCCGGCTGGGTACGCGAAGTATGATATCGCCACCTCTTGCAATGAGAACAAAACGAGACTAAGAACGAAACCGGAACGCAATCTGAGGGGCTGCACATGATCCGGTTGGCGCGCGACGCGATGGCTCTTGCTTCGGTGGGGAGCTTCGTTTGGATGGTCTGCACGGCGGCCCAATTGGTGGGCTGACGATTCGCAGGAGATGAGGTCGATGGCGGGGGTGGACGAAACATTCGTGCACCTTCGGGTCCGGTCGGCCTATTCCCTGCTGGAAGGCGCGATCAAGGTCGGCGACATCGCCACTTTGGCCGCCAAGAACGGCATGCCGGCCGTGGCCCTGACCGATCGGGCCAACCTGTTCGGCGCCCTGGAATTCTCCCAATATATGAAGGACGCCGGGGTCCAGCCCCTGGTCGCCTGCGCCCTGCCGGTCACCGGCATCGGCGAGCGCGGTCCCGAACGCTGGGCGCGCGCCCCGACCATCGCCCTCTACGCCCAGAACGAGGCGGGTTGGCGCAATCTCATGGCCCTGTCGTCCATGGCCTATCTGGTCGAGCAGCTGGAGCCCGCCGTGCCGTGGGAGCAGGTGGTCGCCCATAGCGAGGGGCTGATCCTGCTGTCGGGCGGGCCCGACGGTCCGGCCGATCCGCTGTTTGTTCAGGGCAAGGCCAAGGCCGGGAGCGAGGTGCTGGCCCAGATGAAATCGGTGTTCGGCGACCGCTTCTATGTCGAGCTGCAGCGCCACGGAACCGCCGCCCAGAAGGCGGCCGAGCCCGGCCTCGTCCACTGGGCCTATGACAATGACGCGCCGCTCGTCGCCACCAACGACGTCTATTTCGCCGACCCCTCCATGCACCGGGCGCACGAGGCTCTGCTCTGTATCGCGGAGGGCGCCTTCATCAGCCAGGACGAGCGGCGCCGGGTCACGCCCGAGCACTGGTTCAAGCCCGCCGACGCCATGCGCGCCAGCTTCGCCGACCTGCCCGAGGCCTGCGACAACACATTGGAGATCGCCCGCCGCTGCGCCTTCATGGTCGAGAAGCGCGACCCCATCCTGCCGAGCTTCCCCACCACCGGCGGCCGCAACGAGGCCGAGGAACTGGCGCACCAGGCGCGCGAGGGTCTGAAGCTGCGCCTCGCCAGCGTCGAGCTCGCCGCGCCCGAGCAGGACTATTACGACCGGCTCGACCGCGAGGTCGGGGTCATCAATTCGATGGGCTTTTCCGGCTACTTCCTCATCGTCTCGGACTTCATCAAATGGTCCAAGACCCACGGCGTGCCGGTGGGGCCGGGACGCGGCTCGGGCGCCGGGTCGCTGGTCGCCTGGGCACTGACCATCACGGGGCTCGATTCCCTGCGTTTCGGCCTGCTGTTCGAGCGGTTCCTGAACCCCGAACGGGTCTCCATGCCCGACTTCGACATCGACTTCTGCCAGGAGCGGCGCGAGCGGGTCATCGCCTATGTGCAGGACAAGTACGGCGACGACCGGGTGGCCCAGATCATCACCTTCGGCACCCTGCAGGCCCGCGCCGTGCTGCGCGACGTCGGCCGGGTGCTGCAGCTGCCGCTCGGCATGGTCGATCGCCTGGCCAAGATGGTTCCCAACAACCCGGCCAACCCCGTCACCCTGAAACAGGCGATCGAGCTTGAGCCCCGGCTGAAACAGGCCCGCGACGAGGACAGCTCGGTCAAGCTCCTGCTCGAGACCGCGCTGAAGCTCGAGGGCCTCTACCGCAACGCCTCGACCCACGCCGCCGGCATCGTCATCGGCGACCGGCCGCTGACCGAAACCACGCCGCTCTATAAGGACCCGCGCTCGGCCCTGCCCGCCACCCAGTTCAACATGAAGTGGGTCGAGTCAGCGGGCCTGGTGAAATTCGACTTCCTGGGGCTGAAGACCCTGACCGTGCTCGACCGCGCGGTTCAGCACCTGAAGAAGCGCGGGGCGGAGGTCGATCTCGACTCGCTGCCGCTCGACGACAAGGCCACCTACGAGCTTCTCTCCACCGGCCAGGCGGTCGGCGTGTTCCAGCTGGAAAGCCAGGGTATGCGCGACACCCTGCGCAAGCTCCGCTGCGGCTCGATCGAGGAGATCACCGCTCTGATCTCCCTCTATCGGCCGGGCCCGATGGAGAACATCGACACCTACGTCGACCGCAAGTTCGGGCGCACGGCGGTGGACGTTCTCCACCCCTCGCTCGGCGGCATCCTCGGCGAGACCTATGGCGTCATCATCTACCAGGAGCAGGTGATGCAGATCGCCCAGGTCCTGTCGGGCTACAGCCTGGGCGAGGCCGACCTGCTGCGCCGGGCCATGGGCAAGAAGAAGAAGGAGGAGATGGACCTGCAGAAGGCCCGGTTCGTCTCCGGCGCGGTCGAGCGCGGGGTCGACGGCGACCAGGCCGGCGGCATCTTCGAACTGGTCGCCAAGTTCGCGGGCTACGGCTTCAACAAGAGCCACGCGGCCGCCTATGCGGTGATCGCCTATCAAACCGGCTGGCTGAAGGCCAATGCGCCGGTCGAGTTCTTCGCCGCCTCGATGAGTCTGGATATCTCCAACACCGACAAGCTGGCCGTCTTCTACCAGGACGCGCGCCGGTTCGGGGTGAAGGTGCGGGCGCCCGACATCAACCGCTCCGGCGCCGACTTCGACGTCGAGGGCGGCGAGGTGCTCTATGCCCTGGGCGCCATCCGCAACGTCGGCCTCTCGGCCATGGAGCATGTGGTCGAGGTGCGCAAAGCCGGTGGGCCCTTCCTTGATCTCTATGACTTCGTCGAGCGGGTCGATCCCAAGGCGGTCAACAAGCGGGCGATCGAGAACCTGGCCAAGGCCGGCGCCTTCGACAGCCTCGGCGTCGACCGAGCCATGGCCCACGCGGCGGCCGACGTCCTGCTCGCCTACGGCCAGAGCCTGTTCGCCGACCGCCAGGGCGGGCAGGCGGGCCTGTTCGGCGAGGCGGTGGGCCGCCCCCTCATGCCCAAGACCGATCCCTGGTCGGCGCCCGACCAGCTCGACGAGGAGCTGGCCGCCGTCGGCTTCTACCTGACCGGCCACCCGCTGGAGGACATGATCCCCATGCTGCGCCGCAAGCGGGTGGTGCTGCTGACCGAGGCCGTGCCCATGGCCGAGAGCGGCATGGAGGCCTTCAAGATGGCCGGCGTCGTCCGCCGCCGCCAGGAACGGGCCAGCCAGTCGGGCGACAAGTTCGCCTTCGTCTCCATGTCCGATCCCTCCGGCGAGTATGAGGTGATGTTCCCGCCCGAGAGCCTGCGCGCCTGCCGCGATGTGCTGGAGCCGGGGCGCTCGGTGATCCTGCGGATCCGGGCCAAGGCCAAGGACGGCGAGGTCCGCTTCTTCGGCGACGGCGCCGAACCGCTCGACAAGGCGCTGGAGGGCCTGGCCGCCGGCATCCGCGTTCACCTGGCGCCGGGCGCCGACCTTGAGCTCCTGAAAAAGCGCATGGGCGTCCAGACCGACCGGGGCGGGGAGGTGTTCCTGATCGCCCCCCTCAGCGCCGGCCCCGAAGTCGAACTGAAACTCCCCGGCCGCTTCACGCTGGACGCCGCGTTGCGCGGCGCCCTGAAGAACGCCCCGGGGGTAAGGTTGCTGGAAGACGTCTAACCGATGAGGGGCCTTAAACCGCCCCCTCACCCAACCTCTCCCCACCGGGGAGAGGGGCAATATATTTCCTCTCGCCGGTGGGGAGAGGAAGGGGCCCGCGCAGCGGGAAGGTGAGGGGGCATGACCGAACGCCTGAACACCGCTCGCGCCCGCAACCTTCGGCGGGATCAAACCCCCGTGGAAGCTCGCCTGT
>CANJKM010000091.1 GCA_947474805.1 Caulobacterales bacterium | reverse complement strand
GGATTCTTGGCGCGCGTTGCCCTCGATCCTGACCGAGCGGGTCGCCCACTTCTTCCAGCACTACAAGGACCTGGAGAAGGGCAAGAGCAGCAACATCATCCGCTGGGCCGATGTCGAAGAGACCGCCCAGATCATCCGCGAGGCCATGGCCCGGGCCGAGGCGGCGGACGGGCGGAAGCTGCTGACGGCTTAGGCCCTTAGATCGTCATCGCCCGACTTGATCGGGCGACCCAAGCGACGGCGGCGGAAGCCGCAACTGCGGCTTGGGTCCCCCGGTCCGCCCTCTGGGCGGCCGGAGGATGACGGATAGAATTAGACCCGCACGAAGTCGAAATAGACCGGCGCGCAGTCGCCGAGCCGCTTCACCTGATAGCGGGTGGTGACGTGGTCGGCGGGCGGGACGCGCCAGTCGTCCGCCGCGGTCGCCGTCCATGTCAGGCGGGGCTCTCCGCGAAGGGCGAGCAGGGCCGTCTCGGCGTAGTCGGCCACGTCGGTCGCGAAGCGGAGCGAGCCGCCGGGCTTGAGCAGACGCGCGAGCTCGCCCGCCGTTTCCGGACCGACCAGGCGGCGCTTCCGGTGGCGCGCCTTGGGCCAGGGGTCGGGGAAGAGGACGAAGATCCGGTCGAAGGCGGCGTCCGGCATTCTCGGGAACAGGTCGCGCACGTCGCCGGCGTGGAGGGACACATTGATCAACCGGGAGGAATCAATGTGTCGCAGGGCGCTGGCCACCCCGTTCAGGAAGGGCTCGGCCCCGAGGAAACGGACCTCGGGGTGGGCGGCGGCCTGGGCGGCCAGATGCTCGCCGCCGCCAAAACCGACATCAAGCCAGCGCGGACCGTCGAACGGGCCGAGCGGATTGGAGGGATCGACCGCCAGGGTTGGCAGCAGGGTCTCCATCAGGGCGGCCTGGCGCGGCTTGATGGCGCGCGACTTGATGCGGCCGAAGCTGCGGAGCGGAGGGTGCTCGGGCGGGGGCGAGGTCATGGGGGCGAGCCAATAGCTATTGAGCGCGCCAGGGGGAAGGGGATACCGGTTCGACTGTCCGGCGCCGTCAAAACTCAAGAATTGGAGCCGAGGGCTCCGGCGGGGACGGATCGTAAGGGCCGCCACGGCGTTGACCCCCGGCGCGTTGACCCAAGCGGCGGTTCAGCGAACATTCGCGGATCGACCGACGGGGGCGGACAATGTCGGATGGACGGATGATCGGCGGCGAGTCGGCGGTGAGCCGCAACGCCCTGGTGATCATCGCCGTCGTGATCGTCGGCGCCGCCCTGCACTGGATGAGCGCCATCCTCACCCCGCTGGCGCTGGCCTTCTTCCTGATGGTGATGATCGACGGTTTCGCGCGGGTGCTGTGCCAGCGGATTCCGGGGCTGAAGCCGCGCGGCGCTCTGGTCGTGGCCCTGCTGATCTCGGCGGTGGTGCTGAGCGTCACCGTCTATGCCGTGGCCAGCAACGGCGCGGGCTTCGCCGCCCAGCTGTTCGCGGCCGCGCCGCGGCTCAACGCGGTGATCGCCCAGGTGGCGAGCAACTTCGGCGTCCGGGTGCCGCCGACCCTGCAGGAGCTGATCAACCAGCTGAACCCGATCAGCTATATCGGGGCGGTGGGCGCGGCCCTACAGGGCTTCGCCTCGGGCTCGGTGCTGGTGCTGGTCTATCTGGGCTTCCTCCTGGCCAGCCGGGCCAATTTCACCAAAAAAGCCCTGGCCCTCTTCCCCCACGCCTCGGAGTTCGAACACGCCAAGGTGCTGTTCACGCGGGTCCGCGACGGGATCGAGAGCTATCTTTGGATCCAGGCCGTGACCGGGGTCATCATCGCCGTGGCCTCCTGGGTGGCGATGGAGGTGGTGGGACTGCACTCGGCCGGCTTCTGGGCCTTTCTGATCTTTGTGGTCTGTTTCATCCCGGTGCTGGGCGGGGCGGTGGCCGGGGTCATGCCGGCCCTGTTCGCCCTGATCCAGTTCGACGGCTGGCAGCAGGCGCTGGCCCTGTTCATCGCCCTTCAGTCGATCCTGTCCTTCATGGGCAATGTGGTTCAGCCGCGGATGCAGCGCGACAGCCTGAACATCGATTTTGTGGTCATCCTGCTGAGCCTGGCCGTCTGGGGCGCGATCTGGGGGATCGCGGGCATGTTTCTGTCCACCCCCCTGACCCTGACCGCCATCATCCTGCTGGCCCAGTTCGGCGGCACGCGCTGGATCGCGGTGATCCTCTCGGCGGACGGGGAGCCCGAGCCCGACCCGGTCCTGCCGCGCCCGCGTCTGGCCGCGCCCGAAAGCCCCGCAAGCCAAGCCGTCACGGACATGTGAACCGGCGGGGCTGCAAACGTCACACGGCCTTCCTATCTATTGAACAGGCCCGGGCGACGTCCCTCTGTCCGGACCTTTCGGCGCCCGCTTCTCGTCCCCTCGGAAGCCCCGGGCGTCAGTAAAAGTCCCGCCGCCCCCCGGCGGGACCGGCGCCGCCGGCTCACCCCAGCCGGCGGCGCTTTTTTGTTTCAACGGCTGGCACTAGGCTGCCGATTCGGACGGAGAACCCACGAATGGGCGCCCACCCTGCGGGCTCGCTCTCCCCTAAGGCCCTTGCGGTCGCTTTCGCCAAGGCGATCGGTCGAGAGACCCTGACCCCGACCGAGCAAAGCCTGGCGGCCCAGGCCTATGAGGACTACCGCCCCGAGGAGCTGCCGGACCTGTCGGCCGACGACCTGGCGGTCAGCCTGGCCCGCTTCTGGGCCTTCGCCGGCAAACGCCAGGGCCGCACGCCCAAGCTGAGGCTCTCGCCGCTGAAGGGCGCCGACGGCCGCGCGACCGGGCTCGACCTTCTGGAGCTGGTGCAGGAGGACGCGCCCTTCCTGGTCGACAGCGTGATGAGCGAGCTCGCCGAGGCCGGCTATCACGTCAAGGCCATGTTCCATCCGGTGGTGGCCCTGGGCCGGACCGCCGCGGGGACCCTCTCGGACAAGGCGCCGCTGAAGCGGGAATCTATGGTCCTGGTGGTGATGGAGCCCGTGGGCGACGACCGCCGCGAAACCCTGCTCGAACAGCTGACCGTCACCCTGACCGACGTCCACGCCGCCGTGGACGACTTCCCGGCCATGACCGCCCTGATGCGCAAGGCCGTGGCCGAGCTGCGGGGCTCGACCGCGCCGCCGGGCCGCTATGGGATCGAGGAATATCTCGAGTTCCTGCGCTGGCTGACCGCCGACCGGTTCGTCTTCCTGGGCGCCCGGGTCTACGACTATGTGCTGACGGCCAAGGGCGAATACGCTCGCGAGAACCCGAAATTCGACCCCACCGCGGGCCTGGGCGTCCTACGCGATCCGGCGCGGTTCGTGCTGCGTGAGGCGTCCGAGCCCGCCGTGCTGGCCAAGGACCTGGAACAGTATTTCGAGACGGCCGAACCGCTGTCGGTGGCCAAGTCCAACCTGCGCGCCCGCGTCCACCGCCGCGCCTATATGGATTACATCGGGGTCAAGCGTTACGGCCCCGACGGCAAGGCCTTTGGCGAGATCCGCTTCGTCGGCCTGTTCACCGCCGACGCCTATGACGAGCCGACGCGCTCGCTGCCGCTGGTGCGCCGCAAGGTCGATCACGTGCTGGAGCGGGCGGGCGAGAACCCGTCGCAGCACGCCGAAAAGCGGCTGCGCCACATCGTCGAGAGCTATCCGCGCGACGAGCTGTTTCAGATCGACGAGGACCAGCTGCTGCACGCGGCGCTGGGCATCATGCACCTCTACGACCGGCCGCGCGTGCGGCTGTTCGCCCGCCAGGACCCGTTCGACCGCTTCGTCTCGGCCTTGGTCTATCTGCCGCGCGACCGCTACGATTCGGAGGTCCAACAGAAGGTCGGCGTCGTCCTGGCCCGCGCCTGGGGCGGGCGGGTCTCGGCCTATTATCCGGAATTCTCCGACCAGCCCCTGGCCCGGATCCACTATATCATCGGGGTCTCGCCCGGCGCCCATCCGAGCCCGGACCTGCAGGCGCTGGAGGCCGAGCTGGCCGAGGCGGTGCGGAGCTGGTCGGACCGGTTCGAGGCGCGGCTGCGCGGCGGCGGGGTCGAGCACGACCGGGTGGCCGCGGTCCTCGCCCGTTACCGCGACGCCTTCCCGGCCGGCTACCGCGACCACAATGACGGCGAGGAGGCCCTGGCCGACCTCGAGCAGCTGGAGAGTCTGGGTCCGCGCGACGGCTTCCGCGTGCGGGCCCTGCGCCACGGCGACGATCCGCCGAGCCGGCTGCGGCTGAAATTCTATCGCGAGCGCGACCCGGTCCCGCTGGCCGAGGTGATGCCGATCCTGGAGAACCTCGGGCTCAAGGCCCAGGGCGAGGAGGGTTATCGGATCGTCCGCCACGGCGCGGCCGGACCCGAACCCGCCTGGGTCCACACCTTCGTCCTCGATGACGCCTATGGCGAGACCTTCGCCTTCGAGGAGGTCAAGCCGGCCCTGGAGGCCACCATCGACGCGGTCTGGGCCGGAAAGGCCGAGAGCGACGGCTTCAACCGGCTGGTGATCGAACTGGGGATTTCCTGGCGCGAGGCGGCCCTGATCCGCGCCCTGGCCAAGCACCGCCAGCAGTCCGGGCTCGACCCCAGCCAGGCGGTGCAGGAAGCTAGTCTGCGCGACCATCCCTTCATCGCGCGGCTGATCCTCGATCTGTTCCGCACCAAGTTCGACCCGGCCATCCGCGCCGACCTCGTGCAGCGGAAGGAGCAGGCGGAGGCCGTGTTCGCCGAGATCGTCGCGGCGCTGCAGCACGTGGCCAGTCTCGACGCAGACCGGTCGTTGCGCCGGATCGCCCTGCTGGTGAAGGCGATGGTGCGGACCAACTACTATCAGACCGCCCCGGACGGCGGCCCCAAGCCCTATATCAGCCTGAAGGCCTCGCCCCAGGAGATCGAGGATCTGCCCAGGCCCCGCCCCTACCGCGAGGTCTTCGTCGCCGCGCCCTCCATCGAGGGTGTGCATCTGCGCTTCGGGCCGGTGGCGCGCGGGGGGCTGCGCTGGTCGGACCGCCGCGACGACTTCCGCACCGAGGTGCTGGGGCTGGTGAAGGCCCAGCAGGTCAAGAACGCGGTGATCGTGCCGGTCGGGGCCAAGGGCGGCTTCTATCCCAAATGCCTGCCGCGCGGCGGGACGCCGGACGCGATCCGGGCCGAGGCGGTGAAGGCCTATAAGACCTTCCTCTCGGGCCTCCTGGACATCACCGACAATCTCGACCCCAAGGGCAGGGTGATAAGGCCCGAGGGGGTGATCGCCCACGACGCCGACGATCCCTATCTGGTGGTCGCGGCCGACAAGGGCACGGCCACCTTCTCAGACATCGCCAATGGGGTGGCCGAGTCCTACGGCTTCTGGCTCGGCGACGCTTTCGCCTCAGGAGGGTCGGTCGGCTACGACCACAAGGCCATGGGCATCACCGCGCGCGGGGCCTGGGAGGCGGTGAAGCGCCACTTCCGCGAGCGCGGCAAGGACATCCAGACGCAGGACTTCACCTGCGTCGGGGTCGGCGACATGTCGGGCGACGTCTTCGGCAACGGGGCGCTGCTGTCGCCGGCGATGAAGCTGATCGCCGCCTTCGACCACCGCCACGTCTTCATCGATCCGGAGCCGGACCCGGCTGTCTCGCACAAGGAACGGACGCGGCTGTTCGCTCTGCCGCGCTCCTCCTGGGACGACTATGACAAGAGCCTGATCTCCAAGGGCGGCGGGGTCTTCCCACGCGCCTCCAAGACCATCGAGATCGGGGAAGAAGCCGCCGCTGCGCTGGGGACCGAGGCGGGCGCGTTCGCGCCGGAGGACCTGATCAAGGCGGTGCTGAGAGCCCCGGTCGAGCTGCTCTATCTTGGCGGCATCGGCACCTATGTGAAGTCGCCGGCCGAGAGCCACGCCGACGTCGGCAACAAGGCCAGCGACGCCGTGCGCGTCGACGGGACCGAGCTGCGCTGCCAGGTGGTGGGCGAGGGGGCCAACCTCGGCTTCACCCAGGCCGGACGGATCGCTTTCGCCCGCGAGGGCGCGGGCGGCGGCGGCGGCTCGATCAACACCGACGCCATCGACAATTCGGCCGGGGTCGACACCTCCGACCACGAGGTCAACATCAAGATTCTGACCGGCCAGGCCGAGCGCTCGGGCAAGCTGACCCGCAAGGCGCGCGACAAGCTCCTGGCCTCAATGACCCAGGATGTCGCGGGCCATGTGCTGGCCCACAACTACGCCCAGACCCTGGCGCTTTCCCTGGCCCAGGCCGAGGCGGCGGGGGAGATCGACGCCCACGCGGCCTTCATGGCCAATCTGGTTTCGCTCGGAAAGCTCGACCGCCGGGTCGAGGGCCTGCCGGGCCCCGCCGCCCTGGCCGAGATGAAGGCGCGCGGCCAGGGCCTGACCCGGCCCGAGCTCGCGGTGTTGCTGGCCTACGCCAAGCTTGAGCTCTCTGCCGAACTCGTGGCGTCCAAGGGGCCGGACGATCCCTGGTTCGAGCGGACGCTGAAGAGCTATTTCCCCAAGGGGCTCTCCAAGTTCGAGCCCGAGATGAAGGCCCACCCGCTGCGGCGCGAGATCGTCGCGACCGTGCTGGCCAACGCCGTCGTCGACATGGCGGGTCCGACCTTCCCGATGCGGCTGCAGGGCGAGCTGGGGGTCGACGCCGGCGCCCTGGCCGTCGCTTTCGAGGCGGCCCGGGAGATCTTCGCCCTGAACCAGCTCTGGGCGGCCGTGGGCGCGCTCGACCTGAAGATCCCGGCGCAGGCCCAGACGGCGCTCTATCGCGAGATCGCCGCCGCTATCCGGGGCCAGGCCTTCTGGCTCGCCCGCCGGGCGGCCTCGGGCGCGGCGCTGAAGGTCAAGCCGCTGGTGGAGGCCTATCAGGGACCTACGGCCGAGCTCGGCGCCGCTACGGGGGTGCTGTCGCCGTTCGAGGCGGGCCGGCTGGCCGCCCGGATCGCCGACCTGGTCGAGGCGGGGGCGCCTCCGGCCCTGGCCGAGGCGGTCGCAGTGCAGAGGGTCCACGCCCTGACCATCGAGACGGTCGATCTGGCAAAGTCGGTCAAATGGCCGGTGGTCGCGGCGGCAAGGCTGCACCACCTGGTCGGCGGCGTGTTCGGCTACGACCGGATGCGGGCGGCGGCCTCGTCCATGCCGGCCACGGACGGCTATGAGCTCCAGGCCCTGCGGCGGCTGATCGCCGACCTGGTCGAGGCCCAGACCGGCATCGCCCGCCAGGTGATGACGTCCTCCAAGCCGAGCGAGGCGGCCGACAAGGCGCTGGCGGCCTGGCTCGCGCCGCGCCGCGCGGTGTTCGACCGGGCCCGGGCGACCCTTGAGGGGATCGAGGCCGGGGCGGAAGGCTGGAGCTTCGCCAAACTGACCATCGCGGCGGGGGCGCTGAAGGCGCTGGGGTAACGAACCCCCTCGCCCTCCCCGCTGACGCGGGGCCCCTCCCTCTCCCCGCCGGGGAGAGGGTAAGGGCCTAGCGTGCGCCTCAACCCCCGCCTAGACTCCTTTCCATGCCTGAACTTCCCGAGGTCGAGACGGTCCGCCGGGGCCTGGAGCCGTCGCTCGTCGGGGCGCGGCTGACCGGCGTCGACCTGCGCCGGCCGGACCTGCGCTTTCCCCTGCCCGAACGGTTCGCCGCGCGATTGCGCGGGGCCAGGGTCGAGGCGCTGGAGCGCCGGGCCAAATATCTGCTGGCCAAGCTCGACACCGGCGAAACCTGGGTGACGCACCTGGGCATGACCGGCCGGTTCACGGTCGAGGGCAAGGGCCAGCCCGGCCGGTTCCACAATCAGGAGGGCGGGCAGGACAAGCACACCCACCTGGTGCTCGAGACCGACGGCGGGGCGGTGATCGGGTTCAACGACGCCCGCCGGTTCGGCTATATGGACCTGATCCCGACCGGGGTCCTGGGCGAGAGCCGCTGGTTCCGGGGGCTGGGCCCCGAGCCGCTCGGGCCCGACTTCACCCCGGCGGTGCTGGCCAAGGCCTTCCGGGGCAAGACACAGAATGTGAAGGTCTCGCTTCTCGACCAGCGGATCGTGGCCGGGCTCGGCAACATCTATGTGGTCGAGGCCCTGCACCGGGCGAAGATCGCCCCGGAACGGGCGGCGGGCGCGCTGACGACCGCCGAGCTCAAGCGTCTCCATGCGGCGATCGTGCTGGTGCTGGGCGAGGCGATCGAGGCCGGCGGCTCGACCTTGAAGGATTTTCGCCACGCCGACGGCGACCTCGGTTATTTCCAGCACAGTTTCCGGGTCTATGACCGCAAGGGCGAACCCTGCTCCGATCCGAAGTGCAAGGGCGCGATCGTCCGCACCGTCCAGTCGGGGCGGTCCAGTTTCCATTGCCCGGCGTGCCAAAGGTGAGACGTCTCCTCCTCGGCCTCGCGGCCTGTCTCGCCTTCGCCCCGCCAGCCGGGGCCGAGCCGCCGGTCTGGCGCATCAACCAGGGCGCGGCGCGGATCACCCTGTTCGGCTCGGTGCACCTGCTGTCGGAGACGGCGGCCTGGAAGAGCCCGGCCCTGCTGGCCGACCTGAAGGCGGCCAAGTCGGTCTGGTTCGAGGTGCCGTTCGATCAGGCGGGGCGGGCCGAGGCGGGCCAGGCGGCGATCGAGCAGGGCCTGCTGCCGCAGGGGACGACGCTGTCGAGCCTGCTCGACGCCGAGACGATGGCGCGGCTGCAGCGGGTGGCGCCCACGGTGGGGGTCTCGCCCGCGGGCCTGGAATTCTTCCAGCCCTGGCTGGCCGAGGTGGCGATCGGCCTCGGCTATGTGCAGCGCCAGGGCGCGCGCGAGGATCTCGGCGTCGAGACCCAGATCCAGGCCCTGGCCGCGCCCGAGGCGGCGCGCAAGGCCTTCGAGACCCCGCGCCAGCAGATCGGCTTCTTCGCCGACGCGCCGCTGAAGGCCCAGGCGGCGAGTCTGGCCGAGACCCTCCGCCAGATCGAGGAGGAGCCGGGCAGCTTCAAGGATCTGGAGGAGGCCTGGATCGCCGGCGATGTGAAGGCGCTGGAGAGCGACGCGCTTCTGCCCTTGAAAGAGGCGGCGCCGGAGGTGTTCGAGCGGCTGGTGACCCGCCGCAACCAGGCCTGGGCCGCGACCATCGAGGGGCTGTTGAAATCGGGCGAACAGGCGTTCATCGTCGTCGGAGTCGGCCATCTGATCGGGCCGGACGGCGCGCCCAACCTGCTGCGCCGCAAGGGAATTGTGGTGGAGGGCCCATGACGGCGCGCAAGAGACTGGTGTTGGGATCGAGCCTCGTGGCGCTCGTGATCGCCGCCGGCGCCGCCGTGGCTCTCGCGGCCTCGCCCTCGCGCGCCGCCCCGGCGGCGCAGTTCTCCAGCCATATCGACGACCTGCCGATCATGCCGGGCCTGTCGGAGAGCGATCAGGGCTACGCCTTCGACCTCTTTCAGGGCGGGCGGCTGTCGGGCCGAGCCGACGCGGGCGTGGTGCGGGGCTTCTACGCCACCACCCTGATCCAGCTCGGCTGGAAGCCTTCGGCGGCCGATCCCTACAGCTACCGGCGCGGACGCGAGCGGCTGATCTTCCTGGTTGAGCCAAAGAAGCCCGTGAAAGGCAAGCCGGTCGCCGGGCTGGATGTCATGTTCGTGGTGACGCCCGATCCGGATCCGGCCGTGACCCCGGCCTCGGCGACGGCCGCGCCGGCGCCCGAGCCCGCCGCTGACGACCGGGCGCTGTTCTAGACAGAAGGCCCTACGGCTTGCTCGTTCCGCAGCTCAGCACGCACTGGCGCCAGTCGGCGACGCAGCTCTCGTCGTCCACCCCGCAGAGATAGCGGCTGCTGGCGCAGCTCGACCGGCAGGCGGGCCCGGCGTCGGCCAGGCCCAGCCGCATCGACTCCAGCCCCAGCGCCTTCAGGCCCGGCGCGCCGGCGAAGGACAACGGCGGGACCCTCTGGCCGGCCAGGGGCGCGATCTTCGACTGCGCCGGCCTGGCCGGTTGGGCGGCCGGGGCCGGGCGCAGCCGGATCGGCGGGGGGGCCTTGGCCGCGGCCGCCAGGCAAGGACCGGCGAGGGCCAGGGCGAGCACCGCCAGCAGGGTCGAAAACAGACGCATGACCCGATCTGGCTCCGCGCCGGTCAACAAGCCCTTAAGCCTTGCCAGCCCGCGCGCCCTTCGCCACCTTCGCGCGGCTTTTGGAGACCAGAATGACCGGAACGGGCCAGCGGCGAATCTTCCTTTTTCTGAGGCTCTTCCTGTCGCCCTTCGGCCGTATCCGCGCGCCGCTCTACTGGACCAGCCTCCTGGCGCTCGGCCTCCTCGGGCTTGGCGTCAGCGCCGCCTACGGCATGCTGACGCTGCGGCCTGGCTTTCTCTCGTTGATTTCAGTGGTCACCGCGAGCTGGAGCACGCTTCTGCTCCAGACCCCCGGTCCCGGCGCCGGGATCGCCTGCTCGCCGGGCGAGGGCTGTCACACCTGGGGCACGCCGCTGGCCTTTGAGATCACCGCCGTCTTCTGCTTCTCGGCCTTCTGCATCCAGGCCAAGCGGCTTCACGACGCCGGCCGGTCGGCGATCTGGCCTATCGTCTTCGGCCTGTTCGAGTTTCTGGCCCCCTTTGGCCTCGGCCTGCTCAGCAACGCCCTGTTCAAGCCCGAGGATACGCTCGGCTTCGTCTTCGCCGTCGGCTCCGGCATGGTCGTGGGGCTGCTGGTTCCGATTGTCTTCAAGCTGTGGATCGGCCTGGCCAAGAGCCGCCCCGAGGCCAACGCCCACGGCGTCCAGCCCGGCCCCTGGGAGATCGCCCTGCCGGACCGCCCGGCCTGGCGGCGTCGAATCGGCGCCTAGCGCGGACGGGCGGCGGCGGGGCCGGCGACGGTCGCCGTCACCCCCGAGGCGCGGAAGATGGGATCGACCTTCAGCCGCTTGTCCTCCGCGAACAGCGCCGCCGAGCGGGCCTTCAGCGTCGCGGTCAGACGCTCCTGGGCGGCGATGGCTGCCGGGAAGGGCTCGTCGTCCGCGCCCCCCGCCACCGGCAGGACCGGCGCCTCGCCCGTCTCCTTGTGCGGCAGGGCGATCAGCTCGGGCACGGTGCAGCTGAACTGGCCGGTCATCGAGGTGAAGCAGAGCTGGCGCTGCATGAACCCCTCATAGGTCCAGCGGTAGCTGTCGGTGGT
>CANJKM010000090.1 GCA_947474805.1 Caulobacterales bacterium | reverse complement strand
ATAGAGGAGGCAGCCGCCGGGCGCCTTGCCGGCGGCGTAGGCCAGGCCCTGGGCGACGCCGAGGAGATCGGCCGTGCCGGCCTTGGCCTCGGGATAGCGTTCAGGGCGGACCGAGAGTTGGACGATGTTGCCCGGCTGGAAACCGGCGGTGACGAGGGCGCCCACCACATCACGCCGGGCGTTGTCGAAGGCTTCGGTGGGGCCGCCCGAGTGGGCGTGAAAGTCGCCGGCCACCACGACGGCGCCCCAGTCGGCAAAGTCGTCGCCGGCCGCCTGGGCATTGGCCGCGCCCAGGGCGACGAAGGTGAGAAACGCCGCGAACGGCCGAGTCCAGCGCAAGATCAAAGCCCCTTGATCAGTGCAGATCGCTCATCTGAACCGAAAAGGCGCTGGCCGCCAAGGGGACTACTTCTTCCGGAACTGATCCAGCGAGACGATCTTGGGTCCGTCGCCCGGTGGGGAGTCGTCCTCGCCGATGGCCGGCTCGGCGCTGGCGCGGTCCGGATCGATGGGACGGGGCGTCATCGACTCGATCGTGCCGCCCATGCCCTCGGGGGCGTCGAATTGCAGCAGGAACTGCACCGATGGGTCGTAGAAACGGGTCACCGCCGCATAGGGCACCGACAGCTTCTTGGGCGAGCCGCCGAACTTCAGGGTGATGGCGAAGAAGGTCTCGCCGGGCGCCAGGTCCCAGTATTGGTGCTGCAGGACGATGGTCATTTCGTCCGGATAGCGCTCGACGAGATCGGGCGGGGCCGACACGCCCGGCGCCCCCGTCTTGAAGGTGATGTAGAAGTGGTGCGCGCCCGGCAGGCCGCCCGGAGCGGCGGCGCGTTTCAAGGCGGCCTTCACCACGCCCCTGAGCGCCTCTTGCGCCAGGGCTTCATAGTGCATCAGGTCCTGATCGTTTCGATCCTGGGCCATTCCGTCCTCAACACTCAGCAGGGTCTTGAGAATAGCACGCGAGCGCCCGCGCTGTCGCCACCGGAGGGGGTTAAATATCTGGGTTGGAAAACGGTCAAGCCGGGGATGCGATCCGGCGACGCCGCCATTCGATCGCCAAACTCCCCGCAGACTGGACCAGCGGGAAGAGATGGAGGGATTCTGTCGCCAGACTCCCCTGGGCCGGATTGAGGGAGTGGGTGAGGGGATTCTGTTGCCAGGCTCCCCTCGGGCCCCGCCTAGCGCTGCTAAGACACTAGGGCTTTAAGAAGCGAAGTTCGCTTCGTCGCATTACGCGGCGAGGCGGACCTCTTGAGCGAAGTTATCGTTCGCAGTTAGAAAATGGGCCGATCACGGGGACCCATTCCGAGAGAAAGCAAACCCCTTTACACGTCCGTCGATGCTGATCGGCCCCATAGGACTTCGCCCTAGCCGGCGAAGGAAATGGTGGAGCCGCCGGGAATCGCACCCGGGTCCGGTCCGCTTATTACGAGCGCGTTTATCTCCATAGTCGGGCCGAAACCCGACCTGCCCTATATAGGCGCTTCTACCCCCCGACGGAAGGATCACCCGCCAAATGTCCCGGATTACCGCGCTCGTCGCCCTGCTGTCGGTCCTGGCCGCGCCCGCCCTCGCCGATGAGGGGATGTGGACCTTCGACGCCTTTCCGGCCGCGCGGGCGGAGGCCAAATACGGGGTGACCATCGACAAGGCCTGGCTCGACCGCGTGCAGGGGTCGGCCGTGCGGCTGTCGACGGGCTGTTCGGCCTCGCTGGTCGACGGCAAGGGGCTGGTGCTGACCAACCACCACTGTGTCTCCGACTGTGTGCAGGATCTTTCGGCGCCCGGCCGCGACTAGATGAAGGACGGATTCGCCGCCACCGGCCCGGCCGAGGAGCGCCGCTGCGCCGGGATGCAGGCTGAGATTCTGCAGTCGATCGCCGACGTGACCGTCAGCATCGCCAAGGCTTCCACCGGCAAGACCGGCCGGGCCTTCGTCCTGGCCCGCGAGGCCGAGGCGGGCGCGATCGAGAAGGCCGCCTGCGCCGGCAAGACCGAGACCCACCGCTGTCAAGTGATCGGCTTCTACCAAGGCGGTCGGTTCGGACTCTACACCTACCGCAAGTATCCGGACGTCCGGCTGGTGCTGGCTCCGGAGTATGCGACCGCCTTCTTCGGCGGCGATCCGGACAATTTCAACTTCCCCCGCTACGACCTCGATTTCTCCTTCATCCGCCTTTACGAGGCCGACCATGCGGCGGCGACCCCGACCCATTTGACCTGGAGCACCCAGGCGCCCAAGGCGGGCGAGCCGGTGTTCGTGGCCGGCAATCCCGGCTCGACCCAGCGGCTGCTGACCGCCGACCAGCTCGAAACCCTGCGTAGCCTTTCCCTACCCTGGACCCTGATCCGGTTATCCGAGCTGCGCGGCCGGCTGATCGAGATGAGCAGCCAGGGGCCCGAGGCCAAGCGGGTCGCCGACCACGCCCTGTTCGGCGTCGAGAACAGCATCAAGGCCCAATTCGGCCAGTTCCAGGCCCTGAACGCGCCGGGCTTCATCTCGGCGCGCCGCGCCGCCGACCAGGCGCTTAAACTCAAGGCGAAGGCCGGGACGGAGGATCCCTGGCGCGAGATCGCCGCCGTCCAACCGGCTTACGCCGCTCTCTTCTATCGTAACGACTTCCTGGAGCGGCGCGGCGGCGGCGGGTCCGAGCTCTACGCCTATGCCCGCACCCTGGTCCGAGGGGCCGAGGAGAGGCGCAAGCCCGGCGCCGAGCGGCTGCCGGAATACGCCGACGCCCGCCTTCCCCTATTGGAGAAGCAGCTTCTGGACGCCCGGCCGATCGAGCCCATGCTGGAGCGGCTCTATCTGGAGTTCTGGCTTCTGAAGATGCGCGAACGGCTGACGGTCGACGCGCCCGAGGTCCGCGCCATACTCGGACGTGAATCGCCCGAAGAGCTGGCCTTGGCCTTGTCGAAATCCAAACTGGGCGACCCGGCGCTTCGCAAGCGGCTGTGGGACGGCGGCCAGGCGGCCATCGACGCTTCCGACGATCCCCTGATCCGTTTCGTGATCCGCACCGACGCCGCCGCCCGCGCGGTGCGGCGCGACTGGGAGACCCGCATCACCGGCCCCACAGAGCGCGCGCAGGAGCGGCTGGCGACCCTGCGCTTCAAGGTGCTGGGCGCGAGCGTCTATCCCGACGCCACCTTCTCCCTGCGCCTGTCCTATGGCGCGGTCGAGGGCTGGACCGAGGGCGACCGTAAGATCGAGCCCTTCACACGCTTCAAGGGCCTCTACGAACGCGCCACCGGCAAGCCGCCGTTCGACCTGGCCCCGCGCTGGGTCGCCGCCCAGTCCAGGCTGAACCCCGAGACCGTGTTCGACATCTCCAGCTCCAACGACATCATCGGCGGCAACTCCGGCTCGCCGCTGATCGACTCCAAGGGCCAGGTGGTCGGGGCCGTGTTCGACGGCAACATCCACTCGCTCGGCGGGTCCTACGGTTACGACCCTGCGCTGAACCGGACTGTCTCCGCCTCGACGGCGGCCATTACCGAGGCGCTCTTGAAAGTTTATGGGCAGCCGGAGCTGGTGCGCGAACTCACCATGCCGTGAGCCGCTTCCGCGCTGCGCGCCCAAGCGGCGAAACCGCTCACAAATCGCCTGGCGCGCTCGCGAGACTTGCGGAAAGCCGCTCTCCGGCCTCTGATTGCTCCTCAATGGGGGACGATCCATGGGGTTGGAGAATTTTCAGAGCCTGACCGGCATCGCGCTGGTCATCCTGCTCTGCTGGCTGGCGTCGGAAGACCGCAAGCGCTTCCCCTGGAAACTCGTGCTCGGCGCGGTGGTGATCCAGATCGTCATCGTGCTGGTGCTGTTTGGCGTGCCGCCGGCCCAGGCGGCGCTGCAGCAGGTCGGCCACGCGGTCGACGGGCTCGGAACAGCCACACGCACCGGATCGGCCTTCGTCTTCGGCTACCTGTCCGGCGGACCCCAGCCCTACACATTGGCCGACCCGCAAATGGCGCCCTTCGTCTTCGGCTTTCAGGTGCTGCCGGTAATCCTGGTGGTCTGCGCCCTCTCGGCCGTGCTCTGGCACTGGGGCGTGCTCAAGGTGATCACCAAGGGCTTCGGCCTCGCCTTCCAGAAGACCATGAAGCTGCGCGGGCCGCCGGCCCTCGCGACCGCCGCCACGATCTTCATGGGCCAGGTCGAGGGGCCGATCTTCATCCGCTCCTACCTCGACAAGCTGACCCGATCCGAGCTGTTCGTGCTGATGGCGGTGGGGCTGAGCTGCGTTTCCGGTTCGACCATGGTGGCCTATGCGGCGCTCCTGAAGGCGACCCTGCCCAACGCCGCCGCCCACGTTTTGACCGCTTCCATCGTCTCGGCTCCGGCCGGCGTCGCCCTGGCCCGGGTGCTGGTCCCGGCCGGCGACGGCGAGGCCGACGTGCCCTTCGAGCTCGACGAGGAGAAGAAGTACGACTCGACCATCGACGCGATGATCCGCGGCACGACCGATGGCCTGGCCGTGGTGCTGAACGTCGCCGCTTCCCTCATCGTCTTTGTGGCCATGGTGGCTCTAGTCGATCAGCTGCTCGGCATGCTTCCCGACGTGGCGGGCGCCCCGATCTCGATCGAGCGCGGCCTTTCCTACCTCTTCTATCCCCTGGCCTGGGCGATCGGCATTCCGGCGGCCGAGGCGCACAAGGGCGGCGAACTGCTCGGGGTGAAACTGGTGCTGACCGAGTTCACCGCCTTCATCCAGCTCGGGTCGACGCCGGGGGACATTCTATCGGAGCGCTCGCGGATGCTCCTGACCTACGCCCTGTGCGGCTTCGCCAACATCGCTTCGGTAGGGATCACCTCGGCCGGCTTCGGGATTCTTGCCCCCACGCGCCGCCCGGAAATCCTGGCCCTGGTCTGGAAGGCGCTGCTGGTCGGCTTCCTCGCCACCTGCATGACCGCTTCTGTGGTTGGACTGTTGCCCGCGGGTCTGTTCCACTAGCGGCATGAGTGCTGGAATCGAAGAGACCATGCTGGCGATGCTGGCGGCCCTGCCGCCCGGCAAGAGCGCCTCGCCTGAAGACATCGCCAAAGCGGTGGACCTGGAGAACTGGCGCCGGCGCCTCGGCCAGGTACGCGGCATCGCCGTCGGCCTGGCCCGGCAGGGCAAGCTCGTCATCCTGCGGCACAACAGGTCGGCGGATCCCGAGACCTTCAAGGGCGTCTATCGGCTGCGGCTGCCCGCCGAGACCGACTAGCGGCTGCGGCCGCTGATCTGGTGGCCCGCGTCCCTGGACAGCCGGATATAGATCGGCACGGCCAGGAGCGAGAGCGCCCCGATCAGCAGGAAGGGAAAGACGAACCGGTCGGCGGTCAGCGGGCCGCCGCCGAGCGTCGTCAAATGCAGGGCCAGGGCGCCCACGGTGATCCCCAGACTCATGCCGACCTGCTGGGTCACAGCGATAAGCGTCGCGGCGCGGGCGACCCGTTCACGCGGCACGTCGGCGTAGCCCAAGGTGTTGACGGCGGTGAAGTGCATCGACCGGACGAAGCCGGACCAGGCTAGGATGGCCATCATGGCGACCGGCGGCATCCAGGCTCCGAAGCCGGCCGGTACAGCGGCGCCGATCGCGGCCAGCACGCCGGCCCAGATCAGGGTGGTGCGATAGCCGAAGCGTCTGATGATCGGGGCGGCCAGGGGCTTCATCGCGAAGATGCCGACGGCGGTGAAGATGGTCACCGACGCCGCCTTCACCGGCGACCAGCCCAGCGCCACCTGCAGCAGGAGCGGCATCAGGAACGGCGTGGCGCCCAGCCCCATCCGCATCAGGTTGCCCCCGAGCAGGGCGGCGCGGAAGGTCGGGTAGGCGAGCAGGCCAAGGTCGAGCACAGGGTCCGGGCGGCGGAAACTGTGGCGCATGAAAACGACGGCGAACAGGCCCGAGACCGCCGCGAGGGCGATCTGGCTCCACAGCGGGATCAGACCCGCGCCGATGGTGTCGGCCAGCACCACCAGCGAGATGATCGCCGCCGCCGCCAGCAGGAAGCCGAGGATGTCGAAGCGGCCCGGGTGGCCTTCTTCAAGCTTTGGCACGAAGGCGGTCACCGCCGCCATGCCCAGGATGCCGAAGGGGATGTTGACGAAGAAGATCCAGGGCCAGCTCGCAAATTCCAGGATGAAGCCGGCGATCGGCGGGCCCAGAATCGGTCCGATCAGGGCGGGCATCGAGAACCAGGCCATGGCGGCGACGAACCGCTCCTTCGGCGTGGCCGAGACCAGGATCAGCCGGCCGACCGGCGTCATCATCGCACCGCCGACGCCCTGCACCACGCGCGAGGCGATCAGCGCGGGCAGGGAGCGCGACAGGCCGCACAGCACAGAGCCCAGCAGGAAGACCACCATGGCGATGCAGAAGACCCGCTTGGGTCCCCAGCGCTGCGCCACCCAGCCCGAGGCGGGCGCGGCCACGGCCAGGGCCATGATGTAGGAGGTGAGGGCGAATTTCAGGTGCACCGGCTCGACCATGAACTCACGCGCCAAGGTCGGCAGGGCGGTCGAAAGGGCGGTGGCGTCGAGCATCTCCATCATCAGGGCGCTGGCCACGGCCAGCGGCACCAGCCGCGCGCCCCAGGGCAGACGGGTGGTCGCGGGCGCGGCGGAAGCTTCGGCGTCTTCGGGAGGAGGATCGGGGAGGTCGCTCACGGCCTCGTCATACGCCGAGAACGCGCAAAATCCAGTGGCGGGGACCCCGTTCGATCCCGAGAGCAGCGTTAGGCGGCGGGGGCGTCGGCCAGGGCGCGCGTCAGGATATCGCGCAGAGCGTTGCGGTCGGCCTCGCTCAGGGCGGCGATCGACGATGGCGGCTGGAACACCCGCTGCATTAGCTGGGCGCGCATCGCCTCGCCCTCGGGGGTCAGGGCGATCAGCTTCACTCGGCGATCGCCGGGGCTGGGGCGGCGCTCGAGAAGGCCGCGGGCTTCGAGCTTGTCGACCAGGCTCGTGATATAGGATGCGTCGCAGTAGAGGGCGTCGGCCAGCTCGCTCATCGGGGCGGCCCGCTCAGGCTTTATGCTCATCAGAAGTTGTAGTTGCGACGGCCCCAATTCGGCCTCGGCGGCGATCGATGAAAAGGCGCGGCGGTGGGAATGGAACAGCTGGATCATCAAGACCCAGGCGTCGCGGCCCGCGTCGATGAGTGAAAACGATGCTGGACAGTTCAGTTTGGCCAATTGGTCATCGTTGTCGAAAATTCATAATGGAAGTATTTGACACTATCAAGCATCTCTGTCAACCCTCGGCTGTAATTCCAAGCTAGACCATTCGAACCCTCCCCATGCACCGCGTCCTCCTCCTCACCACAGCCTCGACGGTCCTCCTGGCCGCCTGCTCCGGCGTGACCGCCCGGAGGCCCGACACGCGCGTGTCGACCGCCTATGAAACCCCTGCCGCCGCCATAGACGCGGGTCTCCAACCCCAGGCTCTCGATCGCTGGTGGACGCTGTTCGGCGACCCGCAACTGAATGGGTTGATTGAAACCGCCCTGACCAACGCCCCCGACGCCAAGAGCGCGCTGGCCCGTCTGGCCGAGGCTCGCGCCAACCGTTCTGAGGCCTTCTTCTCGACCCTGCCTCAGGGCCAGGCGACCGGGAACGCCCAGAACCAGAACACCGAGGTGATCGCCGGCCGGAACCTGTTCTCGCCGGCGGGCCAGGTGCAGACCTATTCGGCCGCCTTCAACGTCAGCTGGGAGCTTGACCTGTTCGGGCGCAGCCGCGCGGCCCTGCGCGCGGCGAGAGCCGACCTCGCCGCCGCCCGCTTTGACTATGAGGCGACGCGGATGAGCCTGGCCGACCAGACCGCCCAGTCTCTGTTCCAGGCCCGCTCGGTCGCCACCCAGTTGGCCGACGCCCAGGAGAGCCTGCGCATTTCTTCCGAATTGTCCCGCGTCGCCGGCATCCGGGTCCAGCGCGGGCTCGGCTCCAAGGGCGACGCCGCCCGCGTCGACACTGATCGCGCCGCCGCCCAGGCCGAGGTCGCCCGGCTCGAGGTCGCGCTCCAGGCCGCCAAGCGCAATCTTTTGGTCCTGATCGGTCGCGGCTCCGATCCGACCGCCAGCCTGCCGATCGAACCGGGGGCGGGCCCCGCGCCTCTGCCGCCCGCCCAGGCCCCTGGCGACATCCTGGCGCGCCGGCCCGACGTGCGCGAGGCCGAGGCCCGGCTGGAAGGCGCCCTGGGGCGGCTGAGCTACGACAAGCTGGCCCTGTTCCCGACCTTCACCCTCAAGCCCGGCGTCTCCATCTCCAAGAGCACCGGCGGGTTCGAACTGACCCAATGGGCCTGGACCCTGGCGGCCGGCGCCGCCGTGCCGGTTCTGGATCGGCCCAAGCTGCTGGCCGCGGCCCGCTCGTCCGGCGCCCGCGCCGAACAGGCGGTGGTCGCCTATGAAAAGGCGGTGCAGACCGCCTACGCCGAGGCGGAGAACGCCCTCAACACCGTGGCCGGCGACCGGACCCGCGTGGACCGGCTGCAGGAGGCCGAGCAGCAGGCCCGCTTCGCCTTCAACGCCGCCGACATCGGCTACAAGGCCGGGCTGACCGATCTCAATACCCTGCTGGACGCCGAACGGCGCTGGCGCGCCGCCCGGTCGCAAGCGACCGGGATCAGAAACCAGGCCCTGGTCGACTCCGCCGCCGCCTTCAAGGCGCTCGGCGGCGGCTGGACGCCAGACCAAACCACCTCCATCGCGGACCGCAGCCGATGAAACCCGCCGCCCTTTCCGTTCTGGCCCTCTGCCTCCTCGCGGCGGCCTGCAGCAAGAAGGAGGTCAAGCCGGCCGCCGAGCAGCCGCTGACCGTCAGCGTCGCCCGTGTGGAGACCCGCGACCTGCGCGGCGGCCTGACCGCCTCGGGTCTCCTGGTGTCGCGCGAGGAAGCCGCCGTCTCGTCTGAACTGTCCGGCTACCGCGTCGCCCGCGTCTTCGTCGAGGAAGGCGCCTATGTGCGCGCCGGCCAGCCTCTGGCGCTCCTGGACGACACTCTGCTGCGCGCCCAGATCGAGCAGAGTCAGGCCAATCTGCAGCTGCAGGAGGTCGCGGCCGCCAGGGCCGACGCCGAAGCCAAGCGCGTCGACGGCCTCGACAATGTCGGCGTGCTCTCCGAGGAGGCGATTTCGGAGCGGCGCCTCGCCGCCCGTTCGGCCCACGCCACCGTCGGCGTGGCCCAGGCCCAGCTTAACGACCTGAAGACCCGCCAGGGCCGGATGACCATCGCCGCCCCTGTGTCGGGCGTGGTGCTGGAGCGGACCGTGCGCCCCGGCGACGCCTCCAGTCCCGGCGCGGCGATGTTCCGCATCGTCCGCGACAATCTGGTCGAGCTTGACGCCGAGATCCCCGAGGCCAGCCTCGCCGGCCTGCGCGCCGGCGACCGAGCCCAGGTCGAGCTGCCGTCCGGAGGCCGCGTGGCCGGCGTCCTGCGCCTGATCAGCCCGCGCGTCGACCAGCAGACCAAACTCGGCCGCGCCCGCATCGCTCTGCCGATCCGCGCCGACCTGCGCCCCGGCGGGTATGCCCGCGTAATCTTCAGCGGCAGCGCCCGGCCCGTGCCGACGGTGCCCGAGGCCGCCCTTCGCTTCGCCTCCAGCGGGGCCACGGTGATGACGGTCGGCGCCGATGGCCGCGTGCATCGTGTGTCGGTCAGGACCGGCCAGCGCTCGGGCGGCTATGTCGAGCTCGTCCAGGGCCCGCCGGTGGGCGCGCGCGTCGCCCTCGGCGGCTCGGCCTTCGTCAATGACGGCGACAAGGTGCAGACCGCCGAAGCGTCTGGGCCCGCCGCATGAAACTGCGCATATCCGCTTGGTCGATCCGCAACCCTCTGCCGATCGCCATCCTCTTCATCGCCCTGACCATCGTCGGGCTGATCGCCTACGCCAACCTGCCGATCAAACGCTTCCCGAACGTCTCCTTCCCGATCGTCTCGGTGACGGTGGGGCAGAACGGGGCGGCGCCGTCGGAGGTCGAGAACCAGATCACCCGGCCGATCGAGAACGCCATCGCCTCCGTCTCGGGCGTGCGCCACATCTCCTCGACCGTCACGCTCGGCTTCTCCTCCACCTCGGTCGAGTTCGCGCTCGGCTCGGACATGCAGAAGGCGACCGATGACGTCCGCACCGCGGTCGAGCGGGTGCGGATCGACCTGCCCAACGGCATCGATCCCCCGACGGTGCAGCGGATCGACATCGATTCGGCGCCCATCCTGACCTACGCCGTCTCCTCGCCGAACCTGTCGATGGAGGAGCTCAGCTGGTTCGTGGACGACAGCGTCGCCCGCACCCTGCAGGCCTCGCGCGGCGTGGCCCAGGTGAGCCGCGTCGGTGGGGTCAACCGCGAGATCAACGTCATCCTCGATCCCGGCCGTATGGCGGCGCTCGGGATCACCGCGCCCCAGATCAACGACGCCCTGCGTCTCTACAACACCGACCAGCCGGGCGGCCGCGCCCAGATCGGCGGCCGCGAGCAGACGGTGCGCGTGCTCGGCTCGGGTCTGGACGTCCAGGCCATTCGCGACGTCACCATTCCGACCAACGGCCGGTTCGTGAAGCTGTCGGACGTGGCCGAGGTCGGCGACGGGTCGGCCGAGGCGCGCAGCTTCGCCGTGCTGGACGGTCGGCCGGTCGTCGCCTTCCAGGTCAACAAGACCAAAGAGGTCTCCGAGGTCACCGCCGAGGATTCCGCCAAGGCGGCGATCGCCAAACTGGCGGCCGCGAACAAGAATGTGAAATTCACCCAGCTGCTCTCCACCGTGGACGAGACGCGCGAGAGCTATGTCTCGACCGTCCACGTCCTCTTGGAGGGCATGGCGCTGGCGGCCCTGGTCGTCTTCCTGTTCTTGAAGAACTGGCGCGCGACGGCCATCGCGGCGACGGCCATGCCCCTCAGTCTGATTCCGACCTTCGCCGCCATGGCGGCGATCGGCTTTTCGTTGAACATCATCACCCTTTTGGCCCTGACCCTGGTCATCGGCATCCTGATCGATGACGCCATCGTCGAGATCGAGAATATCGAGAAGCGGATCGAGCGGGGAGCAACGCCCTATCGCGCCTCGCTCCTGGGCGCCGACTCCATTGGTCTGGCGGTCGTCGCTACTACCGCGACCATCGTGGTGGTGTTCATGCCTGTCTCCT
>CANJKM010000089.1 GCA_947474805.1 Caulobacterales bacterium | reverse complement strand
GAGTGGTCGATCGAGGGCGGCAGCCCGAACGGTCTGGCCCGTCGCGGCTGGAAGTCCTCCATCATGAAGCCGGGCGACAAGATCACCGTGGTCATCAGCCCGATGAAGGACGGCTCAAACGGCGGCAGCCTGAAGTCCGTCACCCTGCCGGACGGCAAGGTTCTCTAGGGCTCCTGACCACTAGAACTGCCGAGGGGCCGCGCTTGCGCGGCCCCTTTTGCATGCCCGGTCAGCGGGCGACCAGCTTGGCCCAGACGGGCATCTCGTCCGCTATCCATCACCGCGCCGATCAGTCTATCGTCACCGGTAACCGCCGATCACACATTGGCCATAAGCAAAAACGGGGAGCAGGCCATGCGGGCATCGCGCATCGGAAAACGACTTGCGCTCGCGCTAGCGGCCGTGATGGCGGTGGGCGCGGCCCAGGTCTGGGCAGCCGCTGGCGGCGCACCCGTCACGGCGGCCCGGCTGACCGCGGCGGCGCCCGCTGAATGGCTCGGCCACGGCCGCGACTATTACGAGCAGCGGTTCAGTCCCCTGGCTCGGATCAGTCAGGCCAACGTCAAGTCGCTCGGCCTCGCCTGGCACTTTGACTTCGGCGAGCGGCAGGGCCTGGAGGCGACGCCCCTGGTCCACGACGGGGTCATCTATGTCTCGACCGACTTCTCCGAGGTCTGGGCCTTCGACGCCCGCACCGGCCGGAAGCTCTGGGACTACAAGCCGGGCACCCAGTACTGGCAGATCAACACCTGTTGCAGCCCGATCAATCGCGGCGTCGCGCTATGGGGCGACAAGGTCTTCGTCGGCGCGCTCGACGGGCGGCTGATCGCGCTCAACGCCAAGACCGGCAAGGTCGTCTGGTCGACCCAGACCTTCCCCAAGGACACGCGGCTTTCGATCACCGGCGCCCCGCGCGTGATCAAGGGCGTGGTGGTGATCGGCAATGGCGGCGCCGAGCTCGGCGTGCGCGGATTCGTCGCCGGCTATGACGCGCAGACCGGCAAGCAGAAGTGGAAATTCTACACCGTCCCCGGCAAGTCGGGCGACGACGGGCAGGTTTCCGACGCCGCCATGAAGATCGCGCGCCCGACCTGGCCCGGCGGCAACCCGTCCGGCTTCGGCGGCGGCACGCCCTGGGACGGCATGGCCTACGACCCGGAGCTCGACCTCCTCTATGTCGGGGTCGGCAACGGCTCGCCCTGGAACGCGGCGGTACGCAGCCCCGGCGGCGGCGACAACCTATTCCTTGGCTCGGTCATCGCCATCCGGCCCGAGACCGGCCAATACGTCTGGCACTTCCAGGAGACGCCGGGCGACAGCTGGGACTACACCTCGACCCAGCCGATCATCCTCGCCGACCTGAAGATCAACGGCCAGCTGCGCAAGACCCTGCTGCACGCGCCCAAGAACGGCTTCTTCTACGTGCTGGACCGGGCCACCGGGAGGTTCATTCAGGGCAAGAACTACGGCCCGATGAACTGGGCGACGGGTCTGGACGCCAACGGACGGCCGATCGAGAACCCCGCCGCCCGCTATGGCGACACCAAGAAGCCCTTCGTCGCCTCCCCCGGCCCCGGCGGCGCACACGACTGGCAGCCGATGAGCTTCAGCCCCAAGACCGGGCTGGTCTACATCCCGGCGACCGAGAGCAACTACCTCTATATCGACGACCCGACCGAGGGCGGCGCCGGCCCGACCAGGCTTGGCTACAACACCGGCTCCGGCGCCTTCTCCGCAGTCACTCGCCTGCCGAGCCAGGGCCCGGCCCCCGCCAACATCAACGAGGGCGTCGCGGGCGCCGACGCGGCTACGCCCCGCTCGGCCTATATCCTGGCCTGGGACCCGCTGAAGCAGGAAGCGCGCTTCCGGGTCCCGATGCTCAAGACCTTCAACGGCGGCCTGCTCTCGACCGCCGGCGGCCTGGTGTTCGGCGGCAACGGCGCCAATGAGTTCGCCGCCTACAACGACGCGACCGGCGAGCGGCTGTGGACCTTCGACACCCAGACCGGCGTGCTGGCGGGTCCGGCCTCCTATGAGCTCGACGGGGTGCAGTACGTGGCCCTGATGGCGGGCTGGGGCGGCACGGTCGCGCCCTACGGCGGGCTGACCGACGCCAACGGCCCGGCGCGGCTCATGGTGTTCAAGCTCGGCGGCCGGGACAAGCTGCCGCCCAAGCCGCCCTATCAGCGTCCGCCGATCAATCCGCCCGCCCAGACCGTCTCCATCGCCGAGATCGACAAGGGCGCGGCCCTGTTCGCGCGCAACTGCCAGCGCTGCCACGGCGGAAACGCCATCGGCGGGGGGCTCGGCCCGACCGGACCGGCCGACCTGCGCCGCTCGCCCTTCATCCAGGCCCAGGCGGCCTTCGATCAAGTGGTGTCCAAGGGCGCGCTGCAGCACCAGGGCATGGCCGCCTTCGGGGCCGAGCTCGATACCGGGATGACCCAGGCCCTGCGCGCCTACATCATCCACCAGGCTAACCAGACCAAGACGATCAACTAACCGCGGCTAAGGATCCGCAGACTCGGCGCGCCAGCGGGCGCGCCGGCCACGGTCCAGCGCCAGATGGCGGCGCCCCCGACAATCTAGGGTCCTGACCCAAAACCGGCAGGGCCGCTTGCGTATTGTGCAGCGCACCCAAAAAGCTTGGCCGGTGGGCTCTGCACCGCCGCTTTTCTCCCACCATCGCCCCGGCCGACGTCCATAGGAGAACGGTGATCAGGGGATAAGCTCGTGAGTGAATCGAATAAGCCGGCGATGTCCCGCCGCCAGTTGTTTTCGCTGATCGGCAGCGTCGCCGGCAGCGCGGTGATGTACGAAGCGATGTCGACCCTGGCCTATGCGGCCGAGTCGAAGTTCGACGGCCCGATCAAGCTTTCGGGCGATCCCAAGGGCGCCTCGGTGATCATCCTCGGCTCTGGCCTGGCGGGAATGGTCGCGGCCCACGAGCTCGGCAAGGCCGGCTACAAGGTGCAGATCCTGGAGTATCAGGACCGCGCCGGCGGCCGGAACTGGTCGATCCAGGGCGGCGACACCTACACCGAGCTCGGCGGCTTCACCCAGCACTGCGAGTTCGACAAAGGCCTCTACATCAACCCCGGCCCCTGGCGGATTCCCTACCACCACCACGGCATCCTGCATTACTGCCAGGAGCTTGGCGTGGCGATGCAGCCCTTCGTGCAGGTCGGCTACAACACCTTCGTCCACTCGACCAAGGCGTTCGGCGGCAAGCCCCAACGTTATCGGCATATCGCGGCCGACTTTCAGGGCTATACGGCCGAACTGCTGGCCAAGTCGACCCAGCAGGCCAAGCTCGACCAGATGGTGACCAAGGAGGACCAGGAGGTCCTGCTCCAGGCCATGCGCCAGTGGGGGGCGCTCGACCGCAACTACGAATACAAGAAGGGTCCGCGCGTCAGCGACCGGCGCGGCTTCGACAAGGATCCGGGCGGCGGACTGACCGCGCGTCCGATCGACTCCGAACCGCTGGGCATGCAGGAGGTGTTCAAGTCGGGTCTCTGGGCCTCGGTGGCCGCCGGCGTCGGCTACGAGTTCCAGAACACCCTCTTCCAGCCGGTCGGCGGCATGGGCATGATCGGCAAGGCCTTCGGGGCCAAGCTCGGCCCGATCATCCAATACAATTCCAAGGTCATCGAAATCAAACAGGACGCCAGCGGCGTCACCGTCACCTATGTCGACGCCAAGGCCGGCGGCCCCCCGCGCACGGTGCGCGCCGACTGGTGCGTCAACACCATCCCCGCCTCGGTGCTGAGCCAGATTCCGATGAGTGTCGGCGCCCCGATGCGGGCGGCGATCAACGCCCTGTCCTACGGCGCCTCGATCAAGGTCGGGCTGCAGTTCAAGCGCCGCTTCTGGGAAGAGGACGAGAAGATCTACGGCGGCATCAGCTACACCGACCAGCCGAACTCGATGATCAGCTATCCCTCGACCGACTATTTCAGCAAAGGCAAGGGCGTGCTGCTGGGAGCCTATGGCTTCGGGCCCAACGCCTACCGCTACTCGGCCATGTCGCCGGAAGAGCGGATCAAGAAGACGGTCGAATACGGAAGCAAAATCCACCCCCAGTATCCGGTCGAGTTCGAGAACGGCGTTTCGGTCGCCTGGCACCGCGTACCCTGGACGCTCGGCTGCGCCGGCAGCTGGACCGAGGCGCTGCGCGCCCAGCACTACGACAACATGTGCGCCCTCGATGGCCGGATCATCTTGGCCGGCGAGCACGCCTCCTACATCCCGGCCTGGCAGGAGGGGGCGGTGACCTCGTCGCTCGACGCCATTGGCCGTCTCCACCAGCGCGTCATGGCAGGGTAATGCCGATGAAATCCTCGATGAAAATCCGCCTGTTGTCGGCGCTTTCGGTAGTCGTCCTGGGCGCAGGCTCGGCTCAGGCTCAGCAACGGGCCACGTTTCCCGACCTGACCACGGGCGAGGCCGTCTACCAGGGCATCTGCCAGGGCTGCCACATGCCCGACGCCCAGGGCGCGTTGGGCGCGGGCATGTATCCGGCGCTGGCCAACAACGCCAAGCTGAAGGTCGCCGCCTATCCGATCCTGGTGGTCACCCGTGGCCAGAAGGCCATGCCGGAGTTCGGCCCGATCCTGACCGACGCCCAGATCGCGGCGGTGGTCGCCTATGTGCGCACCAACTTCGGCAACACCGCAAAGGACGCGGTGACCGAGGCGCAGGTGAAGGCGATGCGGCCGGCGGGCTAATTCACTTGCCGGGGTCGTAGGACTTCGCCGCCGAGGCCTCGATCTGGCCCATCAGCGGGATGGAGTCCACGTCCGGTGCATCCAGCTTGAAGGTCTTGATATAGGCCTGGATGTCGAGCGCCTGGGCGTCCGGCAGCGCCGCCTCCGAGAACCTCGGCATGGCGAGCGAGGGGATCATCGGCGAGAAGCCGCCGCGCTGGCGCAGGAAGAACAGGAAGGCCTGGGCGTTGTTCACGATCGGGCTCGAGGTCCCCACCAGGTTCCACGCGCCCGTCTGGCCGCCGTAGCCGTGGCAGCCATAGCAGCCGTGGTCGTAGTAGAGCTGCTTTCCGCGCACCGGGTCTCCCCCGGCGGGGGCGGCGACGGCGCCGCCGGCGGCGAAACCGAGCGCCAGGATCGAAACAATCACGATCTTCAAGGCAGGCTCCGTTATCGCGGCTGGGTGATGACGTCGATGAGGTAGGGCCTGCCGGCCTTCACCGAGGCGATGCCCCGCTTGAAGGCTGCCCGCAGCAGGGCGGGATCCTCGATCGGCCCTTCCCCCGCCACGCCGTAAGCCTCGGCCATCTTGCGATAGTCGATGAAGGGGTTACGCAGGGTCGAGCCGATATGGGCCCGGTCCGTCCCTCGCCCCCGCGCCCCGGCCATAAAGGTCAGGAACATCAGCTCCTGATGCCAGGCGCGGTTGTTGTGCATGATGCTCAGGACCGGCAGGCCGTGGTGGGCCTCGGTCCAGAGTGCGCCTGGCGCGTAGTTCATGTCGCCGTCGGTCTGGATGTTGATGATGATCCGGCCGCGCTCCCGCGCCGCCAGGCCCGCGCCCGCGCAGGCCCCGGCGCCGTAGCCGATCCCCCCGGCGGGCGGCAGGCCAAGATAGCTGTAGGGCTTGTTGTGAGCCCAGAGCTCGCGGTGATGGGAGCCTGACAGGACGCTGGGACTGGCCAGGCACCAGTCCTCGTTCTCGATCAGGGGCCATAGCTCGGCATATATCCGTGCGAGGCTCACCGGGCTCGAGTTCCAGCCTGTTCGCTTGACCGTCAACGCCTTCCGCACGCCCTCGACGTTCGCCTTACGGTTGGCGGCGGCGGTGAGGGCCGCGCGCTTGGCGATGGCGTCCCTGCGCTCAGCCGTCAGCAGGATTTGGACAGCCGCGATCAGGCCCGGGAGAGAAGCCTCGGCGTCGAGACCGATCGTCTCGCCGATCTTCACGGCCATCGGCGCGAGGGGCGCGGTCGGCGGCGAGGGCTTGGCGCGCAGCCCCCCGAAGGCCACACCCATCTTGTCGCGCGTCGCGGCGATCGAGGCGATGGTCGGCCCCATCAGCGCCACATCGGCCGGGCCGATCTCCAGCCCCAGGGTGAAGTCATAGTCGGTCGCCGCGCCCGGACCGCACGAGGCGTGTCGGTTGGGGAAGCTCATCGGCCCGACGGTGGCCTGGCTGCTGGTCGAAGCGCCGATCAGTTCGGCCAGTTGCACCGCTTGGCGAACGCCTTGCGGCGTCCGGAGCCGCCCGACATTGATCCTGGGATTCTTGGCGTTGATCAGCCGCTCGGCCAGCCTTCGCGCGGCGGCTGCGTCGAGCCCGGCTATCACCGGTGGGCGATAGGCGGGAACAGCAAAGTCGCCGGCCTCCTCCTTTTGCACCTCGGTGTCGAGCACCACCACCACCGGCCCGGTCGGAGCGGTGGTCGCCTGGCGATAGCCCTCCTGCAGGGCGGCGAGCGCCTCAGGCAGGGTTTTGGGGTGAGCGTCCCATTTGGTGAAGCTGCGCACCATGGCCGCCATGTCGTCGGCGGTGTGGGCCTGGATGAAGCCGTCGTCGCGCCCGGCGATGATCAGCATCGGCGTGCCGCCGTAGTAGGCTTGGTAGATGGCCATGGCCGCGTGCTGGAGGCCCAGCGTCCCGTGCAGCAGGGCGACCATCGGCTTGCCCTCGGCTCGGCCGTAGCCCGAGGCCATATCCACCGCCGTCTCCTCGTGCAGGCAGGTGATGAACTCCGGCATGGTGTTGGGCTTGTCGCCGTAGTTGACGATCGATTCCTGCAGCGCCTCGAAACTAGAGCCAGGGTTGGCGGCGGCGAACTCGACGCCCATCTGCTTCAGGACCTCGACCATGAGGTCCGAGCCGGGCCGCGTCACTAAGGGGGTGAGCGAGGCCGGAGGCGACGCGGAGAGTTCGCGCGCGATCTGGCTGGCGTTCGGCGGCGGCGCCGCGACCGCGGCTTCGGGCGCGGCGGCCTCGTCCGTGCGGGCGCGGGCCTCGGCCAAGCCCGGCGCCGCGGTCGCCATGGCGGCCGTACCGGTCGCGGCGCCTTTCAGAAAGGCCCGCCGCCCAAGTTCGCGCGCGCCGGCGTCGTTCGACATATCGTGCTTCCAAGTTGATCAAGTCAACTTGCAGCCGGAAGGCGCCGTCGCGTCAAGAGCCGATCGCGCGGCCCTGGGTTTCGGCCCCTATCTGCCGGCCTGGTAGGCCCGCGCCGCCGAGGCCTCGATCTGACCCATCACCGGGATGGACGCCACGTCCGGCGCGTCCAGCTTGAAGGTCTTGATATAGGCATAGATGTCGAGCGCCTGCGGATCGGGCAAGGCCTTCTCCGAGAACCTCGGCATGGCGGTCGAGGGGATCATCGGCAGGAAGTTCCCGCGCTGGCGCAGGAAGAATAGGAAGACCTCCGGCTTGGCGATGATCGGGCTGTTGGTTCCCACCAGGTTTCGGGCGCCGGTCTGCCCCTGGTAGCCGTGGCAGCCATAGCAGCCGTGATCGAAGTAGAGTGTCTTGCCGCGCGCCGGGTCGCCAGCCGTCTGGGCCGAGGCCCCGCCGGCGAAGGCCGCCGCGAGGGCCAGGAAAACGATCGCGAGTTTCGAAGACAGGGTCATGGTCATGTTCCTCACCGCGGCTGGGTGATGACGTCGATGAGGTAGGGCTTGCCGGCCTTGACCGAGGCGATGCCCCGCTTGAAGGCGGCCGCGAGTTCGTTGGGATCGGTGATCGGCCCCTCCCCCGCCACGCCATAGGCCTCGGCCATCTTCTTGTAGTCGATGAACGGGTCTCTCAGGGTCGAGCCGATGTGGGCTCGGTCGGTGCCGCGCCCGCGCGCGCCGGCCATGAATTCGAGGAACATCAGCTCCTGATGCCAGGCGCGGTTGTTGTGCATGATGCTCAACACCGGCAGGCCGTGGTGGGCCTCGGTCCAAAGCACGCCCGGCGCGAAGTTCATGTCCCCGTCGGTCTGGATGTTGATGACGATGCGTTTTCGCTCACGCGCCGCCAGACCCGCCCCAGCCGAAGCCCCGGCCCCGTAACCGATTCCGCCGGCGGGTTGCGGGCCAAGGTAGCTGTAGGGCTTGTCGTGGTTCCACAGATCGCGGTGGTGCGAGCCCGAAAAGGCGGTGGGGCTCGCCAGGCACCAATCCTCATTCTCGATCAGCGGCGCCAGCTCGGCGTAGATCCGCCCCAAGCTGACAGGGCTGTTGTTCCAGCCGACCCGCTTGGCCTCCAGCGCCTTGTGCACGCCCTCGACCGTCGCCTTCTGATTGGCGGCGGCGTTCTTGGCGACGCGGTCGGCGATGGCGCGGCGGCGGGCCGGGGTCATGGCCTTCTCCACCACGGCGATCAGAGCCGGCAAGGAGGCCTCCGCGTCGATGTCGATCTTCTCGCCGATCTTGCTCCCGCCGCCGCCCGGCGCCGTTGTGGGCGCGGGCGAGGCGCGCAGGCCGCCGAAGGCCACGCCCATCTTATCCCGCAGCGCCGCGATCGAGGCGATGGTGGGTCCCATCATGGCCACATCGGCGGGGCCGCTCTCCAGCCCCAAGGTGAAGTCATAGGCCGTGTCCGCGCCCGGGCCGCAGGCGGGGTGGCGATTGGGGAAGCTCATCGGTCCTGACGTCGACTGGGTGGCGGTCGAGGCCCCGACCAGCTCGGCCAGCTTCACCGCGTTCTTCACGCCCTCCGGCGTCCGCAGCTTGCCGACACTGAGCCGGGGGTTCTTGGCGGCCAAAAGCCGGGCGGCGAGCCGCTCCGCCGTCGCCGCGTCGATCCCGGGGATGACCGGCGGCCGGTAGGTCGGAATCGCCACCCCGGCCCCCTCGGCCTTCTGAATTTCGGTGTCGAGGATCACCACCACCGGCCCTGTCGGGGCGGTGATGGCCTGGCGGTAGGCCTCCTGCAGCACGTCGAGCGCCTCGGGAAGGGTCTTGGGATGGGCGTCCCACTTGGTGAAGCTGCGGACCATGGCCGCCATGTCGTTGGCGGTATGGGCCTGGATGAAGCCGTCGTCGCGGCCGGCGATGATCACCATCGGCACACCGCCGTAATAGGCTTGGTAGATGGCCATAGAGGCGTGCTGCAGCCCGAGCGTGCCGTGCAGCAGCGCCACCATGGGCTTGCCCTCGGCCTTGCCGTAGCCGGTGGCCATGTCCACCGCCGTCTCCTCGTGCAGGCAGGTGATGAACTCCGGCATGGTGTTGGGCTTGTCGCCGTAATTGACGAGTGACTCCTGAAGCGCCTCGAAGCTCGAGCCCGGGTTGGAGGTGCAGAACTCGACACCCAGCCGCTTCAGCACCTCGACCATCAGGTCCGAGCCCGGAACCTTGACGGTGGGCGTCGGCGTCTGCGGCGGCGTGGCGGAGGTCTCGCGGGCGACCTGTTCGGGCGTCGGGGCCGGGACCGCGGTCGCGCCTGCGCTCGCGGCGGCGGCGGCCTGGACGGCGACTCGCGTCTGAGCGTCGGCGAGTTCAGGAGCGGAGACGGCCATTGCGGCCGGCGCGACAGCGGCGCCCTTCAAAAAGCCCCGTCGTCCGACGAGTTTGCGCGTGTCGGCGTCATTCGACATTTCAGGTCCCTACCCCATCCCGCCGCTTCTCTGAGCGGCCTTCGTCATCTTAGTGATGAGGCATAAGTAGCGGGTGGGCGGGGCCGCCCCGTCAAGGTCCGATTTCTGTCGTCGCCTATGCAAAAAGCGTCGATCCGATCGGTCCTGCGCGGGGCTGGCAACGACCCGCTAGACCTCGATTGGATCAAAGCAGACCCCTAAGAGTTTGTGCAACTACACTCCACGGCCCAGGCCGCGGAACAACCCGCCACTCCGGCGGGACACTCTGGAGATACATATGCAACTTCCCACGGGCGCCACGGTCGCGGTCATGGACGGCGAACGATTCAACCTCTTCCGCAACAGCGGCGACGAGGTGCATCCTAAGCTCACCGCCGTAGCCCACGCCGCCATCGACGGCGACCACAAGGGCGCGAGCTCGGGTCATCACAGCAGCTCGGCCAACCCCGGCGGCGGTCAGGGCGGCGAAGACGGCTTCGCGGTCGGCGCCGCCGATTTCCTCAACAAGCAGGTCTTGGCGGGCAAGATCGAAGCGCTCCTGATCATAGCGCCGCCGCGCGCCCTCGGGGAGCTGCGCAAGCACTACCACAAGGCCCTGACGGCGGTTCTGCGCGGCGAGATCGGCAAGGAGCTGGCCGGCCAAGACACCGCCGACATCGAGCGGGCGATCGCTGCGGCCTAATCTCCGCGCGGCGGGCGCCGTGTCGCGAGCGGCCCCGCCTAGACCCTTCCCGATTCAGATGGCCTCATCTGAATCGGACAAGAAGAGTCTGCCTATATAAGCTTAGAGCCCGTCCGGACGGCGACGCCGGTTCCCACTTGAGCCAGACGGGCTCTAAAGCGTAGTGCTGACGAAAAGAGGGTCGCTTTGGTGCTTCCGATGTTCAGAGGCTTGGCGCTCGCCGCGCTGTTCGTATCGCTTCCTCACCAGGCCGGGGCCGCCGCCGCCTCGGAAATCCTGGCCAATGTGAATCAATGCGGCATGCGTGACCCGACGGGCCAGACTCATCTGCTGTCGCTGAGCGGCGACGCCATCGTCCTGCGCAACCAGGACCAGGGGCGGGTGCGCACCACTGGCACCATCCCCATCGCCAAGGCGGTGTTCGACTTCCAGCCCCGCTCGCCCAACCCTGAATACGGCGCGACCCTCAGCCTGAAGTGCGACGACGGCAGCGACTGCGCCGAGTTCAAGCGCGACGACGGCTTCACCTGGCGGGCGCTGGGGTTCGCGGTGATCCTTGAGAGCAACTGCGGCCACGCCATCGACCTAGCCGGAAAGACGCTGCCCCACTGATTTTCCGTGACGCGCCGCCCCAAGCCGTGATGGTCTAGCCGCCGAAGCGGTCGTAGAGCCGCATGACATGGGGGAAGCCGCTTGGCCGGATCAGGACCATCGCGCCGCGATATGCTCAAGGGCGTCGGCTTGGCCGCCGCCGCGCCTCTGGCGGCCCAGGCCGCGCCGCAGCCCGCCTCCGTTCGCGAGACCCTGGAGAGCCTGAGCGCTTCCGAAGCCGCGACGCTTGAAGCGATCACCGGAAGGCTGATCCCCAGCGACGTCAACGGCCCCGGCGCCGTCGAGGCCCGCGCCGCTCGCTATATCGACAAGGCCCTG
>CANJKM010000088.1 GCA_947474805.1 Caulobacterales bacterium | reverse complement strand
TTCTGGTCCTGGGTTCCGTTGTTGTTGCTCTGACTCACGGTGGCCAAGTTCGTTCCCGCGCCCGTGGCGTTGGCCTGGGTCACGCTGGCGACGGCCTTGGTATTGTCCTGGGTCACCGCCGAGGTGTTGGTCCCGCCGCCGGCCCCGGACTGGCTGACCGTAGCGGAGGCGCGGATCGAAGCGGCCAGCTGGCTGATAGTCGAGCCGTTGATTGCGGCGCCCGCCTGGGTGACGATCGCCACGCCAAGGCCGTCCACCCGCGGCGAGACGGTCCCGCCGGCCTGGGTGATGGTGGAGGTCCCGTTCGCGCCGCCGCTCTGGGTGACGGTCGCGTTGTTGTAGGTGCCGGGCTGGGTGATGGTGCTTTCGTTGGCCGCCAGCGCCGGCAAGGCACCGAAGCCGAGCGCCAGGGCCGAGGCCGAGGCCGAGGCCGAGGCCGCCGCGAGCACAATACGTCTGCTGGTCATGGTCTAGATTCCCTTCTTGGTGGTCTGGGCGATGCGCCCGGCGTCCGGCGATCCGGTTGAGATCGACTTCAGGTTCGATCCGAACGGCCGTGGGCCTGGTCCGGGGTCTCCTCCGGCGCCCAGACGGACGGCCCGAGAATTGGGGGAAGGTGTGATGGCGCGCGGTCGGGTCGAGGCCTGGTTGCCGGGGGCCAGGGAAACAGGCTCGGCCTTGACCATGCAATCGCGGCCAGCAGCCTTCAGTGCGCTGCAGAAGGCCTGGGCCGCGACCTTGCCTGAGAAGCCGACCACGAAGGTCCGATAGAGGGTTCCGCCCGCTCGCTCGATCGGCTCGATGCGCCTGGACTTTCCGGCCATCAGCGCCGGCAGGGCCGCGGCGGTCTCGCGCCAGCCCTGCTCGACCAGCGCCGAGGATCCATAGGCGCCGATCTGTACCGATGCGGCCGCGCCGCCGTCGCGAGGGGCGACAGGCGCCGACGCCGTGCTTTGTGCGGCGGGGCCGACCATGACGGGCTTGGGTTTGGCCTCGGGCAAGCTCTCGGTCTGCCTCAGAGAGGGAAGAACCGAGATCGGGAGCACGACCGGTTCATAGGCAGGCCGCGCCTCGCGGAGAACCACCGGCGCGGGCAGTGCAGGAGGCGCCGGGGGCAGATCGACCTCAAGCGCCTGGGGCGCCTGGGCTTGGGCCATCGGCGCGGGTGCAGCCGGCGGCGGCTGGGGGCGAGAGGGCGCTGACCGGTCCTGGGCGGCCACGGCGACCGGGTTGGTCGCGGACGCTGGCCGAGGCCGCTCGCCGCCTTGCTTGGCTAGATAGTTGTCGATCAGCGACGCCGCTGCGGTCTTGTCGGCGAAAGCCCAGACTCCCTGCTTGGCGCCTTCGATCACTAGGTCGTAGGCGGCCTTCTGCACCGCTTGCTCCAGCGCGATGGTGCGCGGCTCGTTGACGGTGAACCCTGCCTCGGTCTCAAGAAGGTTCTTGTAGCTGACGTAACGGAAGGCGCCGCCCTGCAGCCCGGCGGAGACCACGGTCTTACGGGCTACGACCGAGGCCAGCACCTCACCGGTCTTGGTGGCCACCGCGCGCAGATAGACGGTGATCGTGTCCTGGCGGTAGCTGGCGTCGCCGCCGATGCCGAGCAGTCGCGCCCCGGCGCCGCCGGTCAGGGTGTTGGCGTCGTAGCCGATCACCCCCCCCCTCCAGCAGCACGCCGGCGAACAGCAAGGACGGGAGGGTCTCGGCATTGACGCTCTTCTCGCCGAGATAGCGCTGGCGCATCTCGGTGATCACCTGGCGTTCCTTGAGGAGGTTATCCAGGTGCTCGCGCTCCAGCACCACGAACCACTTGCCGCCGCCCGCCTCGCGCAGGGCCTGGATCAGCACCGATGTGGCGCCCTGCGACAGGGCGCGCGACAGGGTCTGGATATTGTCGGTCGGGCTGAACTGTCCCGTCTGATCGACAAAGCCATAGACCGCGACAGCCACTGGCTGGGCGGCGGTCGGTAGATCGATCAAATCCTGGCTGACGCTGGTGACCTTGGCGGTCTCCGGACGGGCGTACAGGCTAGGGCGAGGCCCGCCGGCGCATCCCGTCAGCACCAAGGCCGCTGCGCAGGCGAGGCCCGGAAAGAGCTTGAGAGAGGCGCGCATAATGTTCATCGCTCCTAGCCCTAAGGACCGGCCAGAAGGAGGGGGACCGAAATCGTGGTGTTCTGTCCCGTGCTCGCGTCGAGTATGTCGATCGCGACAGCGTCGAGCCCGCGATTGAACGTTATGGTCTGGCTACCGAACACCACCTTGCCGTGGTTCTGGGCGTTGTCGCCGAAGATGGCGTCGGTGACGTTGGTGGCGAGGGCCGACAGGAAACGGCTCTGCAGTTGCTGAAGGAACTGGGCGGCCTGGGTCTGACTAGCGCTGGCGGTAGCCGTCGGCGGCGGGCCGTAGCCGTTCTGGGCATTGGCCAGGCTCAACAAGTGGCCCGAGTTGCCTGGGTTGCCGCCGAACGACGGGTTGACGGGCTGATAAACCAGTGGAGCCGCACGCGCCGACTTTGCGCCGCCCAAGCAGAGCGCGCTCGCAATGCAGCCGACGACGCCAAGAGCGACCCTGGTACGCATCTCGTTTTTCTCCCCATCCCGGCAATTCCGCATCGGGACTGACGCCATTTGCGCCCGCAGGAAGAGGTGGGACTATCCCATGATCATGGGAGTGGTGCGGCCGCGCTTGGGTGCGTACTGTCGAACCATGGCACCTTCGTCCGAAAATCTCGGTAGCAGGCCGCATCGGGCGTTGCTGATCGAGGACGACGCGCCGATCCGCGCCCGTCTGGCGCTCGCACTCTCGGCGCGCGGGGATTTCGACGTCACCCAGGCGGGCGATCTTGCCGCCGCCCGCGTGGCGCTCGCCACCCAGGCGCCCGATCTGATCGTCTCCGACCTGCGCCTACCCGACGGCATGGCCATCGACCTCCTCGCCGAGGCGCGCGAGCGTCACCCGGCGGTCGAGGTGCTGGTGATCTCGGTGCTCGGGGACGAGGCGACCATCGTCGCCGCCATCGCCGCCGGAGCCTCCGGCTATCTGTTGAAGGACGCTCTACCGGACGACATCCTGGCCACCGCGCTTGAGGTTCTGGCAGGCGGCTCGCCGATGTCGCCCTCGATCGCCGGCTTCATCGTGCGGCGCGCCCGCGAGGGGGGCTTGGTGCCGATGGCGACCGCCCAGCCGAACGCCGACGCCCCCCGGCTGACGCCCCGCGAGCTGGATATCCTCTGGGGCATCGCCAAGGGTCTGACTTATAACGAAATCGCCGACCGCCTGGAAATCTCGCACCATACGGTCCCGACCCACATCAAGTCCGTCTACCGCAAGCTGCACGTCGGGACGCGGGGCGAGGCCGTCTATGAAGCGATCCATTACGGCCTGATCAAACTGTGACAGGTGGAGTCGCCGCCCTGCCTTGGTGGCGTCGGGTTGGCGGCATCGCCTTGCTGGTCACCACTCTTCTCGCCATCAGCGTCATCATCCCGCTCACAGGGCTCCAGGAACCGTCCGCCGAGATGGCGGTGAACACCCTGCAGTGCCAGAAATCGACCAAAGGGGGGCGGCCGCTTGAGGCCTTCCACACCGTTGCGCTCCCCTATCTCGCTCCCGAGCCCGGCGGAACGCCCGATGTGGTTCTGTCATGCCGGTTCGATCTCGATCTGAGCGCGGCACAGGCCCGGGACGCCGCCCTGCTACTTCCCTCCTATGCGGCGGCGGTCGTGATCGAGGCCAACGGTCAGCAGATCGCCCTCAACGACCTCGACACCCTGCGCAGCCTGCGCTTTGTCACCATGCCGATATTCGCGCCCCTGTCGCAGACCGCGGTGCGCGTGGGCGCCAACCACTTCGACATCCAGCTATCGTCGCGGCCCGGCCGGCCCGCCTCTCTGGCCCGTATCTTCGTCGGACCGCGCGCGACGCTCAGGCCCTACTACCAGGCGCGCTGGTTCACATCGGCGGGACTGCCGACGCTGGTGGCCGGCGGCGAAGGATCGATGGCCATCGTTTTCGCGCTGATCTGGGCGACGCGGCGGTCGGAGACCACCTACGGCTGGCTCGCGGCGCTGCTGGTCCTGGCCGCTGTTCATGGAACTGTGCTGGTGCCCGACTTTGGCTGGGGCGGTTCGGACTATCCGTTCTGGAACCTGCTGGTGCTGTGGGAGGTGACCGCCCTCCTGATGTTCATAAGGGCTGTCGCTGGCGCACCGATGCGCCGCCGCACCTGGCTGCTGGCCGTCCCGCCCGGCCTGCTCTGGGCCCTCTACCTGCTGAACGCGGCGGCCTATAATCCAACGCTGGTGACCCGGGGCGGGATAGTGATGATCCTCGCCTATGTCCTGCTCGGTATCGGGACCCTGGCGCGGGCTTCCCTGAACCGGAACCGGGACGCCCTGATCATTCTTCTGGGCGTCGTCGTCGTGTTCCCCTTCATTGGCCATGACATGCTGGAGGCGGTCGGGATCCTGCGGGACCAGGTCTTTCTGGGACGCGCGGCCGTCAGCGGCTGGCTGATGGCTGTCTGCACCCTGATGACTCTGCGTTTCGTCCAGGCGCTGCGCGAGGCCGACCAGACCGCTGAAGCCTTGCGTCTCCGGGTCGCCGCGGCCGAGGCCGAACTGCGGACCACATATGAGGAGCTGCGTATCCGGCGTGAGGCCGAGGCGGTCGAGCAGGAACGCGCCCGATTGATGCGCGACCTGCACGACGGCGTCGGCGGCGAACTCGCCTCCATGCTGGCGCTGGCCGACTCCCCCGGACCGCACGGGGCCGAGATCGCCGTCCACGCCCGCGCGGCCCTGGCCGACATGCGGCTGATCATCGGCTCGCTGGAGGACTACGGCGGCGACCTCGCCCTGGCGCTCGGCGCCTGGCGCGAGCGGGCCGAACCGCAGGTCCGCGCCGCCGGGCTCAAATTGGATTGGCGGGTGGACGACCTTCCGGAATTGAAAGGGCTGGGGCCGGCCCAGGTGCTGGACGTCCTGCGCATCGTCCAGGAGGGCGTCACCAATGTGATCAAGCATGCACGCGCCACCCGAGTGGAGGTGGCCGCCTTCGAGACCCCTGAGGGAGTGGCGATCGCCGTTCGTAACGACGGCCCCGGCATCGAGCAGCGCGCGGGAGGCAACGGACTGCGCAACATGGCCATGCGCGCCGAGCGGCTGAGAGCCACCCTCGCCTTCGGCCGCAACGGCGATGAGACCGAGTTACGTCTCACCCTCCCGCGCAGCGCCGCTTGAGCCCGGGCGTGCCGTTATCTCGGAATAAACCACGCCGATGAACCGTTTTTGAACCAGTCCCCCCCACAGTGACCGGACCTTCAAAGGCGCCGGCCACCGCCGTCCGCCCAAGATCACGGGCGCAGAAGCGGGGCTGTGGCGATGTTCAAGCAATTTGGATTGGCGGCCTGTTCGGCCATCACGACCGCCGTTTGGCTCACCGCCGCCCCGGTGTCCGCCGGCACGGCGGCCATCGAGCAAATCACGCGGCTCGACGCATCGCTCTTGGTAAATCGGCATGATCTTGTCGAAATGGTCCAAGCTGGCGCCGGACCGACTCTCGGCGATCCGCCCCAGGGCGTGGCGACCCTGGTCGAGCAGACCGGTCTCGGCGACTTCAGCCTCATCGTTCAAAGCGTTTCACCCGGCTCCAGCGGCCTCTATGCCGAGGTGCACCAAAGCGCCCCCGATGTTCAAAGCGTGATCCTACAATCTGGAGGCATGAATTCGGCGGTGGTCTATCAAACCATCTCGTCCGGCAGCTTTTCCTCCATTGTCCAGTCGGGCTTCGGAAACACCGCCTTCGTCAGTCAATAAAGCATTCGCGGTCGATTGCGCCAGGTCGGGTGGCCGGCGAATAAGTTCGCGCCCGACGGCCTGCGCCGCAAGCCAAGTCCAAAGTCTTTGAAGGCAAAATGCGCCGCCTCTTCGGCATAGAGGCTTGCCGCCGGCCTTATGAGCCGAAGCCTGACAGCGTCCGGCCGTCGGTCCCTTCGCGATCAGGCGTGCTCCCGCTGACCCAGGCGGAAACATCGCACCCTAAATGGTTCTCGTGCTCGCAGAAGGCGCTAAGGTGCGACCGACGCAGGGCGGCGACGATCGCTCGCGCATAGGGAGGATTGAATGGCGAAAATTCACACGATGGCCGTGGCGGCGACGGTCGCCCTCATAACGTTGGGCGCGGGAGCGACGCCGACGCTGGCCGCGCAACAGCTGCCGATGGATGCGCTGACGCTCCACAAGACGCCGCCGCCGAACCCGCCGCCGGTCCAGGCCTGGCAGCCGGGCCAGCCGGTGCCGTGGGTGCGCTCCATCCCCGTCGATCTGGCCATCGTCGCCGCCAAGGCGGCCCTGGCCGCCTGCCGGAGCAAGCATCCGTCGGTCGGGGTGGTGGACCACGATGGCCGTATGATCGTCATGTACGTCGACGACTACGCCACCATGGTCGGCCAGAAGGCCCTGCCGCAAAAACTGCACGCCACGGTCATCCGTCAGACCGCGAGCCAGGAACTGGCCAGCCATTCGGCGCCGGGCGTCCCGCCGGAAACCGACTGGGAAGCCACGATCATCAACCGCTTCAACGACGGCGCCCTGATCCAGCCCGGCGCCGTCCCGCTGTTCATCGGGACCCAGCCGAACCGCCAGTTCCTGGGCGCCATCGGCGTTGCGGGCGCCGAGCCCCCCGGCAAAGGCGCCACCGCCGACAACGCGGACCACGCCTGCGCCATGGCGGGCTTCAACGCGATCAAGGATCAGCTGAAGTGAACAACAAAACCAATTCCGAAGGGAACAAGCTGATGACCGTCCGCACCCTGATGACCGCCTTCTGCGTCGCCGGCCTGATGGCTTCCGCCGCCACTCCGTCGTTCGCCGCCGCCAAGAAGGCCGCCCCGGCCCCTGCGGCCAAGACCGCGCCCAAGATCGAATGGGTCAAGAGCATCCCGCTGGACCTCGCCATCGCGGCGGTCGAAGTGGCCATCGCCGAGTGCCGCAAGAACGGCAAGCGCGGCTCCTATGGCGTCATGGACATGGACGGTCAGTGGAAGGTGCGGATCATCGACGACTACACCGGCGAGGTGGGCCAGCACGCCCTGGATCATAAGATGTACACCTCGGTCCTGACCCAGGAGACCACCTATCCGATGATCGTGGAGGCCGAGACCAAGGAAAAGACCCGGGCGGAGATCGGCCAGCAGGCCGACATCCTCGACAAGATCGCCCCCGGCGGCCTGGTCTCGCCCGGCGGCTACGCCCTGAAGGTCGACGGCCAGTTCGTCGGCGTCCTCGGGGCCGGCGGCACCGCCCAGGGTTACGGCCCAGGCTCGGAAGCCAAATGCGCCGAAGTCGGCGGCAAATGGTTCGAAAGCCAGGTCAACGCCAAATAGGACGAATGAGCCCCCTCCGCCCTGAGATCTCAGCAGCGGTGGAGGGGGCGTCGCCCCGCGAAAGCCGAGGCGGAATATCCGGCGCCGGGCGCGGCGCCCGAGGCGGCGCCCGTTCCGCGGCGAGCCTGATTGGATTGGCCGGAGTTTCTCCGCCTTCCGGCTACTAAGCCGGCTGCAACCGGCGCTTGACGTGAAGGGCGAGCGGAACGGCGAAGAAGAAGTGGGACATGAACCCTCCGATGATCACGGCGGGATCGAGGTAATTGGGGTGATCGTCGCCGACGATGGCGATCGCCAAATGCATAACGATCCAGAGGAAGACGGCGTAGAACAAGCCTATCAAGGTCGCCTCCCACCCCCGCCGGCGGAAGGAGGGCCAGATCAGAGCGAACACCACGCCCCAGGTCAGGGCGAATGCGAAGTGGATGCCGGTTCCCAGCACATAGGCGGCGAGGCCAAGCGATTCTTGCGCCGGCTTACCGAACACGAGGCCGGTAGCGTTGCGAGGTATGCCCTGGAGCGGCATCTGATGCTGCACCCCGACCCAAACGATCGCCTCGTAAATCCAGATGATCACGCCGCCGAGCAGGCCGCCCTCCAGGCCCGCCTTCACCGCTTTGCCGTCGATCGCCATGACCCCACCCGTTTGCTTTTCTTGCGGGGCCCGTCCGACCGGACGGCCCGATAGTATTGGACGCCATCAAGAGCAGACTTAGCGGTTGATGAAGAGATCGGGGGCCATGAAACAGGTGACTTGTCGGCGCAGAGCAGTCCGTTTCCATCCGCCTCACCACCAGCGCTCTTGCGGTCAATGCCGGCGGCGCCTCGCACCACCGCCAGGCGGGCGCGGCCTTTGGGACGATGGCGCGAAAGCCGCGTTCCGTTCATAACCACCATAAGCCGATCGCCGGGCGCAAGCCCACGCGGTCGAACTCAACGCCCGGAAACACGGGCGACGGCCGACCACCGCTGGTCGGGCGAGCAAGCTTAGATTGGGAGGAACCATGCGCCGTCTGTCATCCATAGCCATCGCCGCCGGGCTGAGCATGGCCGCCCTAAGCGCCCTGTCCTGGGCCGCGACCGCGCCCGCCAAGCCCGCCGCCAAGGCGAGCCCATCCGCCGTGAGGCCGGTGACCATCGGCGCCCTCGACGGCGCGGCCATCGCAAACGCCGACCGGCATCCCGGCGACTGGCTGAGCCACGGACGCGACTACCAGGAACAGCGCTTCAGCCCCCTCACCCAGATCAACGCCGCCAACGTCGGCCGTCTGGGCCTGGCCTGGCATGCCGACCTCGGCTCGACCCGCGGGCTGGAGGGCACGCCTCTGGTGGTCGGCGGCGTGATCTACAACGTCCAGCCCTGGAACATCGTCAAGGCGTTCGACGCGCGCACCGGCAAGCAGCTATGGAGCTACGACCCCAAGGTGCCCGAGGGCACCGCCCGCAATGGCTGCTGCGATATCGTCACCCGGGGCCTCGCCGCCTGGAAGGGGAAGATATACGTCGCGACCCTCGACGGCCGGCTGATCGCGCTCGACGCCAAGACCGGCAAGCCGAGCTGGACCGTCAACACCTTTGACGACGGGCAGAAGGCGCTGCTCACCATCACCGGCGCGCCGCGCGTGTTCGACGGCAAGGTGGTGATCGGCAACGCCGGCGGCGAGTCTGCGGCGCGCGGCTACATCACCGCCTACGATGCCGCGACCGGCAAGCAATCCTGGCGCTTCTACATCGTTCCGGGCGACCCCGCGCTGAAGGAGGCCCCGAACCAGGCTACGGCCGACAAGGTGGCCCGCCCGACCTGGAACGGCGAGTTCTGGAAGTCCGGCGGCGGCGGCAACGACTGGGACACCATCATCTATGATCCCAAGCTGAAGCTCGTTTACATCGGCACCGGCAACGCCGCGCCCTGGGCGCCGCAGTTCCGCAGCACCATGCCGGGCGACGACAACCTGTTCAATTCCTCGATCGTGGCCCTGCACGTCGAAGACGGCTCCTACGCTTGGCACTACCAGGAAATCCCCAACGAACAGTGGGACTTCGACGCCACGGCCCCCTTGATGCTGGCCGACCTGAAGATCGACGGGAAGGTGCGCCAGACCATTATGCACGCGCCAAAGAACGGCTTCTTCTACGTTCTGGACCGCGCGACCGGAAAGCTGATCTCGGCCAAGGACTATATTCCCCAGAACTGGGCCGACGGCATCGACCTGGAGACGGGGCGCCCACGCATCAGGAAAGAGATGCTCCTGACCGAGAAGCCCATTCTCGTCATCCCCAACGCCGCGCACAACTGGCAGTCGATGGCGTTCAACCCGCAGACGGGACTGGTCTACTTCCCGGTCAATGAGACCGGCCGGATCATCGCGCTCAAGCCGGACTTCCAGCTGAAGATCGGCGGCCTCTCCCAGACTGGTGAATCTCTGGTCGGCTATCCCGACCTACGCAAGCAGTTGGCCGAAGAGAACCGCAAGCACCAGAACTATTTCCTGATCGCCTGGGACCCGGTGAAGCAGAAGGAAGCCTGGCGCGTGCCCTACAAGCGCGGGGGCTCCGGCGGCGTTCTGACCACCGCCGGCAATCTGGTCTTCCAGGGCACCAGCGACGCGACCCTGGCGGCCTATGACGCCCGCACCGGCAAGAAGCTGTGGGAGTCGCCCGTCCAGCAGTCCCCGATCGCGGCGCCGATCAGCTACAGCCTTGGCGGGGTGCAATACATCGCCATCAACGCTGGCTTCGGCGGCGGCCTGGCCCACGACAACGTCAACGCCAGCGAGCCGGGCCTCAATCTCTACGACTACGGACGGCTTCTCGTGTTCAAGCTGGACGGCAAGGCCAAGCTGCCCGAGTTCAAGTTCATGCGCGCCGCGCTCGAGCCGCCGCCGCGCATCCCGCACAGCAACGGCGACGTCCGCGAGGGCTTCGACGTCTACAACGCCAACTGCGCCGTCTGCCACGGCGCGGACGCGCGCGGCGGGGTCAAGGACCTGCGCCGCATGTCCTCCCAGACGCACAAGGACTTCTTCGACATCGTGCTGCGGGGCAAACGCGCCGCCAACGGCATGCCCAACTTCGGCGACAAGCTCTCCCAGCGCGACGCGGAGATGATCCAGAAGTACCTGGTGGCCCGCATCGAGGACGACTGGGTCGAACTGAAGGCGGGGAACTAGGGACCTGGCCTAAAAGGGCGGCGGTTTGAAGCGTCGCCGGGGGTTTGCGGGCTCACACTCACAGCCCCCGTCGGCAGCTGAGATGTGAGCGCTCGCCGCGCGCTTTAATGGTGCTGATCGTGCTGAAATTTGTTGCACCGATCGGCGCCATTCCGATCCGGGAACGAACGCCCCAACTCTGAGCCCCGATCGAAGCGCAAGTCGCCGTAAATATTCGCGATTGAACAGGTCCTGATTTGACCGTCGGGCGACGCCCCGCACCCACTGACCGCCGAATAGATGACCTTGGATTGCAATTCGCCTCCGAATATCACCCCAGCTTGTGGACCATTTGTCGCACTTCTCAACTTTAACAAGACTGATAGGCAAGTAGTAGCGCCGTCAGCTGAAGTCACGCGGCTGTCATTCAGCCAACTCACAAAGCGAGAATGAGAAACGTGACGATGACTCGAACCTCGAAAACATCCTTTCCTGCTCACGAGTTATTGGACCGTAACGCAGATCGCCTTCACTCCTGCGTCAAGGCGGCTTTCGCAATTTTTGCCGCCATAAGCGACTCTCGTTGCGGCGATATCTATGGCTTTTAGGTCCTCTTGGCCTTCTGCCTCGACAAGAAAAGCCTAATGTCTCACATCGCGGACGAGCAATTTTCGCCAACTCACCTTGGGCTC
>CANJKM010000087.1 GCA_947474805.1 Caulobacterales bacterium | reverse complement strand
CTGGTCTCGGCCCACGCCAAGGCGCTGGGCGCGCGCAACTTCACCCAGTGCGACAGTCTGCTGATCGGCAAGGACTGCGCCGCGCATACCGTGCCCTATATCGAGGCCAAGAACGCCCAGTCGACCTTCGAGCACGAGGCGACGACGACGCGGCTGTCGGACGATCAGCTCTTCTACGTCATGCAGCGCGGCCTCTCTCAGGAAGAGGCGGTCCAGCTCCTGGTCAATGGGTTCGTCAAGGACGTGCTTCAGCAGCTGCCGATGGAGTTCGCCGTCGAGGCCCAGAAGCTGGTCGCCGTGAGTTTGGAAGGAAGCGTGGGCTGATGCTGTCGATCGAAAACCTGCATGTGACGGTCGCCGAAAAGGCGATCATCCGCGGCCTGACCCTGAACCTGCCGGCGGGCGAAGTGCACGCCATCATGGGGCCGAACGGCGCCGGCAAGTCGACGCTCAGCTACACCCTGGCTGGCCGCGACGGCTATGAAGTCACCGAGGGTTCGGCCACGCTCGACGGCAAGGACCTTTTGAGCCTCAACGCTTCGGAGCGGGCGGCCGCGGGCGTGTTTCTATCCTTCCAGTATCCACTCGAAATTCCAGGTGTTCCGGCCCTCACCTTCGTGCGCGCGGCGCTCAACGCCCAGCGCAAGTCCAAGGGCGAGCCCGAGATCAACGCCCCCGATTTCCTCAAGCGCGCCCGTGAGGTCGCCGGCTCCCTGAAGATGGATTTCGAGATGCTGCGCCGGGGGCTGAACGTCGGCTTCTCGGGCGGCGAGAAGAAGCGGATGGAGATCTTCCAGATGGCCATGCTGCAGCCGCGGCTGGCCATCCTGGACGAGACCGACAGCGGGCTCGATATCGACGCCCTGAAGATCGTGGCCGAGGGGGTCAACGCCCTGCGCGGGCCCGACCGCTCCATGCTGGTCATCACCCACTACCAGCGCCTGCTCGACTACATCCGCCCCGACCGGGTGCACGTGCTGGCGGGCGGTAGGATCGTCGCCTCGGGCGGACCGGAGCTGGCGCTCGAACTCGAGCGCGAGGGCTACGACCGCTATTCCAAGGCCGCCGCATGAGCCTGACCGCCGCCATACGGTCGCGCGACGTCAGCGCCCTGCCGAGCCGGCGGGACGAGGGGTGGCGCTGGTCGGAGCTGGCCAGCGTGGTCCGCTCCGCCCCGCCTCTGGCCGGGACGATCACGGTCGCGCCCGGCGGCGGGCCGTTCGCCGAGGTGAAGGCGGATGAGGAACGTGTGTTCGCCAACGGCCAGGGCGACGCCTCGCCCCTGGTGGTCGAGGCCGGGCGCACGGTGAAGCTGCGCTTCGTCACCCGCGCCGACGCGGCGGCGAGCCTTTCGGCCGTCTCTATCCTGGTGAAGGCGGGCGGGAGCCTGACCCTGCTCGAAAGCTATGAAGGGGAGGGCGAGGCCTATGTCGCCGACGCCGCCCTCGACATCCGTCTGGAAGACGGCGCCCGGATGGAGCGGATCGTGGTGGCCGAGGACGCCGAGACGGCCGTGTCGGTCTCCACCGCCCAGGTCACCCTCGCGCCCGGCGCCGACTACGCCCAGGCGGTTTTCGCGACCGGCGCGAGGCGCCAGCGGATCGAGACCCGCATCCAGCATCCCGGCGCCGGCGCGGCGCTGCGGATGGACGGGGTCTATCTGGTCGGCCAACGCCGGCACGCCGACCTGACCACGGCGGTCGTTCACGCCGGGGTCGACGGGACCACCAGCCAGATGATCAAGGGCGTCGCCGCCGGCCACGGCCGCGGCGTCTTCCAGGGCCTGATCCGGGTCGAGCACGGCGCCGACCGCACCGACGCTCGCATGCGCCACGACGCCCTCCTGCTGTCCGACACCGCCGAGGTCGACGCCAAGCCCGAGCTTGAGATTTTCGCCGACGATGTCTCCTGCGCCCACGGCAACACGGTCGGGGCTCTGGACGACGCAGCCCTGTTCTACGCCCGCCAGCGCGGCCTGCCGCTGCACGAGGCCCGCGTCCTGCTCACCGAGGCCTTCGTCGGCGCGGTTGTCGAGCGGATCGCGCATCCGGGCGCCCGCGAGGTCGTCGCGGCGTTGGTTCCCCGCCGGCTTGAGGGGCTGACATGCTGATCGAACCCAAGATCACCGCCGCTTTCGACCCCTATGCGATCCGGGACGAGTTCCCGATCCTGTCCCGCCAGGTCAACGGCAATCCCTTGGTCTATCTCGACAACGCCGCCTCGGCCCAGAAGCCGCGCGCGGTGGTCCAGGCGATGGTGAACGCGCTGGAGGGCGGCTATTCCAACGTCCACCGCGGCCTGCACACCCTGGCCAACGAGACCACCGACGCCTTCGAGGCGGCGCGCGACAGCGTGGCCCGCTTCATCAACGCCGCGCCGACCGAAATCGTCTTCACCAAGGGCGCGACCGAGGCGATCAATCTGGTGGCCTCGAGCTTTGGCCTGTCGCTGAAGGCCGGCGACGAGATCGTGATCTCCGAGGGCGAGCACCACGCCAACTACATCCCCTGGCACTTCCTGCGCGAACGCCAAGGCGTGGTGATCAAATTCATCCCGGTGCTGGACGACGGATCGCTGGACCTGGACGCCTACCGCAAGCTGTTGACGCCCAAGACGCGGATGGTGGCCGTCACCCACATGTCCAATGTCACCGGGGCCGTGACCGACACCCAGGCCATCGTCGAGGGCGCGCGATCGGTGGGCGCTCGGGTTCTGCTGGACGGCGCTCAGTCGGTCGTTCACCAGCCGATCGACGTAAAGGCGCTCGGCTGCGACTTCTTCGTCTTCTCCGCCCACAAGCTCTACGGCCCGACCGGCATTGGCGTCCTCTGGGGAAGGCCGGAGGCGCTCGAGGCGCTGCCGCCCTACCAGGGTGGGGGCGAGATGATCTCCTGGGTGGCGCTCGACGCCGTGGCCTACGCCGACCCGCCGCACCGGTTCGAGGCGGGCACCCCGCCCATCGTCCAGGCCATCGGGCTCGGCGCGGCCTGCGAATGGCTGAACGGGATCGACCGGGCCGCCGCCGCCGCTCACGAGCACGCCCTCTATAAGCGGGCGCTTGAGCGCCTTGAAGGCCACAACTGGTTCAAGCTGATCGGCGATGCGCTGGGCAAGGGCGCGATCATGGCCTTCGCGGTCGAGGGCGCCCACGCCCACGATGTGGCTCAGCTGCTCGACAAGTACGGCGTCGCGGTGCGGGCTGGGACCCACTGCGCCGAGCCCTTGATGCGTCGCTTCGGCATGGCCTCGAGCGCCCGGGCGTCCTTCGCCCTATATAATACGCTGGAGGAGGCGGACGCCTTCGCCGACTCGCTGATCAAGGTGCAGGGTTTCTTTTCCTGATGGACGACGCCGGACACACGCCCGAACTGGAAGCCGCCTCGGCCTTGCCGCAGGCCGAACTTGACCGGCTGACCGATGAACTGGTCACCGCCATGAAGACGGTCTTCGACCCGGAGATCCCGGTCGACATCTACGAGCTTGGCCTGATCTATCGCGTCGACGTCTCCGACGATCGCGACGTGGTGGTGGACATGACCCTGACCGCCCCCGGCTGTCCGGTAGCCGGCGAGATGCCCGAATGGGTCCGGGACGCGGTGCTGAAGGTCGAGGGCGTTAAGACCTGCACCGTCAATCTGGTGTTCGACCCGCCGTGGGACCCCTCCCGCATGTCCGACGAGGCCCGTCTTCAGTTGAATATGTTCTGATGCAGACCACCGAAGTCACCCCCCGCGCCCGCCGCCCCCGGCCCAAGGTCGTCAGCCTGACCGAGGCCGCCGCCGCGCGCGTGCGCGAGATCCTGGCCAAGGCGGACAAGCCCTATATCGGCCTCCGCGTCGGGGTGAAGAACGGCGGCTGCGCCGGGATGGAATATGTCGTCGACTACGCCGAAGAGGCCCAACCGCTCGACGAGGTCGTGGAGGACAAGGGCGTCACCGTCCTGGTCGATCCGGCCGCGGTGCTGTTCCTGCTGGGCTCGGAGATCGACTACGAGATCGGGCGGCTCTCCTCCAAGTTCGTGTTCAACAACCCGAACCAGACCGACGCCTGCGGCTGCGGCGAGAGCGTGACCATCTCGCCGGCGCTTTCGGCCGACGCCTGAGCCCAAGGTCGTGACCGTCAGCCAGGCCCAGATCGAGCAGGCGCTTGAGCTGCTGGGCGGCCTTGGCCCGCTGCGTCCCAAGCGGATGTTCGGCGCCGTGGGCCTCTATTGCGACGATCTCTTCTTCGCCGTGCTCGGCGAGGAAACCCTCTATTTCAAGGTCGACGCCGAGACCGAGCCCCGCTTCCGCGAGGCGGGCTCGACGCCCTTCACCTTCGAATCTGACGGCAAGCTTGTTTCGATGGCCTATTGGCGGATACCCGAGACGGCCCTGGACGACCCGGAAGAAGCCGTGGACTGGGCGAGGCTCGGGGTCGACGCGGCCCTGCGCGCCCTCGCCAGGAAGGCCAAGCCGAAGGTGAAATCCGCCAAACTGAAAACGGACCAGAGTTGAACCCGCCCAAGTCCGTTCTGGTCTATTCGATGGGCGAGGTGATCGGCGACGGGCTGATCAAGCTGCCCTTCCTCGCCGCCCTGCGTCAGGCCTTTCCCGGCGCGCATCTGGTCTGGTGCGCGGCCAAGGGCGACACGGTCTACACGACCTCGCTCGCCCCGGTGGTCGAGGGCATGTTGGACGAGGTGATCGGCGCGGGCGTGACCGGCATCGCCGTGTCGGATTTCTTGCTGCTGAGGAAGCCGTTCGGCGGGCGCCGGTTCGATGTGGTGATCGACACTCAGACCAATGTCCGGCGCAGTCTGGTGGTCCGCCGGGCCAGGGCGCGGGGCGGGGTCTTCCTGTCGCCGTCGGCCAACTTCCTCTTCTCCGACCGCCGGCCCAAGGTCTGGCCCGAGTCCTTGGTCGAGCGGCTGTCTTGCCTGCTGTCGCTCGCCGTGGGGCGCGAGATCGGTTTCCAGCCCGTGCCCCTGACCAATCCCCGCGCCCTGGCGGCCGCCGAGGCGCTGTTGCCGGGGACCGGGCCCTATGTCGGGTTCGCGCCAGGGGCGGGCGGCAAGGTCAAGCGCTGGCCATTCGCGTGCTACCTCGACCTGGCGCGCGCCGAGGCCAAGGCGGGACGCATCCCGGTCTTCTTCATGGGGCCGGACGAGGCGGAGGAAGCCGACGCGGTGCGCCAGGCTCTGCCTGAGGCGTTGATCCCTGAGCTCGGCCGCATCGACGCCTTTCAGGACGTGAAGGGGCCGCTGCTGGTGGTGGCCATGGCCGGCCGCCTGATCGCCGCGGTCGCCAACGACGCCGGTCCTGGCCACATGCTCGCGGCGGGCGGCGCGCCCCTGCTCAGCCTGCAGAAGATCAAGCGCAAGGCGGTCCGGTTCCGGCCCGACGCGCGCCGGCTTGAGATGCTGGTCGCCGAGGACTACGCCTTCGACTCGGCGATGGAGGCGATCCCGCTCGCGGACGCGGCCGCCGCCCTGGAGCGGCTGATCGCGGGGAGGGCGGCATGAGTATTCTGATCCCGGTGTCGGCCGGCGAGCTGGTCGACAAGATCACCATCCTGCGCGTGAAGGCCGCCCGGATCGATCCCGCCAAGCGTCCGAACGTGGTCAAGGAACTCGCGCTGCTGGAGGCCGTCGCGGCCCAGTCCCTGCCGGACCTCGCTGAACTGATCGCCGAGTTGGAGATGGTGAACGGTCAGCTGTGGGACATCGAGGAAGGCAAGCGAGATTGCGAGCGTCGCCAGGTATTTGGACAAGAATTCATCGAGTTGGCGCGATCTGTTTATGTCGAGAACGACCGCCGGGCGGCGATCAAACGACGGATCAACGAGGCGGTCGGCTCCGACCTCGTCGAAGAGAAGAGTTACCGGCCCTACTAGCTACCGCCCCTTAAAGTCCGGCGGCCGCTTCTGCAGGAAGGCGGCGATCCCCTCCATGAAGTCGTCGGTCAGGCCGGCCTGTTTCTGGGCGCGGCGCTCACGTTCCAGCTGGCTGGAAAAGCCATGATCCATGCCGTCCCAGATCAGCTGGCGGGTCATGCCGAGCGAAGGCGGACCCGAGGCGAGATTGCGGGCCAGCTCCAGCGCCTTGGGCATCAGTTCGGCGTCGGGATAGCGGCGGTTGATCAGGCCCCAGTCGAGCGCCTGCTGCGAGCCGACGGTCTCGCCGAGCAGGCAGAGCTCCATCGCCCGGGCCTTGCCCACGAGGCGCGGCAGTATCCAGCTGAGGCCGCCGTCCGGCACCAGGGCGATGCGGCGGAAGGCTATGGCGAAGGCGGCGCTCTCTGCGGCCAGGACCAGGTCGCCCATCAGGGCGAAGGCGCAGCCGATCCCGGCGGCGGGGCCGTTGACGGCGGTGATTAGGGGGATGGGGAGGGCGGCCAAGGCCGTCATCAGGGGATTGTAGCCGATCTCCAGCGGGCGGCCGACGTCGCGGCTGCCATCGGCCAGGGTCACTTCGCCGGCGGCCGCGGCCAGATTGGCGCCCGAACAGAAGGCGCGGCCTTCGCCGGTCAGGATGGCGGCGCGCGCCGCAATTCGACCACCGGTTAGACCCTGGAGCGCCTCAATTAGAGCCTGAACCATCTCCAGATCGGCGGCGTTCAGGCGCGCCGGATCATTGAGGGTGAGGATGGCGACCTCGCTATCGAGGTCGATCTTCAGCTTGTCGCTCATGAGCCGAGCTTAGGCGCTCAGCCCCAGTTTGTCGCTAGGCGGCGACGGCCGAGGCGTCGGCCGTGGTCAGCTTATTACGGCCGCCGCGCTTGGAGGCGTAGAGGGCGGCGTCGGCCCGCTCGACCAGCAGGGTGGCGCCTTCGCCGGCTTCGCGTTGGGCCAGGCCGATCGAGATGGTGACGGCGCCGAGGTCCTCGTCGGTGGAGCGGCGCTTCAGTAGGCGGCTGGCGATCTCCTCGCGGATTTCCTCCAGGACCGGGATCACCTTGTCCATGGTCTCGCCCGGGAAGATCAGGGCGAACTCCTCGCCGCCGTAGCGGGCCGCTAGGCGCGGGGCCTTCATGCCGACCCGGCCGATGACGCTGGCGACGTACCGCAGAACCTGGTCGCCGGTCTGGTGGCCCCAGGTGTCGTTGAAGCGCTTGAAATGGTCGATGTCGATGACCGCCAGGCTGACCGGCTGGTTCTGCGCCTCGGATTTGGCGCAGGCCGACAACAGGCCCTCGTCGAAGGATTTGCGGTTGGCCAGGTTGGTCAGGCCGTCGGTCATGGCGTCGCGGCGAACCTGCTCCAGGTTCTCGCGCAACCGCTCGACCTCGTCGGTGGAGGCGTTCAGCCGCTGTTCGAGATTGGAGTTCTCGCGCTGGACCCGCTTGGTGGCGGCGGTCAGGGTTTCGACCATGCGCTTGAGCGCCGGCGGTTCCTGATCGATGGTGAGGTCCTTCGACGCGCCAGCCAGGGTGCGGCCGTAGGCGGCGTTGGTCTCTTGGGCCTTCTCGAGCGCCTCGGTGACGCTGGCCAGCTCGCGGCTCAGTTGGTCCCCGGCGTCGCGAATCTCCTCGGAAAGGCGATTGCGAGTCAGGTAGCGGGCGGCGAGATCCTCGGAGACGGCCTCTGTAATCGGCTGCCGCTTCTTCACCAGGGTGTTGATCTCGCTGGCGAGGTCGCTCTCGGGTGAATTTACGTAATGAATCCAGAGCTCATAGTTGAGAGGCGTCGGCCAGACCTGATGCTGCTCCATCTGGTCGACGGCCTTGCGCGTGAGGGCGTAGGCGTCGGGGCCGCGGAGCGAGATGTCGAGATCGAGAGCCATAACTTTCCCCGTCGTGGACCACCACGATCAGAGGAAGCTAAGCGCAACTGTTGAAACGGCGGTTAAAGCCGGCCGCAATCCTTAATCTTCCGAGCTTGGCCGTGGCGCGCGCATCAGGAAGGAAGGGACGTCGGCGCCGAAGCCCACGACCTTGGGACCGCGGTCGTCGTCGTCGCGCGGGGCCGGGGAGCGGACGCCGCGAACGGGGCGCTCGCCGCGTTCCGGCGCGCGGGCCGGCGAACGCTCGGGTTCGGGCTGACGCGGAGGCTCGGGCGCGGCCTCGACCACCGGAGCGGCCTCGGCCTGCGGGCGTTCGCCGCGCTCGCCGCGCTCGCCGCGATTGCGGCCCCGTCCACGCGAGCGTTCCGGGCGAGAGCCCTCGGCGCGCGGGGCGGTCTCGGCGGCGATGGGCGCTTCGGCTTCGGGGACGAATTCGCGGGCCGGACGTTCGGTCTTGGCGATCGTGTCCTGGGCCACCGGCTCCATGGAGGCGCGTTCGCCGTGATCCTTGCGGGGGCGTTCGCGGTCACGCTCGCGCGGGCTGCGGCTCTTGGAGCGGTCGCGATCGCGTGAGGAGGGACGGCGCTCGTCGCCGCCCTCGGCCAGGGACCAGTCGAGGTCGAGGACGACTTCCTGCGGCTCCTTCTTGGTCAGCTTCAGCACCTTGTCGTAGCTGCGGGCGTCGTTGGGGCTGAGGATCATGAAGGTCTCGCCCGAACGCCCGGCCCGGCCGGTGCGGCCGATGCGGTGGACATAGTCGTCGGCGTGGTGCGGGACGTCATAGTTGAAGACATGGCTGACGGCCGGGATGTCGAGGCCGCGCGCCGCGACGTCGGAGGCGACAAGCAGCTTCAGCTCGCCCTTGCGGAAGGCCTCCAGGGTGCGGGTGCGCATGCTCTGGTCGAGGTCGCCGTGGATCGGGGCGGCGTCGAAGCCGTGCTTCTTCAGTGACTTGGCGACGATGTCGACGTCGGTCTTGCGGTTGCAGAAGACGATGCCGCTCTCGGGCGCCGCCTTTTCGACCAGCGCGCGCAGGGCCATGCGCTTGGCCTTGGGCTCGGAGGTGGGGGTGCGCGCGACGTACTGGGTGATGTTCTCGCCCGTGGTGGCGGGACGCGAGGCCTCGATCCGGGTCGGGTCCTTAAGGAACTGGGCGGTCAGACGGGTGATTTCCGGCGGCATGGTCGCCGAGAAGAACAGGGTCTGTTTGTTGGCCGGGGTCAGTTTGAAGATGCGCTCGAGGTCGGGGATGAAGCCCATGTCGAGCATTCGGTCGGCCTCGTCGACCACCATGATCTGCACGCCGGTGAGCAGCAGCTTGCCGCGCTCGAAGTGGTCGAGCAGGCGGCCTGGGGTGGCGATCAGCACGTCGACTCCGCGGTCGAGCTTCTTCAGCTGGTCCTCGAACGATACCCCGCCGATCAAGAGGGCCCAGGAGAGCTTGGTGTGGACGGCGTATTTCTCGAAGCTGGAGGCGACCTGGTCGGCCAGTTCGCGGGTCGGGGCGATGACCAGGCTGCGCGGCATGCGCGCCTTGGAGCTGCCGGCGGCGAGCCGGTCGATCATCGGCAGGGTGAAGGCGGCGGTCTTGCCGGTGCCTGTCTGGGCGATGCCGAGGACGTCGCGGCCTGTGAGGGCGACGGGGATGGCCTGGGCCTGGATGGGGGTGGCCTCGGTGTAGCCTGTGTCGGCCACGGCCCGGAGGGTGTTGGGACTAAGCCCCAGATCGGAAAATGCTGTCATGTCTCGCTGGGAAAGAGCCGAGGCCGCCCGCATGTGGACGAACGGACGGCGCGGATTCGCCAGCCTGCCTTCGGATGAGGGGCATATGGGACTCTTACATCCATAGTCAATGAGGCGGTTTCGATCGCGGTCTTGCGCGCACCTCTCGGCTGATCCCAAATGCAGCCAAGAACAACAGTGCTCATAGGGAACCCTGGCCATGATTCACCGCTCACTGATTCTGGCCGCAATCTGTATGGCCGCGAGTTCAGTCATGGCCCAGGTGCCGCCCGATATCGCCGCCAAGAACAAGGAGATCGGCAAGAAGGTCGACACCGTGGCGTCGGCGGCCATCTACGGGCCGCTGCAGAAGCACGAGCCCTACGGCGTCGCCGGCCTGCAGATTTCGCGCGACATCGCCTACGGCCCCGGCGCGATGGAGAAGCTCGATCTCTTCACCCGCGGCAGCGCGCCCGGCCAGGCCCTGCGGCCGGTGCTGATCTTGGTGCACGGGGGCGGTTTCGTCGGGGGCGACAAGTCGCCGGTGACCAACGGCGTGCGCAGCCCCTTCTACGACAACATCATGCTCTGGGCGGTCGACCACGGCATGGTCGGGGTCAACATCAACTATGAGGTCGCGCCCAAGGCGACCTATCCGGCGGTGCAGAAGTCGCTCGCGGCGGTTGTCGCCTGGGCCCGCACCAACGCTCTGATGCACGGCGGCGATCCGAATCGCATCTTCCTGATGGGCCATTCGGCGGGGGCCTCGCATGTGGCGGCCTATCTGGCGACGCCCGAATTCCACCCCGCCGGCGGTGTGGGCGTGAAGGGCGCGATCCTGTCCTCGGGAGCGCTGGACGCCGGGATATCGCCGAACAACCCCTATTTCGTTCCGGCCGACCGCTACGGAAAGCTCGACTTCGTGCCGGGGCTGATGGCCTCGAAACTGCCCCTGCTGGTCTTCTACGCTGAATTCGATCCGGACTTCGCCAGCCTCTCGGCCCAGCGTTTCGCCAAGGAGTCGGTCAAGGCGCCGGTGAAGCCGCGCATCCTGCTCAACAAGGATCACGGCCACATGTCGGAGAGCTATTCGATCGGCACGGCGGACCAGTCGGTGTCTGGGCCGATCGAGCAGTTCGTCAAGGAGAACCGCTGAGCGACAGGTTGGTCCAAAGCCCCCCACCCGTCCGCTGCGCGGCCACCCTCCTCACGAGGGGGAGGGAAGGGGGACTAGACGTCCAAATCCGCCGCCGCGAACTCGGCGTTTTCCTGGATAAAGCGGAAGCGCAGCTCGGGCTTGCGGCCCATCAGCGTCTCGACCAGGGCCTCCACATCCTCCTCGTTGCGGGGGAGGGTGACCCGCGCCAGCGTGCGCTTGGACGGGTCCATGGTGGTCTCTTTCAGCTGGGCCGGCATCATCTCGCCCAGGCCCTTGAACCGTCCGATCTCGGGCTTCTTGCCCTTGAAGACGGTGGCCATCAGCTCGTCCTTGTGGGCGTCGTCGCGGGCGTATTCGCTGACCGCGCCGTGGCTGATCCGATAGAGGGGCGGCAGGGCCATGTAGAGTTTTCCGCCCCGGATCACCTCGGGCATGGTGCGATAGAAGAAGGTGATCAGCAGGCTGGCGATGTGGGCGCCGTCCACGTCGGCGTCGGTCATGATGACGATGCGGTCGTAGCGCAGGTCCTCTTCCTTGTAGCGCGAGCCGCCGTGCACCCCGAGCGCCAGCATCAGGTCGCCGAGCTCCTTGTTGGCGCCGGTCTTGTCGCCCGAGGCCGAGGCCACGTTCAGGATCTTGCCGCGCAGGGGCAGGATCGCCTGGGTCTTGCGGTTGCGGGCCTGTTT
>CANJKM010000086.1 GCA_947474805.1 Caulobacterales bacterium | reverse complement strand
CGGGCTGATGACCACAGCCTGGATCGGCTTCGCGGTGAACGCACTGTCCGGCATCTTCCTGTTCATCGCCGACCCGACCCATCTGATCGTTAACTGGACCTTCCAGTTGAAGCTGGCGCTTATCGTGCTGGGCGGCCTCTCGCTCTGGCTGCTCTGGAGGCTGCTGCAGCCGACCCTAGCAGCGGGTGAAGGGACCGTCGCCACCCCGGGCGCCAAGGCCGCGGCGCTCGCCTGCATCGTCTTCTGGCTGGGCGCCGTCACCTCGGGCCGGTACATCGCCTATACCCTCGCCGACGCGCTTGCGAAGAGCCTCTTGCAATGACTGAAGCTCAGATCCTTCACGCGTTCCAGCACTCGCCGATCGGGGAGACCATGCGGGCGGTCCCGTGGCTCTTCGCCGCGCTGGAAACGGCCCATTTCATCGGCCTGTCGATTCTCCTTGGCGCAATCTTCATTATCGACGTCCGCCTGCTGGGTAGGTTGCGGATGATCCCGTTCCGCAGTGTTGTGAAGCTGATCCCTTTCGCCATATTCGGTTTTGGCCTCAACGTTGTCAGCGGTGCGGGATTCTTCTGTTCGAACCCGATGATGTATTGGCCCAACCCGGCCTTTAAGTTGAAGATGTTTCTGGTTGCGCTGGCGGGACTCAACGCCGTCTGGTTCGCCTTTGCCGAGGAGCGCCGGGTATTGCGCCTAGACGACCACGCGGCAACTGACACGCAGATGAAGGTCACCGCCGGCCTGTCGCTCTTTTTTTGGTTTTCGGTGATCCTGCTGGGACGCTTGCTACCGACCTTCGAAGGCTCCAACAGTTTTTTCAATTGATCTCGGCGACCATTTCGAGGGGGCCTCCCTCGATTCAGTGGACGGACGCAGCGGCGGTGAGGCTAGACGTCGCCCTACCGGATTAGCGCCAAAGTCGGCTTTTGGGCCCCACCAGACATTGGCTTTAGCGGGCGGTGGCCTTTTTCGCCCGCGCTTCTCCCGGCTTGCCGGAAGCTCTCGATATCCTGGCGCGCTGCTGCCACCCGCGAAGATCAAATCCGGGCTGGCAACGCGTGGCCTCGTCTGGAAACGCCGCGCCGATCATCCGCACCAGGCGCTGCTAGGACTCAATGCTCAGGTCGGCAAGGCGGCGACGATTGCAACGAACCCCTTGCCGAATCTCACGGACTTGGCGGCTATTGGGAAAGGATTCAAGCGACTCCGCATTTTGGCTGAATGGCTCATTTCGCGACCGTGACGCCATCGATGTTGGGGTTTCTATTGTTCTCTGAGCAGACGTAGTCGAGGAAGGTCCAGTCCCGTCTCCGCTTGAAATGCCAAGTGGCCTTCCACGGCGCCGTTAGGACCTTCGGGTCGTAGAAGGTCATCTCATTGATCAATTCGTCAGGGCCGCCGAGGTGGATGCGCTCAACGATCCTGAGGGCGTCGCTGTGCATCAGGCCCGACTGCTCGTACATGGTGTCGGCCCGAAGGCCGACCGTATCGACGACTAAGGTGTCGCCTTCCCAATGGCCGATCGAATCTCCATTGTAGCTCGGTTCGATATCGTCGGGATGTTTGGAGCCGTCGGTTCGAACGCGGCGAACTTGGCTCATATATTCGTAGATGATCGTGACGCGGCCGGGCGTGAACAGGAATTCGGACGGGTAGGGCGACACGATCACACGCGGAACACCCGGCCAAACGCAGTTGGCGGTGGGGTCGTTGACCGGCTTTCCAGCCTTCGCGCTGTCTGTAACGGCTTTGTACTTTACCGCATACTCAGCGTTCAGAGGTGGGGGGTTAGGCGCCCGCTTGCCGTTCACGAACGGCGCTGTGATGAGAAAGCCATCGACATTTTCCCAGATGCCCGTCCAGTCGGGTAGCCGCGCCGTGTTCGCAGTTTGCGCTTGGGTTGTCGTATTAGGGGCCAGGGCCAACACCATTCCGATGGCCGGCGCGAGGTGGCGAATCTGTCGAGCAATCGATCGCGGCGAAATATACAAGAACAGTCCTGAGCGGAACACTTAGGCCTCACATATATTATTTGCTATTATTGAAAAAGTGAGGCCAGCGAATCCTTCGCGCCTCGCGATAATTGGCCGATATCCGTTCCTACTGAGACGATGGTCGCGCCCCCAGAAATTCGGGCCTTGGCGTTCGCGGCGTCCAGGGCGAAAACCCCGGCCGCCTTGCTGGTCGCCAGCATCCGTTCGATCGCCCTCGTGATCGTCCTCTGGGCTTCGGGGTGGCGAGGCGCGCCGAGATGATCCAGGGGCGCAGCCAAGTCTGCCGGCCCTATGAAATAGCCCATCGACCCCGTCGACGGCGGCGATCGCCTCAATCTGATCAAGCTCAGCCCGGGTTTCGATCTGCGGCAGCGCTCCGGAGTGGGGCTCGCTGATGTTGGGCGAACGCTGCATCGCTCGGCTACTGAGGCCGATCAGTTGAATAAGATCATTCAGCGCAACGCCGTAGGGCGGGCCGAAATTATGGTCGGGGGCGGCAGTCATGGTGGAGATTATTTGGTTATTATGATAAATGGTCAACCGAAGTTTTTGTCGGATGGATAGCGAATGACCATTCGCCGGTGCTGGCAGTCTAACGCTAACTTGTCTCCAATGACCGGGGCCTAACGGCGTCTGAGCCTCTAACGTGGAGGGCGCGGTGAAACCCATCTCATTCAAACGGCACCGCTTCCGGGCTGAGGTCATCCGGTACGCGGTGTGGCTATATTTTCGGTTCACCCTGAGCATTCGCGACGCCGAGGAGCTGCTGGCCCAGCGGGGCGTCGAGGTCAGCCGCGAGACGGTTCGCTGCTGGGTTTTGAAGTTCGGTCCGTTGATCGCGGCGAACCTCCGTCGGCGTCGAACGGCGCCGACGGGCAGGTGGCATCTGGACGAAATGGTCGTGAAGATCGGCGGCCGGCGAATGTACCTGTGGCGTGCGGTCGACGACGAGGGCGAGGTGCTGGATGTGCTGGTCCAGAAGCGCCGCAACCGGCCTGCGGCGCTGAAGCTGCTCAGGGGTCTTCTGAAGAACCAGGGCGTTCATCCCGAGACCATCACCACGGACAAGCTGGCCTCCTACCGGGCCGCGCTGCGCGAACTGGGGCTGACGGATCGTCACCGGCCGGGCGGCATGCGCGAAAACAATCGGGCGGAAGACTCGCACTTGGTCATCCGGCAACGAGAGCGAAAGCAGCAGCGGTTCAAATCGCAAGGGTCGGCCCAAAGGTTCCCCTCCACCCATGACGCCGTCTACAACTGCTCCAACCATCAGCCGCACCTGATCTCCCGACCCGGACTTCGCACATTGCGGGCCCAGGCCCACGAGGCGTGGGCGGTCGCCACCGCCGCTGCCTGAAATTCAGGGAGGGGAGGGGATTTTCCGGCTACGGCGAGTTAACGTGCCAAAACCCGTGTGAGAGGGTGCCGGGCGGCTACATCTTCGGTGTCGGGGTGGAGGCTCGCGGAAACGGAAGGGCGGGCCGCCCGTCTAGTCCGCGGCTTCGTCGGGATCGATCGTGTCCAGGCCGAGCGTCTGCTCCAGCTCAAGCAGCAGGGCCCGCAACTTCATTCCGCGTTCGGGGCCGTAAAGGTGCTGGATCTCCAAGGTGGCGCGCGCCACCTCCTGGCCGGCCTTTTCGATGAGCGCGGCGCCCCCGGGGCTGATCGACACCAGCGCCCGCCGCATGTCGGTTTCGTCGATCCGGCGCAGTAGGAGGCCGCGGGCCGAAAGATCCTTGATGATCCGGGTAAGGCTCGGGCCGTGCAGGAAAGCCACCCGGGCGAGAGCAGAGACATCGATCTCCGGCGTGTCGTTGAGGATTCGCAGTACCCGCCATTGCTGCTCAGTGACGCCGTGCGCACGCAGTATAGGACGAAGCCGCGACATCACCGCTTCCCGACCGCGAAGTAGAGCCAAGGAAAGCGCCTGGGAGAAGGGAGCAAGCTTCAGTTGACCTTCTTCATCTCTCCCTGAGGGCGAACGCACTGCTCTATTGGTCCGAGGCGACAAAGGGTATCCTCTCAAATTTCCGCGAAACCCGAGGACTCGAGCCAGCAAGATTATCACTCATGATAGCCAAGCGGCTCGATAAATCTCTACGGCAGGGCGCAAAAGGCTGACTGCGTTGGGCTTTGCGATCGCCAACACGCGGGACGCTTGTCCTCGCACTACCCTGCGAGGGGGCCAGGCGGATCTCCGCGTAGAAAGCCGACGATCGACAACCTAGCCGCTGCTGCATAGGGGGCTACCGTCGCCACGGAATGAGGCTGGGGCGCCTTGAACAAAGTCAGGACGTTGAAGCTCGGCTGAAGGCCCCGCCAGATGTCGCCCCGCTCGTCATGGAAAAGAAGCTGGCCACCCCAATCCGGCCGCCATCGCCTTGTGAAGCCGATGGTGAAGGCGGCTCGGCGTTGGCCGAGATAGGAATCGTCGTGGAAGGCCAGGAAGTCGCCTGGGCGAAGGCAGGTCGCGAAGGCCTCGGTCTTGGTAGGCGTTTCCCCGCCGATAATCTCCGCGGTGAAAGCGAGGAATTCTGGGGTGTTGAGCAACTCCGACATCAGATGGATGGGATGGCCGGGATCGCGCCCCTGCAGGTATGCGTCGATCATATCGTAGCTGAGATAGACGTAGGAAAAGCCGGTCCGCGCCTGTTGCACCGCCCGGGTCACTTCCGCGGCGGTGGCCTCCGCATCGACGGCTCCCGGCCGGATGTCGATCAGAGACTGGCGACCTTGGGCGTTTGCGAGGGCCAGCCGCCAGGGCGTGCCCCGTTCAAGCACGGACGTCAGGGCGTCGGCGGCGTCGGGCGTGAGCAGGTCGGGGATTTGGACGACGCCGTCGCGCTCATAGGCGTCCCTATAGCGACGGGGTTCGATCGCGGGATTCAACCGCAGTTCAATCTCACGCACCCACGCGTTCCTTTGACCAGACTGAACGGGAGAGGCGCGGCGGCTCGCGCCGCCGGGCCGCCCGATCAGAAACTCATACGCACGCCCATCTTATAATACCGGCCGAGCTGGTCATAGAAGAAGGAGGCGCCCGCCGCGGGGGGGTCGCGGCTGAACAGGTTGTTGATCACGCCGTATAGCTGGATGCGGCGACCGTCGTCCCTCTCGACCAGTGTGTATTGGCCAGACAGGTTCCAATAGACCAACGCGGCGTTCAGGTTGTCGCTGATTGAATTCGTCGCCGCGGGGTCGTAGCCGGCCTGATCGGGGCCGACCCGCGTCGGATCGCGACGCACCTTGCCGATGTAGCGGGCTTGCAAGGTCGTCGACAGACGGCTGATCTGGTAGGTGAAGCTCGTGTTGGCGGTCAGGTGCGGCGACGAGGTGAGGTAGCCCGCGTTCTGCGTCGTCGCGGCGGTGTCGTAGTTGGTCTGGTCTATGTTGTAGGTGGCCAGGGCGCGCAGCGAGAGCGTGCCCCCCGCGAGCGGCATGCCGTAGGCGACCTCGAAGTCGATCCCGCTGGCGGTCTGGCGGGTCAGGTTGAAGGGCTTGTTGGTCACCCCGTTGATGACGAAGTTGGGGCCCGGAACTCCGGCTGTTTTCAGCAGGCTGCAGAAATTCCCGCCGGTGACGTTGGCCCGCAACTCGGCGGCGCAGCTGTTGGCGATCTGCTGCGAGGTGTAGGCCGCGATCGCGTCCTTGATGTTGATCTTATAGTAGTCGACCGAGAGACGAAGGCCGTTCAGGCCCCAGAATTGCGGCGACAGGACGACGCCGGCGGTCAAGGTGTTGGCGACTTCGGGCCTGAGGTCCGGGTTGCCCGTGGTGATGCCGAAAATCGGACCCGTGTTGGCGTTGGTGAACGGGTTGGTCAGGCCTCCGGTGGAGGCCGAATAGCCGAACAGTTCGGTCAGTTGCGGCGCCCGGATGTCGCGCGACCGTGTGAGGCGGAAGCGCACCGGTTCGACCGGCTGGTAGCTCACCCCCACCTTCCAGGTCGTGACCGTGCCACTCAATGCGTAGTCGGTGATGCGCCCGGCGGCGTTCACCTCCAGCGACTTGGCGAACGCGGTGCTGTTGGCCAGCGGGATCACCGTTTCGGCGTAGGCTTCCTTGACGCTGCTCGAGCCGGCGTAGGCCCTGTTGTTCTGGTAGTCATACAGGCCCTGCTGCGCGGCCGTGTCGGACAAGGCGTCGATGGTCTCCCTACGCATTTCGCCGCCGGCGGCCAACGACACCGGCCCGGCCCAGGTCGAGAAGGGCTCTCCGGTGATATTGATCGCGGCCACCGACTGGGTGGTGTCGATCACGAAGCGCTCGTTGCCGTGGGTGTAGGCGTCGGCCGCGGCCGAGATGCCGTTGTTGCCCAGCACGTTGATGGGCGCGCAGGCCGGGTCGGTGACCACGGTCTGGTTGATCCGGCAGACGATCTGGCCGGAGGCGTTGAACACCGCGTCCAGCGCCTTCCGGAAGTTATATTCCAGGCTCAGGTGTCGGTATTGGGAGTCGTTCCTGTTGCGGCCGTACTGGAAGTATCCGTCCCAGCGCCAGCTTCCGCCCAGCTTGCCCTCAAGCCCACCGGCGATCCGCTGGGAGACGTTCTCCGTCGAGGCCTGCGGCGCCCCGATATCCTCCATCGAACGCCCGAGGAAGAAGCCCGACACGTTGTTGGCCACCATGGCGGCGCGCAGGTCGGCCGGCAGATAGGCGTTGTCCCGCTGGATCAACTGGATGTCTTGATCCGAGACCAGGGTGGCGTTGATGTCGCGGCGTGGCGGGCCGGGGTATGCGCTTTTCGACCGCGCAAAACCCATCTGCACGAAGGACTTGATGTCGGGGGTCAGGTTGTAGTCGAGGTTGAGCAGGGTGGAATACCGTTCGACCGCGACGGCGAGCAGGCCCTGACGGTCGACCCAGTTCAGATTGTAGTTGGTCTGGCAGCCGCCGATGCTCGAATTGCCGCGCATCGAACCGTAGTCGAACGGGATCCGCGCGCCGTTGGGGCCGAAGTTCACCCCTTTGAACGGGTTGCTGGCGGGGGTGGCCGAGTTAATCGCCGTCGTAGCCGTGCCTGCGGCGTTGACGGTCGCCAGAATCAAGCCGCCGGGCGTGCGCTGGCAGTTTTCGATGTTGTCGGAATAGATGATGGCCGGCATGCCGGCGGCCCGCTCCGCCGCGGTGGCATTTATGCTGCCGTACAGGTGCTTGCCCCAGGGCCGACTCAGGAAGGACGTGATCGCCTTGCCGTTGTTGACGTATTCGCCACCGACGGTGATGTGGCCCTTGTCGTTGGCCAGGTCGGAGCCGACCATGATCCCGGCGCGGAACTCCTTGGCGTCGCTGTACTCGGTTTGGCCGTAGGAGACGTCGGTCTTGATGCCGTTCAGCGTCCGGTTTGTCCCGAAATTAACCACGCCGGCCACGGCGTCCGAACCCCAGGCGGCCGAGGCGCCGCCGGTGACCACGTCGGTTCTGTCCAGCATGATGGTCGGGATCAGGTTGAGGTCCACGGCGATGACGGTGCCCGCGGGCAGGACAACGGGCGCGCCAATGAAGCGGCGGCGGTCGACCATCACCAGGGTGCGGCGGTTGCCGAGGCCGCGAAGGTCGGCGTTGGCCTGACCGGCGCCGCCGAACACCGTGCGCTGGGTGGTGGTGACGGTCGCCCGGAAGGCCGGCAATTCGTTGAGGATCTCGGCGACGTTGGCCGTTCCGCGCTGCTGAAGCTGTTCCTGTCCAATGACGGTTGTCGGGTTCGGAGCGAGGAAGCCCGCGCGCTCGACGCGGGAGGCGGTGACAACCACTTGCTCGACCTCTTGAGCGTGGGCGCTTCCAATCGAGAGCGCGCTGACGGCGCCTGACATCAATAGCAGAGTCCGGGCCGTTCTCGGCGATGGCATCATATCAGCTTCCCCTATTTGTTTAACTAGTTAAACATTTGGCGATTAACTATTCGGGGCCTCTTGGGGCACCTAGCGGCAGGCGTTTTCGTGGATTGAACTGCGGTGGAGACTACTGGCGATCGAGCAAGCGCCGATTTCTGGAGGCCAACCCGTCAAAGCAAAACGCATAACATGTTAAGCGGACTTTCGGAGCGGTCAACGGTCTCTCAAATTGGCGGGTGGGCTCCATTTATCTGGCGAGTTGGTGCGCGGCGGCATGGGTGCACCCGCTAATTCCCAGGTTTGGCGTTGTCGTTCTTGCGGGTGCTCTCATAGGGGGCCGGGTCGGACGTCGATGTAAAACTCATCGGGCCGGGCCTCGTCGGGTCGTTTCGATTATTGTCCTGGCAAACACTTTCGAGCAATTTGAAACCAGGTTCGGAATTATAGCTAAGATGCGATGACCACGGCTTGCTGTAATGAACGGGGTCTGTAAAAGTAAAATCGATCGTTATGGTCGGCTTTCCTGATTTTTCGACAATGTTCCATCGTTCTACAACGCTCATCTTATCGCTCATGAGGTTGCCGCCGGGGTCAAGATAGTTTTTGCCGTTAAAGCCGGTTGTGTGGACGACGAGAGTGTTTCCCTCCCAGTAGCCGTAACTGTCCCCTTGGTAGGTCGGGAACAAATCCTCAACATGACTTTTTCGGTCCAGCCAGATTCGACGGATCACGTTATTGAACTCGGAGACCATCAAGATGTGATCAGGCCACTGGACGATCTCTACCGGATACGGCGAAATCATCACCCGAGGCATGCTTGAGTAGGTGCACTTCGCGCCAGGGTCGTCCTGCGGCCGCTCCGCATCGAATTGCCGTTGCGACGCGGGCAGATAAGGAGGCGTTTGTCCATATCGCAGGCTTCCTTGCGTCTTGTTCCAGATGCCCGAGAAGTTCACCGGGGCGTTCCCCTGCGACACGAAAGGCTGGGAAGCGGCGGGAGCCGCCACCGCCACGGCGGGCGTCGTCGCCAACATTCCCGCAATCGCGGCGACTGCGACGAGGAGGCATCTGTCGAAGGGCGTCCGCATGGCTGGCTTATCTTTCTTAGTTTTTGTGATCGGTGCGGCGAGGGGATATGCGATCCGCAGATCGGGCGTCATAGCATCTTGCCCGGTTGCCCGGAGAGCGGCGCCCATGATCGGCCTCCTATTCTGGCCATCTTCAGGCGGCCTTGCGCTACAATTGCTTTACATGATTAATAATGTCAACATGGCGTCGGCTGACGCCGTGGGACAGCCGACTGGCGGCGATGGGGGCGTCTTACGTTCGGGGGGCTCGACCAGACCGCGCCAGTTCGATGGGGAGGCGGGGTTTTCAGGCGAGACCGGGCGAAGCCGCCATGGGGGGAGGCAGTCAAGGGCGAACTTGTCTCCAGGAGCGCCTCATCGATCCGGGGATAAGTCCGCCGGCGTCGGCGCGATCTGATCTATTCAGCGGGCCGCAGCATATTGCGTCGACAGATAACGCCCCAGGACTGGGAGATGAGGAGAGATCTTCGGTTTTGGCGTCGGGTGGGGCGCAGCCAGAGCGGCGCTCGCGGGTTCGCTACACGGCGGAGGCAGTCGGGCGAGAAATTGTCTCACATCACTAGGGCCGTCCGGCAGAGGCCCCTCGGTCACGACCTTCGTGACCGTCAGCAGCCTCCGCCAATTGCGCAGGTCAGGCGATTACTTGCGTCACGACTTCGCCTTCGACGTCTGTAAGGCGGAAGTCTCTGCCCTGGTAACGATAGGTCAGGGCCTTGTGGTCGATCCCCATCAGATAGAGCATCGTGGCGTGCAGATCGTGGAAGGACACTGGATCCTTCACGATATTATAGCTGAATTCGTCCGTGATCCCGTGGTGATAGCCGGCCTTCAGCCCGCCGCCCGCCATCCAGTGGGTGAAGCAGGATCCGTGGTGATCGCGGCCCGTCAGCTCGTTGATGCCGCCTTGCGCGTAGGAGGTTCGCCCAAACTCGCCGCCGAACATGACCAGGGTGTCGTCCAAAAGGCCCCGCTGCTTCAGGTCCATGACCAGGGCCGCCGAGGGTTGGTCGACCGAATAGCAGTCGCCCGGATGCCGAGTGTGGATGCGGCTGTGGTGGTCCCAGCCCACATGGTAGAGATCGACGTACTTGACGCCGCGTTCGAGCAGGCGGCGGGCCAGCAGGGCGTTCCGGGCGAACGAGCCCGGCTTGTGAACCTCGGGTCCATAGAGATCGAGGATGTACTGCGGTTCGTCTGAGATGTCGGAAATCTCGGGCACCGACTCCTGCATCCGATAAGCCATCTCGTACTGGCTCACTTTGGACAGGATCTCCGGGTCGCCCGAGTGGGCGTACTGATCCTTCGACAGAGCGGCGATCATGTCGAGCTCGGCCCGGCGATCGTCCTTATCGACCCCGTCGGGGTTGCCGACGTAGAGCACCGGTTCGGCCCCGGAACGGAATTCCACGCCCTGGTGATGGGAGGGCAGGAAGCCCGAGCCCCAGGCTACCGACACGGCGGCGACGCCGGTCACCTGATAGTTGGAGCGCAGCACCACGAAGCTCGGCAGGTTGGCGTTGTCGGTGCCGAGCGCATAGTTCACCCAAGCGCCCGACGAAGGCCGGCCGGCTAGTTGGAAGCCGGTGTGCATGAAGATGCCCGCCGGATCGTGGTTCACGTGCGGTGTGTACATGGAGTGGATGAAGGTCAGGTCGTCGGCGATTGCCCCGACGTGCCTGAACATTTCCGACGCATAGGTGCCGGTCTCGCCGTACTGCTTGAACTCCCAGAACGGCTTCACCACGGGGAAGGAGGTCTGGCCGTTGGACATGGCCGAGATGCGCGCCCCGTTGTTCTTGACCGATGGAGGGATCTCCTGACCGTGCATCTTATAGAGGGTGGGCTTGTAGTCGAAGGTGTCGACCTGGCTGACCGCGCCCCACATGTGCATCTGCACGACGCGTTTGGCCCGCGCCGGAATCTGGCCGGTGCCGAGCAAACCCTTGTCGGGACGGCCGCCGCCGAGCGCCGCTGGCGCGCCGCCGCCCAGCGCCTTGGTCATGCCCATCATCTCGGCCGCCGCAAAGGCTCCGAGCCCGACGCCGGCGCCCAGGATGGAGCGGCGCCCGATCTCGCCGGCCCGGTTGGAGGGGGTGGTTTCGTCACGCTTCATGGGTGTCCCTCCGGCTAGCGCAGAGAATAGGCGTCAGGGGAATTCAGCACGGCCGCGGCGACCATCGACATCGCCGCCACCTCGGGCTGACTCAGCGTCGGATCGGCCTCGGCCACACCGGTCTTCAGCATCTTGTCCACCTTGTCCGGGTGGCTGGTGTATTCGGCCAGCCGTTGGGCGCGGAAGGTCTTCAGTCCCGCCAGCTCGGTCGGGCGGGGCGAGCGGCGCACGGCCAGACGGAACAGGGTGGTGATCTGCTGATCTTCCGAACCGCCCATCTTGATCGTCCGCTCGGCCAACT
>CANJKM010000085.1 GCA_947474805.1 Caulobacterales bacterium | reverse complement strand
GGCTGTCAGATGAACGTCTATGACAGCGAGCGCATGGCCGATGTCCTGCGCCCGCTGGGCTATGGGCTGACCGACACGGCCGAGGGCGCCGACCTGGTGATCGTCAACACCTGTCACATCCGCGAGAAGGCGTCCGAGAAGCTCTATTCCGATCTCGGGCGGCTGAAGGCGAGCAAGGCTCCGGGGTCGATGATCGCCGTCGCCGGCTGCGTCGCCCAGGCGGAGGGGGCCGAGATCATGGCTCGCGCGCCGACGGTCGATCTCGTGGTCGGGCCGCAGTCCTATCACCAGCTGCCCGAACTGATCGCCCGCGCCCACCGCGCGTCGGGCGAGGTGCTGGCCGCCGACTTCGCCCCCGAGGCCAAGTTCGACGCGCTGACCGAAGCGCGGGAAGCCAAGGGGGTCTCGGCCTTCCTGACCGTCCAGGAGGGCTGCGACAAGTTCTGCAGCTTCTGCGTCGTGCCCTATACGCGGGGCGCCGAATACAGCCGGCCGCCGGAAGCCATCTTGACCGAAGCGCGCCAGCTGGCCGCCCAGGGCGTGCGCGAGATCACCCTCCTGGGCCAGAACGTCAACGCCTATGCGGCCGGCGCGGCGACGCTCGCGAGCCTGATCCGCGACCTGGCCAAGGTCGAGGGGCTGGACCGGATCCGCTACACCACCAGCCACCCGCGCGACATGGGCGAGGACCTGATCGCCGCCCATGCCGAGGTCGAGGCGTTGATGCCCTATCTACACCTGCCGGTGCAGGCGGGCTCGAACAAGATCCTCAAGGCGATGAACCGCGACCACACGGCCGAGAGCTATCTGAAGCTCGTCGAGCGCATCCGCGCCGCGCGGCCGGACCTGGCGCTGTCGGGCGACTTCATCGTCGGCTTCCCCGGCGAGACCGAGGTCGATTTCCAGGCCACGCTCGATCTCGTGAAAGCGGTCGGCCACGCCTCGGCCTTCTCGTTCAAATATTCCCGCCGCCCCGGCACTCCGGCTTCGGCCATGCAGGGCCAGGTGGCCGAGGAGGTTAAGTCGGAGCGGCTTGCGCGGCTTCAGGCCCTGCTGGACGAGCAACGCCACGGCTTCGACGCGGCCACGGTTGGCAAGACCGTCAATGTGCTGTTCGAGAAGCCCGGCCGTCACAAGGGCCAGATCATCGGCAAGAGCCCCTATCTGCAAGCCGTCTTCGCCGAGGGCGCGCAGAGCCTGATCGGCCGGATCGTTCCGGTCCGCATCGAGGCCGCCGCGCCCAACAGCCTGCAAGGCGCGATCGTTCAATCGGGAGCGAGAGCCGCTTGAGCCGCGAAGCCCAGGAGTTCCTGCCCCTGTCGGACGCGGCCCAGCGGGCGCTGGCCGGGCCGCAGAGCCGTTACGCCGCCCTGATGGAGGACGCCTTCCAGGTGCTGATCGAAACACCCGGCGGCGGCTTCAACCTGTCGGGGCCCGCGCGCGGCCTGACGGGGGTGAAGAAGGCGATCAAGGCGCTCGAAGCCCGGATCGAGTCCGGCGCCGGCGTGGACGAGAGCGATGTGCGGGCGGCGATCGGTTCGGCCCGGGCGGGCGTGGCCGGCCCCTCGGCCGGGCCCGGCCTGTCGATGGGCGGCCGGCGCGGCGCCGTCGCCGCCAAAACCGAGGCGCAAGCCCGCTACTTCGACGCCCTGGCCAGGCATGAGCTGGTGTTCGGGGTCGGCCCGGCCGGCACCGGCAAGACCTATCTGGCGGTCGCCTATGGCGCCGCCCTTCTGCTCAAGGGTGAGGTCGATAGGCTGGTCATCACCCGACCGGCGGTCGAGGCGGGCGAGCGGCTCGGTTTCCTGCCCGGCGACCTGACCGAGAAGGTCGACCCCTATATGGCCCCGATCTGGGAGGCCCTGTCCGACCTCCTGGGCGTCGAGGCCCTGCGCAAGCGCCGCGAGCGGGGCGAGATCGAGGTGGCGCCGATCGCCTTCATGCGCGGCCGCACGCTCAGCCACGCCTTCGTCATCGTCGACGAGGCCCAGAACGCCAGCCGGCTGCAGATGAAGATGGTGCTGACGCGGCTCGGGGAGGGCGCGCGCATGGTCGTCACCGGCGATCCCAGCCAGGTCGACCTGCCCAATCCGGGGGACTCGGGCCTCGCCCACGCCGTCGGGATCCTGGAAGGGGTGAAGGGGGTCGCGGTCGCCCGTTTCGAGGCTTCGGACGTGGTCCGCCACCCCTTGGTCGAGCGGATCGTCAAAGCCTATGACGCCGACGTCGTACGAAGGCTGAAGCCGTGAGCGAAGCGGTCGTTCTCGAGGTCGAGGTCGAGGACGACGCCTGGACGGCGGCCCTGCCCGACGCCGAAACACTGTGCGAAATCGCCGTCAGGGCCGCCTTGGCCCATGTCGGCAAGGCCGGCGCGATCAACCTTCTCTTGACCGGCGACGCGGAAATGCAGGCGCTGAACGGCCAGTTCCGCGACAAGGACAAGCCCACCAACGTCCTCTCCTTTCCGGCGGCCGATTTTCCCGGTCCCGGCCCCAGGTCGCTCGGCGACATCGCGCTCGCCTACGGCGTCTGCGCCAAAGAGGCGACCGGGCAGGGCAAGCCGCTCGAAAATCATCTCGTGCATTTGGTGGTGCACGGGGTCCTGCATCTTGTAGGATACGATCACGAAACCGAGGCCGAGGCCGAGGCGATGGAGGCCGAGGAGCGGGAAGTGCTCGCCGGTCTCGACATCGAGGACCCCTATGCGCCGCATTTCGCGGCCCGTGAGCAAGATGCCGCCTCCTGAGGGTCCGACAGCCCCCGCCATAGTCCCGCCCCCTCCCGCGCCCCGACGCCCAAGCCGCGCCGGCATGGTGGGCCTGCTAAAGCGCTGGCTCGGCGCGGCGGAGTCGCCGCCGCCGGTGAAGCCCGAAGACACGCCCGCGCCGGTCGCGTCGGAGGCCGAGATCGATATCGTCGACCAGGCCACCGTCTTCCAGACCCTGCGGGTCGGCGATGTGATGACCCCGCGCGCCGACATCGCGGCACTGGAGATCTCCACTCCCTTCTGCGAGGTGATGCGCGCCTTCGTCGAGGTCGAGCATTCGCGTATGCCGGTCTATCGCGACACGCTCGACGACCCGGTGGGCGTGGTGCACCTGAAAGATCTGATCTCGATGCTCGCGCCGTCGGCGGACGCGCCCGAGACGCCGCCGACCCCTCCTTGGAAGGAAATGGTCCTGCACCGGGTCAAGCGGGAGCTGCTCTATGTCCCCGCCTCGATGCGGGCGGCGGACCTCCTCCTGAAGATGCGGGTCGCGCGGATCCACATGGCCATGGTCATCGACGAGTTCGGCGGGGCCGATGGCCTCGTGACGCTGGAGGACCTGGTCGAGGCCGTGGTCGGGGAGATCGACGACGAGCACGACGAACAGAGCGAGCCCGACATCATCGCCCTGCCGGGCGGTGTGCTGGAGACCGACGCCCGCGCGCCGCTGGAGGAGCTGGAGGCTCTGCTCGGCCAGCCGCTGGCGCCGCCCGAGAGCGAGGAGGAGATCGACACCGTCGCCGGCCTCGTCGCCACCCTGGCGGGCCGGGTGCCGCAAAGGGGCGAGGTGATCGTCCACCCGGCCGGCTTTGAGTTCGAGGTGATCGACGCCGACCCGCGCCGAATCCGCCGTCTGCGTATCCGTTCCACCGCCAGGCCCGAGGGCGAGCCGGGTGAAGGCTAGGCTCGGGCGTCTGGCCCAATCGCGCTGGTCCGCATTTGGTCTGGCCCTCCTCGCCGGGGCCGCCGCGGGTCTGGCCCACCCGCCCTTCGGTTTCCTGCCGGGCCTGTTGGGTTTTGGGCTTCTGCTCCATCTTCTGGACGGCGGAGCAGGCTGGCGCGCGGCCTTCGCGCGCGGCTGGGCCGCCGGCTTCGCCTATTTCCTGGTCGGGACCTGGTGGGTGGGCGAGGCCTTCATGGTCGACGCCGCCGCCCACGCCTGGCAAGCGCCCTTCGCCGTGATGCTGCTGCCGGGCGGCCTGGCGCTGTTCTGGGGCGCGGCGGCTGTGGTCTATCGCAGGATAGCGCCTCCCGACGCGCGCCGGGTGCTGGCCTTCGCCGCTGTCTTCGGCGCATTCGAATGGCTGCGCGGCCATGTCCTGACCGGCTTTCCCTGGGACCTGCCGGGCGAGGCCTGGGCGGCGGGCTCGGCGCCCAGTCAAACGGCGGCCCTGGTGGGCGCTTACGGCCTCAGTCTGATCACCCTGGGGATCGCGGCGACCCCTGGCCTTGGCTGGCGGCCGAGGCCCCTTCTCTGCGCCGCCGTCGCCCTGACGCTGGCCTGGGGCGGCGGCGCCTGGCGGCTCGCGAACGCGGAGACGGGCGCGACCGGACTCATGGTCCGGGTGGTCCAGCCCGACATCCCCCAGGCTGTGAAATGGAGTCCGGCCGAATTCGGGGCCATCGTTCAGCGCTACCTGACCCTGACCAGCGCGCCCGCCGCGCGCCGTCCCGACGTGGTGATCTGGCCAGAGGCAGCCCTGCCGGCGCCGGCGGGGGAGCTCATCTCGCCCGAGTGGTGGGTGCGCCCGGCCCTGGAGAAGACGCTCCGGCCGGGCCAGACCCTGCTCATGGGGGCCTATCGCACCGAGGGGCCGGACGAGCGCCTCCGCTACTACAACAGCCTGATCGCCCTGCGTCGCACCGCGAACGGGCTCGACGTCACCGGCGCCTACGACAAGCAGCGGCTCGTGCCGTTTGGAGAGTATCTGCCGCTTGAGGGTCTCTTCTCCCGCATCGGATTGAAGAAGTTGGTCTCGGTCGGCGAGAGTTTCACGCCCGGGCCCCAGCCCATGCCGATCTCGCCCATGGGCCTGCCGCGGCTACAACCTCTGATCTGCTATGAGAGCCTCTATCCGGGGCTCGCGGACGACGGGGGCCAGCGGCCGGCCTGGATCGTCAATGTCTCAAACGACGCCTGGTTCGGGCGGACCTCCGGACCCTGGCAGCATTTCAACCTGGCGAGCTACCGCGCCATCGAGGCGGGCTTGCCGCTGGTGCGGGCGACGCCGACCGGGGTTTCGGGCCTGATCGACGCCTATGGGCGGCCCTTGCGACGGATGGGCCCGGGGCGGTCGGGCGTGATCGACGCCCTCCTGCCGGAGGCCGCATCCCCGACCCCCTATTCAACCTGGGGTGACGGGCCCTTTTTTGCGCTGACTATTGTGGCGTTGGCCTGTTCGCGGCGTCCTAGAGCCAGGATGCGCTCAACGCATCAGATGTAAGACGCGCCGATGCGCATTTGCCGCATGGGCCAAGCTTGACTTTAACCCTGTCGGGAAGGCGATTTGATGGGGATGCAGATTGTTAATACAGAACGTTCCCCCGACCCCGTCGATCTCTATGTCGGCGCGCGGATTCGGATGCGCCGCAAGCTCCTCGGAGTCAGCCAGGAGCGGCTCGCCGAGCAGCTTGGCCTGACCTTCCAGCAGGTTCAGAAGTACGAGCGCGGGGCCAACCGTGTGTCGGCCTCCAAGCTCCACGCCATCGGAACGGCCCTGTCGGCCCCGGTGGCCTACTTCTTCGAAGGGTTCGGCGGCGCCGCCGCTTCCGGGGTGGGCGAGGCCGATAGCTCCGCCTTCGTGCACGAGTTGGTCATGACCCCCGAGGGCATGGAGCTGGCCGCGCTGTTGCCCCGGCTGAAGCGCGCGCGGGTGCGCCGCAAGATCCTCGACCTGGTGCGTTCGCTGGTCGAGGACGACAACGAGGCCGCCTAGACCCCATCGCGCATCCCTAGGGTTGAAGTCGGTAGCCGCCCGCCTCGGTGAGCAGGAGCCGCGCCGCTGCCGGGTCGGGCTCGATCTTCTGCCGCAGCCGATAGATGTGGGTCTCGAGCGTGTGGGTGGTGACCCCGGCGTTATAGCCCCAGACCTCCGCCAGCAGCTCCTCGCGAGACACGGGCTTCTCCCCGGCGCGGTAGAGGTATTTCAGGATCGAGGTCTCCTTGTCGGTCAGGCGGATGCGGCGGTTGCGCTCGTCGAGCAGCAGCTTGCCGGCCGGCTTGAATGCGTAAGGGCCGATGCGGAAGACGGCGTCCTCGGACTGTTCGTGGGTCCGCAGCTGGGCGCGGATTCGGGCCAGGAGCACGGCGAAGCGGAAGGGCTTGGCGACATAGTCGTTCGCGCCGGCTTCGAGGCCCGCGATCGTGTCGGCGTCGCCTGTCGCCCCGGTCAGCATGATCACCGGCGCCTTGATCCCGGCCTCGCGCATCCGCCTGCAGACCTCGCGCCCATTGATGTCGGGCAGGTCGATGTCGAGGATGACAAGGTCCGGCTTGGCGTCGTTGGCGGACTGAAGCCCGCCAAGGCCGGTGGCGGCTTCGATGGCGGAAAGGTCCGCCTCCAGCCCAATCTGTTCGGCCAGGGCCGTGCGGAGATCATCGTCGTCGTCGACGATGAGAACGGTTTTCTGTTGCGCCATGTTGGGGACCATGCACCGCTCCGACCCTCGACGCCAAGCTTTGCGGGCCCGTTTTAAGCAATGAACTTCATCGCCTATTCCGACGGGCGCTTCGTGATGGACGGGGCGGAGACCGCTTGCGTGCTGGGCAAGGGTGGGGTCAAAGCCGCCGCCGACAAGCGCGAGGGCGATGGGGCCAGCCCGCTAGGGACCTGGCCGATCCGGCGGTTGCTCTACCGCCCCGACAAGGGGTCCGCGCCGATAACCAGCCTGCCGACGCAAGCGATCGCGCCCGACGACGGCTGGTGCGACGCGACGGACGACCCCGCCTACAACGGTCCTGTGAAGCTGCCCTATGCGGCCAGCCACGAGCGGATGTGGCGGGCCGACGACGTCTATGACCTGGTGCTGGTCCTGGGACACAACGACGATCCGGTGGTTGCCGGCATGGGTTCGGCCATCTTCCTCCATCTGATGCAGCCCGACCGCCGCAAGACGGAGGGCTGCGTGGCGGTGAGCCGGCCGGACATGGAGCTGCTGCTGGCCCTTGCGGGGCCGGGGGACGCGGTGGAGATCCGCCGGGCCTAACCGTCGAGCGCGCTCAGCACGCCGCCCTCGACCGCCACCGACTTGATGACCGCCCAGACGGGCAGGCTGGGCCTCAGGCCGAGCTCTAAGGCGGCGTCGCGGGTCAGGCTGGCGGTCAGGGCCGCGCCGCCCTCCAGGATCAGCTTCACCTCGACCGGGTCGGCGGGGTCGGCGGAGTGGGAGATGGAGGCGACCGTGGCGCGAAGCTGGTTCCGCGCCGACAGGCCCTTCGGCTCGACCGTGGCGACCATGACGTCGCGGGCCAGGACAAGCGCGCGAACCTTCTCATACAGCGGCTTGTCCATCCGCGGCGCCAGCAGCGAGATCGACCCGGCCTTGAGCCGGGTCAGGCCGCGCGCGGCGTCGTGGCGGTCCACGACCGCCTCGATGACGGAGACGGCGTCGGCGCGGCCGGCGAACAGGGGCTGGCTGGCCTTGGCCACCACCTCCGCCAGGGGCCCGGAGGCGACGACGCGGCCCGCCTCCAGCACCACCAGCCGGTCGGCGAGGCGTGCGACCTCGGCCAGGGCGTGACTGACGTAGAGGGTCGGGACGTTGAAGGCGGCGACCGCCTTTTCCAGGAAGGGCAGGATCTCCGCCTTGCGGGGAGCATCGAGGGCCGCCAGGGGCTCGTCCATCAGCAGCAGGCGCGGCTGGCTGAGCAGGGCCCGTCCGATGGCGACGCGCTGGCGCTCGCCGCCCGAAAGGTCGCGCGGGGGGCGGGCCAGGAGAGGCCTAATGCCTAGCACCTCGACCACCTCCTCAAACGCCACGCCCCGGCGGCCGCGCGCGCGCTTGAGGCCATAGTGGAGGTTTTGCTCAACGCTGAGATGGGGGAAGAGGCGGGCGTCCTGGAAGACCCAGCCGATCCCGCGCCGCTCCATCTTCAGGTCGAGCCCCTTCGATGAATCGAACAGCGGCTCCTCGCCCAGCGCGATGCGGCCGGCGTCGGGCGCGAGGGCGCCGGCGATACAGGCCAGGGTGGCGCTCTTGCCGGCCCCTGAGACCCCGAATAGGGCGGTGACGCCTGCCGGCGCCGTCTCGAAGGCGAGATCGAGCGCGAAGTCCGCCGACAGGCGCTTCTGAATTCTGACCGAGAGGGCGCTCATCGGCCGACCCAGCGGCGAGCGGCGCGGGCCAGATAATCGGCGGAGAAAAGGCCACCGAGCGCCAGGATCAGCGAAACGCCCGCCAACCGGGCCGCCATGGCCTCGCCGCCGGGCGCCTGCAGGGCCGAATAGACGGCTAGCGGCAGGGTCTGGGTCACGCCCGGCACATTGGCGGCGAAGGTGATGACGGCGCCGAACTCGCCCAGGCAGGCGGCGAAACCGACTACGGCGGCGGAGAGGATTCCCGGCGCGGCCAGGGGCAGGATGACGCTGAAGGCGCGGTCGAAGGGGCCGGCGCCCAGAGAGCTGGCCGCGACGTCCAGGCCTTCGTCCACGGCTTCCAGGGACAGGCGGACCGCCCGCACCATCAGCGGGAAGGCGCAGACCCCCGCCGCCAGCGACGCTCCCGCCGAGGTGAAGGCGAGACGAAGGCCGAAGCTCCGGTCGAGCCAGGCCCCGACCGGCCCCTGGATCCCGAAGATCAGCAGCAGGCCATAACCGACCACCACAGGCGGCAGGACCAGGGGCGCGTGGACCAGGGCGTCGAGCAGGGCGCGTCCCCAGAACCGGCCCCGCGCCAGGGCGTAGGCGGCCAGGATCGCCAGCGGCAGGGCGAAGACGATGGCCCGCGCGCCCACCACCAGGCTGACGCGCAGGGCGGCGATTTCTTCGGGGCTGAAGGGGGGCATTGGCTAGTTATGGGCGGATACAGCCGTCAGCCGCAAGGTTCAGAGCGCGCGCCAGCCGATGTCGGTGCGGTGGAAGCCCTCGGGCCAGTCGATCTTCGCCACGGCGGCGTAGGCCCGCGCCCGCGCCTGGGAGAGGTCCTTGCCCAGGGCGCAGACGTTCAGCACCCGGCCGCCGGTCGCGATCAGGGCGCCGTCCTCGCGGCGGGCGGTTCCGGCATGGAACAGGGCCACCCCTTCGCCCAGGTCCGCCTCGGTCCCGCGGATGACCGAGCCTTTCTCGGGCGCGTCGGGATAGCCGGGCGCGGCCAGGACCACGCAGATCGCCGCCTCCTCGCGCCACGCCAGCGGCGGCATGGCCTTCAGACCGCCGGTCGCGGCGGCGAGCAGATAGGGGAGAAGGTCGCTCCGCAGCCGCAGCATCAGGACCTGGCATTCGGGGTCGCCGAAGCGGGCGTTGTATTCCACCAGGCGCGGGGCGCCGTTCTCGATCATCAGCCCGGCGTAGAGCACGCCCCGCAGCGGCGCGCCCTCGGCCGCCATGCCCAGGGCGGTGGGGCGGATCATCTCCGCCTCGGCGCGGGCGACAACCTGCGGGGTCGCGACCGGGGCGGGGGAGTAGGTGCCCATGCCGCCGGTATTGGGACCCTTGTCGCCGTCATAGGCGCGCTTGTGGTCCTGGGCCTCGCCGAACAGCAGAGTGGTCTCGCCGTCGCAAAGGGCGAAGAGGGAGACCTCTTCGCCGGCCATGAATTCCTCGATGACCACGCGGGCGCCGGCTTGGCCGAAACGGCCGCCCAGCATGTCGTCGACGGCCGCGCGGGCCTCCTCCAGGGTCGCCGCGATGACCACGCCCTTGCCCGCCGCCAGGCCGTCGGCCTTGATCACATAGGGCGGGGTGAAGCCCTGCAGGAAGGCGCGGGCCGGTTCGGCGGCCTCGAACGTTCCGTGCCGGGCCGTCGGCAGGTGGTGACGCGCGGCGAAGTCCTTGGAAAAGGCCTTGGAGGTCTCGATCCGGGCCGCGGCCCTGGAGTGGCCGAAACAGGGGACGCCGGCCTGCGCCAGGGCGTCGGCCAGACCGGCCTCCAGCGAAACCTCGGGTCCAACCACCACGAGGTCGGCCCCGATCTCACGCGCCAGGACCACGAGGCCCGCGACGTCGGTGGGGGAGATCGGGCGGATCTCGCAGATCGCCTCGATGCCGGGATTGCCCGGGGCGGCGACCATACGGGTCAAGAGCGGCGACTGGGCCAGTTTCCAGGCCAGGGCGTGCTCGCGGCCGCCCGATCCGACAAGAAGAACCTTCATGGGAGGGCGCTGTGCGGCGCCCTCCCGCCAAGGTCAAGCTGGTGAGGCTAGTTGGCCTTCTCGCGCAGCTTCTTGCCCTGCGCCTCGACCGTCTGGCCGGCCTGCTGGACGGCGAATCCGGTCCGGTCGAGGGTCTGGGAGGCGGCGTCTCGCGCCGGCGAGGTCATGGCGGTCAGCTGGCGGTCGACCACCGCGCCGCCGGCGGCGAAGGAGCCTTCGCGCGCGGCGAGGGTGAGATAGCCGCCCCCGGCCACGGCCAGGGCGATAATGAGGAAGCCCAGGACGCCGAGGCCGGCGTGATGATGCTTCTTGCGCTCGATCTTTGGCGTGTCCGAGAGGCGCTGGTCGGCGCGGCCCTCACGGTGGGCGCGGGTGCGATCGGCGGCCGGGTGCTGGACATAGGCGAGGCCGGTCGCGGGGTCGGTCACCGCCCGGTCGCGACGCATGAAACGAGGCGTCCACATGGCGCATCTCCTGATGACTGTCTGAAGCTTCGCCGCAACAACGGGCCAAGGCCAATGAGGGTTCCGCTGGAGGCTCGATCCGGCGTTCCAGAGCCGCGGCCAAAAAGAATGGCGGACCGTTGGGTCCGCCAGTTTGCGTCTCGGGGGGATCAAATAGGGTGCGGAGGCGGCAGGCCGGCCGAAGCCGGCCTCAAGTCGGGGGGCGTCGCCGCCTCCGCAATCCGAGAACCCGATCGGAAAGGCTTGGTTCCCGAATAAGCGGAAATATTCGCCGAAGATCGTCAACGCGCCTCAACGCGCCTTTTGGACGGGAATTCGGAACGGGAGGCGACTCAGGCACGTTACGCCAAGGACCAGCCAGGGGAGGGCGGGCGATGGAGCGGGACCTGCGGGAACGATCGACGCCACGACCCGGCGCCTCTCGTCTGGCGGCCTTCAGTTTCGTCGCCGCCATAGCCCTCTCGCTCGCCCTGCTCGGGCAGCTGTCGGCCAGCCTTCCTGGCGCCGACCGGCCGATCCAGAGCGTGGCATGGCTATTCGGCCCTGCGGAGGCGACGCCCTCCGCGCGATAAGGAGACGATCCGATGGCGAACCAGAATGCCTCCGAGAACCGGATGGGTGATGGCGAGGATGTTTCGGCCCCGCGCGCGCGGGGCGCTTATCCCGGTCGCCGCATCCTGTGGATTCTCGGCATCTCGATGATCTTGGTCGTCGGCGCTCTGTTCGGCGCCGTGGCCCTCTATTCAGGCCCGCTGAGCTCGACCAACCAGCCGGCGGTCAGCCCGGCGACGGCGAGCGGATTCAACACCCCCGCCGTCGAGACTCGTTAGGATCGCGACGTGGGCTC
>CANJKM010000084.1 GCA_947474805.1 Caulobacterales bacterium | reverse complement strand
GTCCGCGCACGACTGCGGCGCCTGCGGCGGCGGACCGGGCGGAGCCAACGGCCGGGCCATCGCCCAGATGCTAAATGATCCGCGTGTCCGCTCGGCGCTCGAGCCGCGCGGCCTATCGATCCCGCGCGACACCATCTTCATCGGCGGCATGCACAACACCGCCAACGACGACCTGACCTTCTCCGACATGGACCGCGTGCCGCCGAGCCATCGGGCCGAACTCGAACTGGCGCTCAACGCCCTGCGCGAAGCCACCGTCCGCAACGCTCATGAGCGGGCGCGCCGGTTCGGCTCGGCGCCGCTGGGCATCTCCCCCATTCAGGCCAAGCGCCATATGGAGGGCCGGGCCCAGGACCTGTCGCAGGTGCGGCCCGAGTGGGGACACGCCACCAACGCCATCTGCATCGTCGGCCGGCGCGCGCGCACGCGCGGCCTGTTCCTAGACCGGCGGCCCTTCCTGGTCTCCTACGACCCGACGGGGGATGATCTTGAGCACACCATCCTGGCGCGCATCCTCGGGGCCGTGGTGCCGGTCTGCTCGGGCATCAACCTCGAATACTACTTCTGCTACGTCGACTCCCCGGGCTGGGGCTCGGGCTCGAAACTGCCGCACAACATCACCGGACTGCTGGGCGTGATGGACGGGGCCCAGAGCGACCTGCGCACCGGGCTGCCCTGGCAGATGGTCGAGATACACGAGCCGATGCGGCTGCTGTTCGTCATCGAGACGATGCCGGACGCCTTGTTCAGCATCATGGAGCGCAACCCGGCGATCCGAACCATGGTCGCCAACCGCTGGGTCCAGCTCGTGGCCCAGAACCCCGACACCGGCGCCCTGTCGGTCTATCACGACGGGGAGTTCGAGCCTTACGATAGCAACGCGACCCTGCCCGTCGCCGCCTCGTCGCGCGAATGGTACACGGGCTGGCGCGACCACCTGCAGTTCGCGGAGATTTCTCCGTCGGCCGGCCTGAACTAGGGGCTGACCATGATCGACAGCGCGACCCTCCTCACCCTCCTGGGGCTTGCGATCATCGCGGCCCCGGCGGGACTTCTGGCCAGCTTCTTCCTCGCCTTCATGCTGGACCGCCGGCCGAGCGAGGAGAGCGTCGGCCGAATCCTCAAGGCCGCCATCGCCGTCAGCCTGCTGGCCGCGATCACCGCGGCGGGGGTGATGATCGGCACGGGCCGCGACCATTACCCGATCGTTCTCGGCGACTGGGTGGTAGCCCCGAACTTCCACCTCAGGTTCCAATTCATCCTCGACCTGCTGTCCCTCTCCTACGTCATTCTGGCCCTGGTGCTCTGCAACATCATCGGCGCCTTCTCGACCCGCTATCTGCACCGCGAGCGCGGCTACAATCGCTTCTTCGTGCTGTTCGCCATCTTCCTTCTGGGGATGGTGGTGGCGGCCCTGTCGGACACGGTGGAGACCCTGTTCGCGGGCTGGGAGATGGTGGGCCTCTCCTCGGTCCTACTGATCGCCTTCTTCCAGGAACGCCCGGCGCCGCCGAGGAACGGCCTGCGGGTCTGGATCGTCTATCGGGTCTGCGACGCCGCCCTGATGCTGGCCGCCGTCCTGATGCACGAGCTGAGCGGCGGCGGCGATTTCGACCATCTGGTCGGGGCCGGGGCCTGGCCGCACGTGGGCGAGGTCCCAATGGCCCCGCACTTCGTTCTCCTGGGCGCGCTGTTCGTCATCGCGGCGGCGGGAAAGTCCGCCCTGATCCCCTTCTCCGGCTGGCTGCCGCGGGCGATGGAGGGGCCGACGCCGTCGAGCGCGGTCTTCTACGGCGCCCTGTCGGTGCACCTGGGGGCCTTCCTGCTGCTGAGAATCAACCCGCTTCTGGCCAGCTCGGTCTGGCTGTCGGCCGTGGTCGTGGCGCTGGGTCTCGTCACCGCCGTCTTCGCCTTCCTTGCCGGGCGGGTGCAGACCGACATCAAATCGGCCCTGGCCTTCGCCTCCCTGGCTCAGGTCGGGATCATCTTCGCCGAGATCGGGCTCGGGCTCGACTATCTGGCCCTGGTCCACCTCCTCGGCCACGCCTGCCTGCGCACCCTGCAGTTCGTCCGCGCGCCGAGCCTGCTGCACGACCACCACCAGCTCGAGAACGCCATCGGCGCGCGCCCCGAGGATGAGAAACCGGGTTGGGAGCACAAACTCTCCCCTCGCTGGCAGGCCCGGCTCTACCGCTTCTCGCTGGAGCGCGGCTATCTCGACAGCCTGCTGGAGAAGCTCGCCGTCCGGCCATTCCTCTGGCTGTTCCACGGACTGGACGCCCTCGACCGCGGGATCGCGGCCCGGCTGGGCGACCGTTCCATCTCAGCCTGGGCGCCCAAGCCCCGGAGGCCGGAATGACCTTCATCCTCCTGCCCTGGCTTGAGCTGGCGCTGATCTTCCCCCTGGCCGGCGCCCTCGCCGTTCTGGCGGTCCGCTCGCCCGTGCACGCCCTGCGCTGGTGCCTCGGAGCGCTTACGATCAGTCTGCTCTTCGCCACGGGGGCCGCGGTCGACCATTTCATCGCCGCCGAACACACCCGCGCGCCCCCATTCCAGGACTTCGCCCTGGATCATGCCACCGCCCCCATGGCCCCGGTGCTGCTGCTGCTGCACGTTCTGGCGGCCCTTGGCTCCTCCAAGTCGCGCGTGACCAAGTCCGCCTGTTTGCGTGTTCTGGCCTCGGCCTTCATCGGCCTGGCCGCCCTGAGCACCACAGAGGGCGGGGTGCTGATCCTGCTGTTGTCCGTCGCGGCCCTGATGCCGGCCTGGGACATGACCAGCCGGGCGCGGCCGCCCCAGGCCTATCTGGCCTATATCGTCCCTATCCTGGCGATGATGGTGGTCGGCTGGAGCCTGCTGCAGCAGCCGGATGCACCGACGTGGGCCGTGGGACTGCTGCTGGCCGGCGTCGTCCTCTACGGCGGGGTGTTTCCGCTGCACGGCTGGATGCCGACCCTGTTCGGCAACGCCGGCTTCGGCGGGGCGCTCCTGGCGGTGCTGCCGCTGCTGCAGATCGTCGCCGCCCTCCGCCTCGTGCTGCCCATCGCGCCCGACGAGCTCCTGACCGCCGCCGCCTTCGCCTCCCTGTTCACCGCCGTCTATGCAGGCGGCATGGCGGCGACCCAGCGGCAGGCGCGACGGTTCTTCGCCTACCTATGCCTCAGCCAGACCTCGCTCGTCATGTTCGCGGTGCTGCTGCACACCCCGGCCGGGGTGGCCGCCGCCCTCTGCCTATGGATCTCGGCGGCCCTGTCGCTCTCGGGCCTCGCCTTTTCGCTGCGGGCGCTGGAGGCGCGCTTCGGCCCCCTGTCCCTGCGAGAGCATCACGGCTTCTACGAACAGGTGCCCAGCAAGGCGGTCTGTTTCCTGGTCGCGGGCCTGGGCGTCGTCGGCTTTCCCGGCCTGATCGGCTTCGTGCCGATGGAGCTCTTGATCAGCGGCAGTTTCGAGCAGGGACTTTGGGTATCGGCCGCCCTGGCGGTCGCGGCCATGCTGAACGGCGTCGCCATCATGCGCGCCTATTTCTCGCTGTTCACCGGCAAGCGACCGACAACCTCCGTCCCGCTTCGGGTGACGGCGACCGAGCGGACCGGTCTGGTGGTGATCGTGGTGCTGATGCTGGTCGGCGGCTGGTTCTCGCCTCACGTCGTGGCCTCGCGGCACGCGGCGGCCGAGGCCATTCTGGCCGGACGGGCTCAGCCCACCCCCTAGCTCAGCGGCAGGGCGCTCCCATTGGGGCCATAGACGCCCACCAGATCGACATTGTGCCGGGCGTCGCCGTCCGACAGGTCGTAGAGAAAGTTGTTCACGGCCACGGCGTAGGTCCCGCTGTCGGACTTGACCGCCTCGGCCAAGAGCCAGCCGACAGCGGCCGCCTTGGTCCCGACGCCATTGGCGCCGTCCTGGCCGTAGTAGGCGAAATAGCTGGCGCGTGGATCCACCATGGCCGCCACCTTGGCGTCGGTGGGCGCCAAGCCGAAGATCACCGTATAGGCGTCCTTGACCGTCGCGCTGAGGCTTTTGGCTCCGTACTTGGCCGCGAAGCCTGAGGCCCCCTCCCCGAACTTGCCGAGGTTGACCGCGAAATTGATATAGCGGTTCTCCAGGCTGAAGGCCGCGTAATTGCCGTCGTTCAGATCGGTCGGGTTGCTGGGCGAGGAGACCAGATAGGACAGACCCGCCTGGGTCGGAGTGCGCCCGGTGAAGAACTGATAACTGGTCTCCGCCAGGGCGACCGTGCCGTCCGCGAGGTTGGCGATCTGGGTCAGGGCCGCCGATTTCGACATCGTGCCGTCCGCGACCTTGGCGTTGAGCCCGTCGAGATTGAGCTGGTCAGCCGCGGTCGGATCGCGAGCCATCATCAGCGCATAGGCCTTGGACAGGCCCGCCGGATCTGTGCTGGCGTTCTGGCCCGCCGCGCCGGCCGTGCCTGTGCCGTTCGTGCCCGTGCCGTTCGTGCCGGCCGTGCCCGTGCCGTTGGTTCCAGGCTGGCCGGTCCCGGTGGTCCCCGCGCCGCCGTTCGTACCGGGCAGGCCCGTACCGCCGTTGGTCCCCGAGCCGCCAGCCGTGCCGGTCCCGCCGGCGAGGCCGGAGCCCCCCGCTGTGCCGGAACCGCCCGCCGTGCCCGTCCCGCTGGCCGTGCCGGAGCCGCCGGGCGTGCCGGTTCCCGAGCCGCTGCCGGTTCCCGTGCCCGTTCCCGTGCCAGTCTGGGAGCCGCTTCCGGATCCCGAACCCGTGCCGGTGACCGTGGTCGAGCCGCCTCCGCCGGAGCCGCCGCCCGAACCACCGCCCGAGCCCCCTCCAGATCCGCCACCGCCGCCCAGGCCGCCGCCGGAGCCGCCGGCGTTGTCGGTAGCGGGATATCCCTGCCCGGTGTCGGTCGTCTGTCCCACTGAAGCGGTCCTAGCTGAAGATGTCGCGCAGATAGAGCGAATAGGCGGTGCCCATCCCGATCACCCAGAGCAGGGTGGCGAAACGGCGCGCGATGGATGGTCGGGTCTTGGTCATGGCTGTCGCCCCCGTGATGGCGGCCCCGTCTAGCGGGAGCCGCGCACTTCCATTTCCATCTTCAGGCGGGAGGCCTCGACCACCAGCTTCTCCGGCGGCGGCTTGCGGGCCAGCACATAGCCGACGATCTCGTCCTCGAGACGTTGGCGTTTGGCGAGCAGCTTTTCCCGGCGCGGCTTGAACAGCATGGCGAAACTCCCTGTCCCAGAAGAGGACTGACAGGACCTGCGCTCCAAACCCCGTGCCAGGCGTTCAGCCTTCGCTAACCCTGAAGCGGCCGGCCGGATTTCGCCCTTGAAACCTTTGCGCGTTTGACGCCGCCGCCCGTCTCCGCCTAACTCGCCGCGAGAATTTCCTCGGGAGGGAAGCGTCAAAATGAGCGTTCAAGTAGAGACCAAGACCGTCACCCGCCGCGCCTTGACGGCGGGCGGCCTCGCGGTCGCGGGCGCCGCCCTCCTCTCGCGCAAGGCAATGGCCGCCACCGAGGCTCAAGCCGGGGCCGCCGCGGCCTCGGGGCCCAAGCCCATCGACGACAGCGGGCTGGTGGTCGGCGACGTCAAGTTCCAAGGCTTCGACCAGATAATCGGCGGTTACCGCGCCTACCCGGTCGGCAAGAGAAACCTGCCGGTGATCGTCTGCCTGCCGATGATCAAGGGGGTCAACTTCCCGCCCCACCGCGACATGGTCCGCCGCCTCGCCCGCGAGGGCTTCTATGTGATCATGCCCGACCTGTGGATCCGCAAGGGCGACGCCAACGCCGTGCCCTTCCCCCAGCTGGTCAACACCTTGGTCGCCGCCCCGAACATCGCCGAGCAGCAGCTCGACATCGACGCGGCCATCGCCTTCGCCGCCAAGGAGGGCGGGAACACCAAGAAGCTGGGCATGTTCGGCTACGACAACGGCGGCCGGGTGATCTACCGCTACATGGCGATGAACCCGAAGGTCGTGGCGGGCGTGGTCTATTCCTCGCCTGTGGCGCTAAACCCCCTGTCGACGGGCGCGACCGAGGCCAAGCCCGCGCCGATCGAGCTGGCGCCCAACTACAAGGGCCGGCTGCTGGGCGTCTACGGCGACCAGGAAGGGTCGATCAAACCGGCCGAGCTTGACGAGATGAAGGCGGCTCTGGCCAAGGCCGGCGACACCAAGAGCCAGATCGTCATCTATCCCGGCAGGCACGGCTTCATCACCAATTTCGACTCCACCGAGGAATCGAAAAAGGCCTGGGCCCAAGGAGTCGCATGGTTGAAGGCGCACGGTCTGAGCTAGGGTCCAGAGCACGATAACCGGCCGCATCGTCCACGAAGAGGCGCAGCGGCCCGCGAGGGGATCACATGGCTGAAGCGACCGTGAAGACGGCGGACGAGGGCGAAAGGCCCAAGAAGGCCCTCTGGCGCGGCCTGGGCTTCCAGGTGGTGTTCGGCATGGCCGCCGGGATCGCCGTGGGCCTGCTCTTCCCTGAGTTCGGCCTGTCGCTGAAGGTCTTCGGCGACATCTTCCTGAAGCTGATCAAGACGGCCATCGTGCCGCTGATCTTCCTGACCGTCGTCTCGGGGGTGGCGGCGGCGGGCGACTTCAAACAGGTCGGCAAGGTCGGCCTGATCGCCATGGTCTATTTCGAGATCGTCTCGACCATCGCCCTGATCTACGGCCTGGTGGTCGCCACCCTGCTGGGCGTCGGCAAGGGCGTTGGCCCGGTGGCGGCCACCGGCGCCGCCGCCAAAGGCGCGGCGGAGGCCACCGAGACGGTGGCCAAGACCCACGTCAACCTCGTCGACTTCGTTCTCAACATCTTCCCCGACAACTTCCTGGGGGCCTTCACCAAGGGCGAGGCCCTGCAGGTGATGGTTCTGAGCCTGATCTTCGGCGCGGCCCTGCTGCGCCTGCCGCCGGCCAAGCGGGCGCCGATCGAGGGCGGGATCGCCGCCATCTCCAACGCCTTCTTCGAGTTCATCCACATCATCATGCGGTTCGCACCCATCGGGGCGTTCGGGGCCATGGCCTATGCGGCCGCCTCCAACGGGACCTCGATGCTGGTCGCTCTGGCCTGGCTGGTCGTCGCCTACTGGATCAGCCAGATCGGCTTTGTGCTGATCGTGCTGGGCGGGGTGTGCCTGCTGTTCCGGCTGAAGCTGTTCGACATCCTACGGTTCATCCGCGAGGAAATCATCATCGTCCTGGGGACCTCGACCTCGGACAGCGTGCTGCCGCGTTTGCTGGAGCGCCTCCCGAGCTATGGGGTGTCGAAGCGGACGGTCGGGTTGGTGCTGCCCACTGGCTATGTCTTCAACCTGGACGGGGCGTCGATCTACATCACCACCGGGGTGATCTTTCTGGCCAACGCCTATCACGTGCATCTGAGCTGGATGCAGATGGCGACCCTGTTCGGGGTGATGCTGCTCACCTCCAAGGGCGTGGCCACCGTGGCTGGCGGCTCCTTCATCGTCCTGGCGACCACGGTCGCGGCGACGGGGATGCTGCCGCTGGAGGGGCTGGCGGTGATGTTCGGGGTCTATCGAGCCATGTCGAGCGCCAACTCAACCGTCAACATGATCGGCAACACCGTCGCGACCATCGCGGTCGCAAAGATCTGCGGCGAATACGACCCGGCGGCGCGGACGGAGGAGGTTCCGCCGCTCGCCGGCTAAACCCAACAATTCCCGAGTTCCCCGACGAAGGTCGGGGCCCAGGTCCGCGGTCCTTTCGGGGATGGGCGATGCAACTGGGTCCCGGCCTTCGCCGGGAAGCTCGGAAGCGGCCTAGGCCGCGCGGCCCGACTGGGCGAGGACCGCCACGTCCTTCAGCCCCTCGACGTTCCAGCACAGATCCATCAACGGCTTGATCCGCGCCGGCTCCAGGATGTCGTGCGACAGGCCTGCGAACTTTGCCTCCAGGTCGGCGTTGGTCATCGGGCGGCCGAGGCTGCCGATGGCGTTCTCGACAAAGAGGTGCAGCTTCTCACCCTTGACGGTGGTGATGGTCACGTCGGCCTGGTGCTCGTGAATGGCCTTGTCGACCACCGCCTCGACCTTGTCGCGCAGGGCGATGGTCTTGGGGCTGCGGACGTTCTCGTCGGAATACTGATGCTCGCCGGCCTCGCGGTCGATGATGGCCATTGCGCAGGAGTGGTAGACTGAGAATTTGCCCTCGAGGCCCGTCTGCGGGGTCTTCTTGCCGGTGAGTTCGAGCACCAGCGGGTGGACCTTCAGCTCGACCTTGGCCACGTCCTCGGCCTTGAGGTCGTGCTTGGTCGAGAGCTGGGCGCAGCCGTCGATGGCGGGGTGGATGACGATGCCGCAGGCGAACGGCTTGTAGGTGTTGATCGAGATCTCGAACGTGTCGCCGAGGCCCTTGGTGATCTCGCTGTAGTCCTGCTTGGTCGACAGCACATTGCACCAGCCGCGCTTGGCTTCCAGCGCCTGGTTGGAAGAGGTGAAGCCGCCCTGGGCCAGGAAGGCCGCGAACAGGCCGTTCTGGGCCGCGCGGCCGGGGTGGAAGGGCTTGGTCATGGTGCCGAACATCTCGCGCAGGCCCACGGGCTGGGAGGCGGCGACGCCGAGGGCGTAGAGCATCTGCTGCTCGTCGAGCTTCATCAGCTTGCCGACGGCGGCGGCCGCGCCGAACACGCCGGTCGAGCCGGTGATGTGCCAGCCGCGGTCGTAATGGTCGGGATAGACGCAGTTGCCGATCCGGCACTCGGCCTCGACCCCGAGGATCAGGGCGTTGAGGAAGTCCTCGCCCGAGACCTTGAACTGTTCGGCATAGGCGATGATGGCCGAGCAGACAGGGCCGCCTGGGTGGATCACCGTCTTCAGATGGGTGTCGTCGAAATCGAGCACGTGGGACGACAGGCCGTTGATGAAGGCGGCGTGCATGATGTCGAACCGCTCGGCCCGGCCGAACAGCGAGGCGTGCGCCACGCCCGAGAAGGGCAGGAGCGCCTTGACCGCGATATCGACGGCCTCGTGCTTGGCGCCGCCGACGGCGCAGCCGACGTAGTTGAGCAGGGTCCGCAGCCCCTCCTTCTTCACCGCCGCTGGGAGATCGCCCGGCTGGGCGTCGACGATATAGCGAGCGAGCTTGCGCGTGACTTCGCTGTCGGGAACGGAATTGCTCACTCTGGGCCTCCAGGCGGTACTGTTGTTTTGCCTGGGCTTCTAAAGCGGATGGCCCGCCCTGGCTAGCTAGCTAGCTGACCCAGGGCTTCGGGGTTGATGACATGGATGGGCTCGCCCGCGTCGAAGGCGACCACCTGATCAAAAATGTCGCCGAACTGATGCTCGAACTCTTCGTGGGTGACGTAGCCCACGTGCGGGGTGGCGACGACGTTCGGCATATTCAGGAGGGGATTGGCGGTATCCAGCATCGGCTCGGTCTCGAACACGTCGATGGCGGCCATGCCCGGACGCCCGGCCTTCAGCGCCCCCTCCAGCGCGCCGGGCGCGATCAGGCCCGCGCGGCTCGTGTTCACAATCAGGGCGGTCGGCTTCATCTGCGCGAGGTCGGAGGGCCCGACGATGCCGCGGGTCGCATCCACCAGCCGCATCTGCAGGGTCAGGACGTCGCTTTCGCGGAAGAGCTGCTCCTTGCTCTGCGCGACCCGGTATCCGTCGGCCTTGGCCTTCTCGCGCGCGCCGTCGCGCCCCCAGACCAGGACGTCCATGCCGAAGGCCTTGCCGTAGCCGGCCACGGCGCCTCCGAGCCGGCCGTAGCCGTAAACCCCCAGCACCTTGTCCCGCAGCGTGTAGCCCATCGCCTTCTGCCAATGGCCCGCCTTCAGCGAGGCCATCTCCTGCGGGATGCAGCGCATCGCCGCAAGGATCAGCCCCCAGCAGAGCTCGGCCGCCGCGAAAGAGGGCGCGCCGGCGTGCTGATTGGACGACAGGACGATCCCCAGCCGCGTCATCGCCTCGACGTCGATGTGCGGATAGGCGCTGCGCTGACTGATCAGCTTCAGCTTCGGCAGCCGCTCCAGCAGGTCGGCGCGGATCTTGGTGCGCTCGCGGATCAGCACCAGCACCTCGGCGTCCTTCAGGCGTTCGGCCAGGACGGCGGCGTCCTGGACGTGGTCGTTCCAGATCGTGACCTCGTGGCCCTTCAGTTTCTCAAACACCTTCAGATGTTTGAGGGCGTCGTTGTAGTCGTCGAGGATATGGATCTTCACCGGTTGGCGCGTCCCTTGTAGCCCACGAACCCGTCGCGGTTTGGCATGCGGACGAGCGGCAGGGTCTTGGCGTCCAGGACCGCGTCCTTCCCCACAATCCCGTCGATCGAGAGCAGGTAGGCGGTCACCGCATAGACCTCGTCGTTGGTCAGGGACTGCGGCGCCGTCAGCGGCATGGCCCGGCGGGTGTAGTCGAACACCGTGGTGGCGTAGGGCCAAAAGCTCGACACCGTCTTGACCGGGGTCTTGGTGGCCAGGCTGCCGACCCCGCCGGTCAGCCGGTCCATCGGCCCGCCCGCGCCTTGGGCGCCGTGGCAGACCTGGCATTTGGCGGCGAAGACGGCCTCGCCTTGGCTCACGGAGCCCGAGCCCGGCGGCAGGGCGTCGCCGTCCGGCCGCACCGAGATGTCGGCGCGGGCGACCTGCTCGGGCGTGGCGGGCTTGCCCAGATGCGGGCCGGCCATGGCGGCCGCGGCGGCCAGGGCGACGAGGGCGCTAGAGATAGACATTGGTCACCGTCCCGTTGGCCGCGACGGCCCAGCTTTGGATCGCGTTGTAGTGATAGCCCTGCCCCGGTCCGTACAGGGCCAGCCAGGCGTTGCGGGTCGGCTGGACCGCGCCGGTCTCGTCGGTCGCGCGGCTGACCAGAATGGTCGGCGAGCCGTCCCAGCGCCAGGGCATGCGGAAGCGGGTCGCCGCCTTCGACTGCACCGGGCCCGTGAGCGCGGCCACAGCCCAGCTCTTGCCGCCGTCGGCCGAGACCTCGACCTTCTTGATCTTGCCGCCGCCGGTCCAGGCGAGGCCGGAAATCTCGTAGAGGCCGGGCCCCTTCATGGTCAGGCCGGGCGAGGGCTTGAGGATGACCGACTTGACCCCGAGCTCCAGGTGGAACTGCTCGGCCCGGCCGTCGGGCAGCAGCAGCGAGTATTTGGAGGTTTCGTCCTTGGTGTTCATCGGCGTCGGGATCGCCTTGATCCGGCGCAGCCATTTGACGTTGGCGTTGCCCTGCTTGCCCGGCAGCAGGAGCCGCATCGGATAGCCTTGGGCCGGCCGGATCGCCTCGCCGTTCTGGTATAGGGCGATCATCGCATCATCGAGGCAGACTTCCATCGGCACGCTGCGGCTCATGGCGGCGGGGTCGGCGCCCTCGGCCAGCACCCAGCGCGCCTCTTTCTTCACCCCTGCCTCGTCGAGCAGCAGCTTCAGCGGCACGCCCGTCCATTCGCTGTTGGACAGGAGGCCGTAGAGGCCGGTGACGTCGGCAGTCAGGCCGC
>CANJKM010000083.1 GCA_947474805.1 Caulobacterales bacterium | reverse complement strand
GTAGCGATTGTCGAAATCGAACTTGACGAGACCCAGCGCGCTCTTGGGGCCGGCGCGCTGCTGCAGCTGGCCGCCGTCACGGATCACGATGTCCTCGCGCGCGAAATAGCCCGGATTGGCGCGCTCTTTGGGCCACAGCTCCTTGACCGCGATCGTGTTGGGCACGTTCCACGGCGGGTTCAGCACCACCGAATGGATCTGCGACATCAGCATCGGCGTGGGATCGGCTTTGCGGCCGGCCACGGCCTTCATCGATTCCGTCAGCTTGCCGGCCTGGTAGAGCTCGACCTGCTGGGACGCAATATTGACCTCGATCCGCGTCGCCGCCGCCGTGCGCGGCGCCCAGCGCCAGCGCTCCAGGTTGGCCTCGATCATGCCCAACCGCCGCTCGACCGGGAGATTGAGCTCGGTCAGGGTTCCTTTTCCGAGGGCTCCGTCGTCGGCGAGGCCGTGGCGGGCCTGGAAACGGGCCAAAGCGTCGGATAGACCCTGATCCATCAGCGTGGCGTCGGCGCCGGCCTGCGGAACCTGATCATCCTCCCAGGCCAGGCGCTGGCGCAGGGCCGGGACGCGCGCGTCGTGCATGCCGGGTTTGATCGAGGGGCCGGCCGGCAAGGCGGGCCAGCCGCCCTTGGCGGCGAGCGCCTTATAGGCGCCCAGCGCCACCCGCATTTGGCGATAGCCTTCGTAGGGCGGCGGTAGCGAAGCCAGCCATTCGGCGACCTTGTCGATGGTCACCGCCTGGGCGAAGGCCGCCGGCGCGTCGTAGGGCTCAGGCCGCACACCCCAATCGGCCAGGAACTTGCCGGCGATGCGCTGGCCGCGCTGGGCCTGGGCGTAGCGGACGATGGCGGGGCCGACCGCCACCGCCGCCTGGGCGCGCACCGTCGGATCGGTCGAGGCAAAGCGTTGGGAAAGGTCGGCGGGAGCAAACTCGCCCTGGGCGAAACCATGACTTTCGGACTCGTTCAGCGCCTTGAGGATCAGGGCGAGCTGATCGGCCTGTAGCTGGATCACGGCGGCGCCGCTCGGCAACATCGAGCGCGCGTCTGCGAGCGGCTGCGCGGGAGCAGGCGTCTGGGCCGGAGCGGCCGCCGCTAGGCTGGATATCGCCGCGGCGAACACCAGCAGCCGGCTACGAAAATTCAGAACTGATTTCGACATCGCTGCACTCAAGACCTTATCGGCATTACAACGCGCCGACTTCTCCGGAGTTTTACCGAGATCCATAAATAGTTCGTCTGTTGCGCCGAGGCCTCAGCCGATCGAGATGGAGAGGTCCTCCAGCCCGTCGATCCGGCCGTGCAGCCTGTCTCCCTTGACCACAGCTCCCACCCCGGCGGGCGTGCCGGTATAGATCAGATCGCCCGGGGCCAGCGCTCCGTAGCGCGAGAGGATAGAGATGATCTCAGCCACGCTCCAGATCAGCTGCGAAAGGTCGCTCGACTGTCGAACCTCGCCGTTGACCGTCAGTTCGATCGCGCCCTTGTCCATCAGCACGCCCGGCATGGGTGTTATCGGCCCCAGCGGCGCCGAGTGATCAAAGCCCTTGGACAGGTCCCAGGGCGTCCGCTTCTGGCGCGCCTCCGCCTGCAGATCGCGGCGGGTCATGTCGAGCCCGACGCCGTAGCCATAGATGAGCTCCCCGGCCCGCTCGACCGGCACATCCGTTCCGGCCGCGCCGATGGCCGCCACCAACTCCAGCTCGAAGTGATAGTCGCTGGTCATCGGCGGATACGGAATCACGGCGCCGTTGGGCATGACCGCGTCATAGGGCTTCATGAAGAAGAAGGGCGGCTCGCGGGCGGGGTCGAGACCCATTTCCAGAGCATGCTGTCTGTAGTTGGCCCCGACACAGTAGACGCGCCGGACCGGGAAACCCTCCTCGGCTCCGACGACGGGGGCTCGGACGACGGGGATCGAGAAAGACATGCGGGCCTCGCGCGCCATGGGTTAGATTGGGCTTAAAGGGCGCTAGGCGGCACGGCAAGCTGGGAGCCGGGACGCGACAGTCTGTGGAGTTCGAGACGTGAAGAGAATCCTCGCCGCGGCCGCCCTGCTGATGATGGCCGCCCCGCCCGCCCTGGCCCCCGCGCTGTCGCAGACGCGCGAGCCCAGCCTGACTCTCTACGACCAGCCCGGTTTCAAGGGCAAGTCGGTCACCCTGTTCGCCGACAACCTCGACCTTTCCGACACCGGCGTCGTAGGCCGCGCCCGCAGCGCCCAGGTGTTCGGCCGGTGGCGTGTGTGCGAGGCGCCGGGCTGGCGCGGCCGCTGCCAGACGCTCAGCCGCAACATCGCCGACCTGGCGGCTCTCGGGATCGCCGGCCGGGTGGTCTAGGCGGCGCTCGACGGCGGCTACAGCCGGGAAAGTTACGAGCCCGACCCCTATGCCTTTGACGTCGAAGACTATTCGGGCTCCGGCGTGCCGCCGCCCCCCATCGGCTGGAGCATGCTCCCGCCCGCTCGGTCCTACGCCCCCGCGCCTCGCCCACGCGCCTCCGCGCAGCCGCCTCGGACAGCCGTTCCCATGGTCAAGCGACCCGCGCCGGCTCCGCGAGCGCCCGTAGTCCAGGCGCCCCCGATCTTTGCGCCGCCCGCCCCCACCGCGCCCCCGACCGATGGCGTGCCGGATTACGGCGGCGGACCCGCCTTCGGGCCAGCTTCGCGCTAGACGGGCGGCGTCCCATTTTGGGACGCGAGGTCAAGGAGTTGACCTTTCTTTAACTCAAATACGCCGTGGCCGATTCGTCGCTTTGCGCTCTGGATATTGAACGCTAAGGTTTCGGTCGCGCAGGAGGCGGGGCCAGCGCGAAATTGCTCAAGCTTCCCCGCACGCTGTCGCCAGGGCCACGCATGAAGCCGAAGCAGTCCCGCCCGCCGCTGAGCCTGATCAACCTCGCCGCCGAGGCTGAGGCCGGGACGGCTCCCGACGCCGCCGACACCGAACTGTTCGAGACCGCCGCGCCCGTCGCCGTGACCGTCGCCCGCCCCCGCGAGCGCGAAGGCCTCGCCCGCCACGCCATGAAGATCGCCGTCGCCTCCGGCGCGGTCTGGGCCGGGTCGCTGATCGCCTTCGTGCTCGGGTTCAAGACCCGGTTCGGAGCCTTCGGCTATGAACCCTTCCAGATCGCCATTGTGGCCGCCCTGGCCATTCTGCCCTTCAGCTTCATGCTGCTCGCCGCCCATGCGATCCGCCAGGGTTCGCGCCTCGCCGCCGCCACCCGCGGCGCCCGGGAAATGGCCCAGGACCTCGCCATCCCCGCAGCCCTCGCCGCCGACCAGGTGGGTGGGGCCATGGCCGCCATGCGCCTCGAGATCGAGCGCGCCGCCGAAGCCGCCCAGGCCGCTCAGGCTCCCCTCGCCGCCCTGCGTGCCTGCCTCAGCGAGGAGACCGCCAAACTGAACGCCGCCGCCCAGGCCGCGAGCGAGGCCGGCCGAGGGCTGAACGACGCTCTGGCCCGCGAACGCGCCGCCGTCGGCGACGCCAGCCAAGCCCTGCGCGCCCGGGCCGACGAGACCGCCGACGCCCTGACCGCCCAGGCGCGGCTGGTGGCCGAGGCCTCCGACCTCGCCCAGATGCAATTGGCGGAGGCCCAGGCGGGTCTGGCCGCCCGCGCCGCCGACCTGTCGCTCGCCGCCGCCGGAACCGAAGCCGCCGCCGACAGAGCCGGCGAAGCCCTGGCCCGCCAGACCGACCGGCTGGAGCGCGCCAGCGAGGCCGTGACCCAGAACCTCGGCCGTCTCCAGGTCGACATGTCGCGCGAGCGCGAGCAGCTGTTCGCACTCGCCGGCGGGCTGCGCGACGACCAGACCGCCTTCGCCGTGGCCGCCGAGGCCCGCGCCCGCGGCCTCGCCGCCGCCGTGGCCGACGCCCGCGAGGGCGCCGACGCCGTGACCGGCGCGACTCTCTCGGCCCAGGACTCGCTGCGCGCACTGATCGCCTCGGCCGCCGCCGAGATGAAACGGCTGGCGGACGCGGCCCAGAACGAACAGGCCGCGCTCGACGCGACCGCCCGCGCCACGCTTGAGGCGTTCGGCGGAGAGGCCGCCGCCTACCGCGAGGCCATTGAGGCCCAGACCCGCGCCTCCCTGGCCGATTTCGCCGCCGCCGCCGAGGAGACCCGCAACGCCGCCGCCCTGCCGATCGAGGAAATGGCCGAGCGGCTGGAGCTGCGCGCCCGCGCCGTCCTCGCCGAACTAGACCAGCTCGGCGAGGCCGCCTTCGCCGCCGGCCAGAAGGCCGATCAGGCCTTCGACAACCGCATGGCCCTGGCCCGCGCCATGATCGAGCAATCGGCCGAACTGGTCGACGAGGCGGGCCTGCGCGCCGGCCAACGGATCAGCTCGGGACTGTCGGGCGCCCGCGAGGCCGTCGACGACCTGGCCGCCCTGCTCGATATCGTCGAGCGGCGCCTGGCCGAACTGCCCGATTCCGCCCGAGAAAAGGCCGAGACCGTGCGCGCCGCCGTCGAGCGCGGCGCCGCCGACCTGGCCCAGGCCGCCCGCCGCACCGCCGAAGAAACCCAGGCCATTGACGCCGCCTTCCAGGAGCGGGTCCGCCGCAACTACGAGGTCTTGTCGGAGGCAGTCCGGCTGATGGGTCGCGTCGCCGCCGCCGCTGAGCCGCCGGTCTACGCTGCGCCCTTGGCCGCCGCGCCCCCGCCGCCGAGGCCCGCGCCGCCCGCCGCCTCGGCCCCGCCGCCGGTCCGGACGACCGACGCCGTGCTGGAGGACGAGGAAGAGATCGCCGCCCCCATCGCCGTCGGCGATCGCTCGATGCGCACCGCCATGGGACTGCAGTCCTCGGCGACCGCCTTCGCGCCTGACGCCGGCCTGCGCCCGGCCGCCCTGACCCGCCCCGCCTTGTCCGAGTCCATCTCGGCCGCCGCCGCCGGCCTGCGTCCCCGGCTGCGACTGACCCCCTCGGCGGCCGAGGCCGCGCCTGCGGCCCCGCCGTCCCTTACCCCCGCCCCCGCGCCCATCGCCAAGGACGGGGACGAGTGGACCTGGAAGGAGCTCCTCTCCTCGATTGAGGAACGCCCGGCCGCTGACGACGACGGTCTGGCCGCGCGGCTGATCGCCGAGATCGAGGCGCTTGGCGTCGACTCCGAGGCCCTCCTGCCGCCCGCCCGCACCGAGGAAATCGCCGCTGTCCTGCACACTGGCGACAGCGACGGCGCCCGCGAAGTGGTCGGCATGCTGGCCGGCGCGGCCGTGCGCAGGCTTTCGGGGCGGTTGCTGGCCGATGAGGTCCTGCGCGAACAGGCCGACCAATATATTCAGCGCTACATCACCCTCCTGCTGGAGACCGCGCGCCGCGACCAGGAGGGCTATATGACCGCCTCCCTCCTCGGCTCGGACCAGGGCCGCGCCTTCCTGCTGCTCGACGCCGCCTCGGGCGCGCTGCACTAGGGCCGCTCGCGCGGCGGCCGGAGCGGCCTCATAGGCTTTTCAGTTGACCGGCATTCGCAACGGCGCCCAAATCCTTGAGCAAGCTCAGGGCGTGGCCGCCAGCTCCGCCCTTCTTTAGGCACGACGCGGAGAGACAGAGATGGCCACCGGCACGGTCAAGTGGTTCAACACCACCAAGGGCTTCGGCTTCATTCAGCCCGAGGAAGGTGGACCGGACGTGTTCGTCCACATTTCCGCCGTCGAGCGGGCGGGTCTCAAGACCTTGAACGAGGGCCAGCGCATCTCGTTCGAGAGCCAGCTTGAACGCGGCCGCACGGCGGCGGTCAATCTCCAGCCCCTCTAGCGACGGCGCCGCCATTCAGGCGGCTAGCTGAAGCCCAGCTCTCCCCTCAACGCGGCGGGATCCATCCCCGCCGCGCGCAGGTCAGCCACAGTCTCGCCGCCCCGGCGCTTGGCGAACCGCCGCCCTTCCTGATCCAGGATCAGCCGATGGTGGCGATAGACGGGCTCCGGCAGGGCAAGCAATTCCTGCAACAGCCGCTGCACCGGAACCGCCTCGATCAGATCCTCCCCCCGGATCACGTGCGTCACGGCCTGCAGGGCGTCGTCCACCACCACCGCCAGATGATAGGCGACCCCAAGCCCCTTGCGGCCCAGCACCACATCGCCGCCCGTCGCCGGATCGACAGGGAGCCGCCCGCGCCCATCTTCCTCATAGGACAACCCGTCCCAGCGCGGGCCCAGCGCCGCCTTGGCCGCCGCCATCGACAGCCTCCAGGCGAACGGCCTGTCCTCCTCAAGGAACCGGTCCTCCTCGTGCGGATGCAGCGGCCCCGCCGTCAGGGCCTGCGCGTCTCCGGTTGGCCCGTGCGGCGCGCTGGCGATGGCCTGCGCCACCTCCTTCCGGGTGCGGAAACAGCGATAGACCAGCCCCTCCGCCGCCAACCGCTCCAGCGCGGCCTGATAGTCGGAGAGATGCTCCGACTGCCGCCGCACCGGCTCCTCCCAATCCAGCCCCAGCCAGATCAGGTCCTCATAGATCGCCGCCTCGTATTGCGGTCGGCAGCGCTCGGCGTCGATGTCCTCGATCCGCAGCAGGAATCGCCCGCCTGCCTTCATCGCCGCCGTCCAGGCGGTCAAGGCCGAGAAGGCGTGGCCCCGGTGCGGACGGCCGGTCGGCGAAGGCGCGAAGCGAGTCACAAAGGGTTCGGACATCGCTCCGTCTTAAGCCGCAAGGCCCAGGTTGCCGAGCCCTCCAAGGACGGGGCATAGAGGGACCCCATGCCAGCCCCCTCCCCCGCCGAGCTGATCGCGGCCCGCCAGGCCCTCGCCGCCGCCGACCCCGGCCTGGCGGTCATCGACGTGGCCATCCCGCCGGTCGGCTGGCGCAGCCATGAGGGCGGCTTTCGCGGCCTCGTGGCCATGATCACCGGCCAGCAGGTCTCCACCCATGCCGCCGCCGCCATCTGGAAGCGGTTTTCCGAAGGCGTCGGCGCGGTGACGCCCAAGGGCGTCCTCGGCTTCGACGAAGCGGCGCTCAAGGGCTTCGGCCTATCTACCCAGAAGGCCCGCTACGTCCACGGCATCGCCAACGCCTGCGAGCGCGGCGACTGCGACTTCGACGGCATTGCGCGAATGAGCGACGCCGAGGCGGTCGAGATGATGATCGGCATGAAGGGCGTCGGCCGCTGGACCGCCGAGCTCTATCTTCTTTTCTGCGAGGGCCGCTTGGACGTCTTCCCCGCCGGCGATCTGGCCCTTCAGGAAGGCATCCGCATGGCCGACGGCCACGGCGACCGCCCCACCGAAAAACAGCTCTACGCCCGCGCCGAGGCCTGGCGGCCCTATCGCGGCATGGCGGCCCACATGCTCTGGGCCTATTACGGCATGATCAAGCGGCGCGAGATCGCGCCCCCCAACCCCGCGGAAACGATCTGATGCTCGGCGGTCTCAACGGTCCTCGCCTGCCCCCAGCCAATGGCGGCAAGCCCAAGAAGCTGGTGATCCTGGCCCACGGCTACGGCTCCAACGGCGACGACCTCATCGGCCTGGCGCCCTATTTCGCTAAGGCCATGCCCGACGCCATATTCGTCGCCCCCGACGCGCCCGAGCCGATCCAGGGCTACAACGGCGGCTATCAATGGTTCCCGCTCAGCAGGCTCGATCCGCACACCACGGCGCAGGGCGTCCGGGCCTCCGCCCACCACCTCGACAAATTCATCGACGCCGAGCTGAAGAAGCACGAGCTGCCGGCCTCGGCCTGCGCCCTGGTCGGGTTCTCGCAAGGCACGATGATGAGCCTGCACGTCGGCCTGCGCCGCGCCGAACCGCTCGGCGCCCTTCTCGGCTACTCCGGCATGCTGGCCGCCGCCGAGGCGCTGAAGGACGAAATCAAGAGCCGCCCGCCCGTCTGCCTGGTCCACGGCGACCGCGACGAGGTCATCCCCGTCGCGGCCCTGCTGATGGCCGCCGGCGCCATGGCCGACGCCGGGCTTGGCTCGCTCTGGCGCATCAGCCGCGGCGCCGGCCACACCATCGCCCCCGACGGCATGGAACTGGGGGCCCAGTTCCTGCGCGCCGCCCTTTCCGGCCGCTTCGCCGGCTGGGCGGCGCCGAGCCCCAAGGGCTCGGGCCTGGCCGTCTAGCTCAGATCCAATAGGCCGCCGCGGCCGCAGCCGCCGCCAGCAGCGTTCCCCCCGCGAACAGCGCCCCGAACCGAACGCCCCCGAAGACGGTCGCGAGCACGGCCTTCGATGCGCTGTCCACCGCCCCCGCCAGCAGGACGGCCTGGGCCGCCAGACCCAGGTCCAGGCCGTTGGCCGCCATCTTGGCGGTGGCCAGGGTGATGGCGTCAACGTCGGCGACCCCGGCGATGGCCGCGACCGCCAGCAGCGACCCTGGGCCGTAGACCGCCGACGATATCTTGGCCGCCGCCGTCACCGCGCCCAGCGCCAGCGCCAGCTTCAGCACCATCCGCAGGTCGAACGGACTCCTGAGCGGCGAGGCCGTCTCCGCCGTCTCCATCGGCTGCGACCGCCAGACGAGCGCCAGACCCAGGGCCGTCGAGACGATCACGAAGGCGCCGATCGGATAGATCAGACGCTGCAGCAGGGCCGGCGACAGGGCGAGCACGATCAGGCCCATCCGCCCCGCCATGATGGCGCCCGCCAGGAGCGCGCCCCCCAGATAGGCCTTGCTGTTGGGCGCGCTCTTCTGAAGCCGCGCAAGATAGAGGGTGATGGCGGTGGAGGACACCAGGGCGCCGGCGACGCTGGCCACCAGGGCTCCCCGCGACGGGCCGAAGGTCTTGATGGCGGCGTAGGCGACAAAGGAAATGCCGGCCATGGCTATGGTCAGCAGCCAAAGCTCATAGGGATTGACGCTGCCGTGGGGCCCAAAGTCGCGATCCGGCAGCAACGGCAGAACGATGAAGCTCATCGCCAGCAGGATCAGGGCGCTGCGCAGCTCCACCCAGGTGAGCTGCTTGAGCCAGCCGTGCAGGACGCCCTTGAAGGCGAGCAGGAGGGTGGCCGCGACCGAGGCCGCCGCCGCCAGTTGCCAGTCCCCGATCACCGCATAGGCGCCCAGGGCGAACACCAGCAGCGCGGCGACGATCGCCGTCACCGAATAGTCCCCCTCCTCGCCCTGTTCCCTCAGTTTGAACCAGATGAAGGCGGCGGCGAAGGGCAGGCCGATCGTGGCGAAGGCCCAGCCGCCAAGCGTTTGGCTAAGCAGTCCAGCGACGCCGCCCAGCAGGCCGGTCAGCGCATAGGTGCGAATGCCGGCCGTACGGCCGCCCTCGGCGACATCGCGCGCGCGCCAACCTCGCTCGACACCGACCAGAAAGCCGATCGCCAAGGATAGGCCCAAGCGTTCCAGCAACCCCAGGGGCACGGTTGTCTCCCAACGGCGACCTTCGCCCTACCCCAACAGCCTAGAGGTTGCGGGCCGGAACACCACGCGCGTTCAATGCGAAATCAGCAGGCCGCACGGCGGGGCTTCGGTCATCTCCCGGCTGACCCCCCCGAGGATGGACTCCTCGAGCCTGGAGCGGCCATAGACGCCCATCGCCAGAATGCCGATATCGAGCGCCTTGACCTGACGGCGCAGGATGTCGCCGGCCTGGGAGTCGGCGCTCCGGTCCACGATCACCTCGGCCTTGGCCCCGTGCCGTTCAAGATGCCTTTGCAGCCGCGCCTCGGACCCTTCCGCTCCCTCCGGCGAGACGATCAGGACAAACGCCTGCTTGGCCCGCGTGAGCAGGGGCATCGCGTCGCGCAGGGCTCTGGCCGCCTCGCGCGATCCGTTCCAGGCGAGCAGCACCCGCTCGTCCGCCGTCGGGCTGAGCCCCGCCTCCGGGACGATGAGCACCGGACCGCCGATGGCCATGGCCAGGCCCGCCGCCGTCGACTGATGGTCGCCCAGGCAGGCCCGCGCGGCCGTGGGGAAGACGGTCAGGTCGCAGCGTCTCCCGTGGGCGATCAGGGCCTTGCTGTCGTCGCCGTCGATCTCCGCCCATTCGGGCTCCACACCGACGCGCGCGGCGGCCTGCTCAAAAACGGCCCGGGCGGCCTCGGAGGCCCGCCCGACGGCGGTGGCGTGTTTCTGGATCATATCGTTGAGATTGAGCGGGGGAATATCGGTGAAGGTCGCCATTCCCGTATAGGTCTTGAGGAAGTTGGACTTCAGGAACACGCCGGTCAGCTTGGCCTTGGCGTGGGATGCGAGCGCCGCCGCCCCCTCCGCGCGAGCCTGGGACGCCGGCTTCTCATCGATCTGCACCAGAATGTCGCGGTAGGTCATAGGCCTTCCTCCGGTCGTTGTGTTTAGAACTCACCCATGGCGCCGCCCGGCGCCGGGCGCGTTGATCCGCCTCAACCCCGGGTTACACCCCTCGGATCGTCCCCGGCGCCGCGAAACCGCGCACCTGCCCGCCGACCCGGCCTGCGCCCGTCCGCTGTCTTGGAGCCGTCTTCAAAACGCGCTTAACTTTGCCGGTCGCGAGGGCCTTGGCCGATTCGGGACGCTCGTAGCGGATGGAGGCGCGTCTTCAGTTCGTTCGTGTGTTGCATAACCGCCGGTGCGGGGAGGGTCTCCCATGCACGTGGCTAAACCCAGCGGCTTCAAGCCCATCGGCGGCGGCTATCCCGCCCTGGTGCTGAACGCCGACTTCCGGCCGCTCTCCTACTATCCGCTATCGGTCTGGCCGTGGGAGGAAGTGGTCAAGGCCGTCTTTCTCGACCGCGTCGACGTGATCGCCACCTATGATCACACGGTCCGCTCGCCCTCGTTCGAGATGCGCCTGCCCAGCGTGGTGTCGCTGAAGTCCTATGTGCCGCAGGACCGCTCGCCCGCCTTCACCCGCTTCAACCTGTTTCTACGCGACGCCTTCACTTGCCAGTATTGCGGCGCGCGCGACGACCTGACCTTCGACCATGTGATCCCCCGCTCGCGCGGCGGCCGCACCACCTGGGAGAACATCCTGACCGCCTGCGCCCCGTGCAACCTATCGAAGGGGGGCCGCACCCCGGCCGAGGCGCACATGATCCCGCTGCGCCAGCCCGAACGGCCGAGCCTGCACGACCTCCTCGCCCGCGGCCGCAAGTTCCCGCCCAACCATCTGCACGCCAGCTGGCTGGACTATCTCTATTGGGACATTGAGCTGGAAGCTTGAGGCGCCATCAGGCGCCATGGGTGTTCTACAACCCTTGTAACTACGGAGAGTTTGTCGCTACCTAACGCCATCGGTGTTCGCGGTTGTCACCTCCCCCGTGATGACCGCGTGATGACCAAACCACATGGCGCTCAGATGACCACACCAGAGACTGCCCCCGTCCGCCTGACCCGGCGTACCGTCGATGCCGCCACCAGGGCCGAGGCGCGGTACGTGATTTGGGACTCCGACCTCAAGGGCTTTGGCTTGCGGGTCGAGCCCAGCGGCACGAAAACTTACATCGTCCGATACCGGGTTGGCGGCGGTCGGCGGGGAACGCTCCGCCAGTTCAAGATCGGCCGTTCGAACAAGTT
>CANJKM010000082.1 GCA_947474805.1 Caulobacterales bacterium | reverse complement strand
GAGGGGGTCTTGGTCGCCATTCCCGTGTCTTCTCCGGCTCCCGGCCTTCCTTCCGGCCCGATCATCGCATAAGACCGGCCCGTGGAGACGGGTTTGCCCATGTTAGCGACCGAGCGTCACGGACGCGCGCAGTTTTCCGGCCTGGGGCGCGAAGTTTTTCGCCTCGCGCTGATCGCGGGCGCTTGCGCGACGATCACGGGCTGCGCCGACCTCAGTCGGATGTCGAGCCTCGGCCCCGCGCCGGTCGACAAGACCTCGCCCGTCGCGGCCCGGGTGACCACGGCGACCCGCACCGATTTTCCCACGCCCAGTTTCAAGGACGTGCCCAACGCCCCGACTGACGCCCGGCCCGTGCCGGCGTGGAAGGCGTCGGTCCGCGACGTTCAGGCCGCCGGCGCGCCGCTGGCGGCATGGGTGGCGGCAAATCCGCAGATGACTTTCGGAACCGAGCAGTACGCTGAAGCAGCACGAGCTAGCATTCCGGCGGGGGAACGCGACGCGCCCCCGTCGGATGCGGCCGCGGCTGCCGAAGCCTACGCCGCGCGACTGCGCGCAGAAGCTGCTCCCCCTCCACCACCGAAATGATCGCGTCATGACTCCCGAATTTCACCGTATCCGCCGCCTGCCGCCCTACGTCTTTGAAGAGGTCAATCGCCTCAAGGCCCGCCTGCGCAACCAGGGCGTGGACATCATCGACTTCGGCATGGGCAACCCCGACATGCCGACGCCCAAGCACATCGTCGACAAGCTGATCGAGACCGCCCGCGACCCGAAGTCGGGCCGCTACTCCGCCTCCAAGGGCATCCCCGGCCTGCGCAAGGCCATGGCCGGCTATTACGACCGCCGGTTCGGGGTGAAGCTCGACCCCGACTCCGAAGTCATCGCAACCCTGGGGTCCAAGGAGGGTTTCGCCAACCTAGCCAACGCCCTGACTGCGCCCGGCGACGTCATCATCTGCCCCAACCCGGCTTATCCGATCCACGCCTACGGCTTCATCATGGCCGGCGGCGTGATCCGCCACGTCCCGGCCCTAACGCCTGAGGAGTATCTGTCGGGCATCTCGCGGGCGATGAAGCACTCGGCGCCGCCGCCCTCGATCCTGATCCTCAGCTATCCGTCCAACCCGACGGCCCACTGGGTCGATCTGGATTTTTACCGCGAGGCCATTTCCCTTGCCCGCAAGCATGACCTCCTGGTCCTCTCCGACATCGCCTATTCGGAGATCTACTTCGACGACAACCCGCCCCCGAGCGTGCTGCAGGTCGAGGGCGCCAAGGACATCGCGGTCGAGGTCAACTCGCTCTCGAAGACCTACGCCATGGCCGGCTGGCGCGTCGGCATGGTGGTCGGCAACGCCCGCATCTGCGCGGCCCTGGCCCGGGTGAAGTCCTATCTCGACTACGGCGCCTTCACACCCGTTCAGGTCGCGGCCGCCGCGGCCCTGAACGGCCCTCAGGATTGCGTCGATGAAATCCGCGGCATCTACAAGTCGCGCCGCGACGTGCTGGTCGAAAGCATGACCCGCGCCGGCTGGGCCGTGCCCGCCCCGCCTGCGTCCATGTTCGCCTGGGCCCCCATCCCCGAGCAGTTCAAGGAGGCGGGCAGTCTGCTCTTCTCCAAGCTGCTGATGGAGGAGGCGCACGTCGCCGTCGCGCCCGGCGTCGGCTTTGGCGAATACGGCGAGGGCTATGTCCGCATCGGTCTGGTCGAGAACGAGCACAGGATTCGCCAGGCCGCCCGCAACGTGAAGAAGTTCCTGGCCAACTCGACCGAAATTCTCGACCGCGCCCACAACGCGCTCGCCGCGCAATAGGGGCCGATCATGACTGAAAAGGTTTGGCGCATCGGCGTCGCGGGACTTGGCACCGTTGGCGCGGGGCTGATCAAATTCATCCAGGCCCGCCCGGACTTTGTTCCGGCGACAGGCGTTCGAGTCGAGATCGCTGGGGTCTCGGCCCGCTCCCGCTCGCGCAAGCGCGACATCGACATCTCGACCTACACTTGGTTCGACGACCCAGTCGCATTGGCCCAATCGCCGGACATCGATCTTCTGGTCGAGCTCGTGGGCGGCTCTGACGGCCCGGCCAAGGCCGCGGTCGAGGCCGCGCTGAAGGCCGGCAAGCCGGTGGTCACCGCCAACAAGGCCCTGATCGCCGAGCATGGGCTCGAATTGGCCAAGCTGGCCGAGGAAAAGGGCGTACCGCTGTTGTTCGAGGCGGCCGTGATGGGCGGCGCCCCTGCGGTGAAGTTCGTCCGTGAAGCCATGCTGGGCGACGACCTGCAGGCCATCTCGGGCATTCTGAACGGCACCTGCAACTACATCCTCTCGACCATGGAGCAGACCGGCGCCTCCTTCGCCGACGTCCTGGCCGAGGCCCAGCGCCTGGGCTACGCCGAGGCCGACCCGACCGCCGACGTCGGGGGCTTCGACACGGCCCATAAGATCACCATCCTGGCCGCGCTGGCCTTCGGGGGCGCGCCCAACTACGCCGCCGCCGAGATCAGCGGTATCGACACGGTTGAGCTGATCGACATCCGCATGGCCCACGACCTCGGCTACCGGATCAAGCTGATCGCCTCGGCCGAGCGCGGGGAGGGCGGCGCCTCGGTCCGCGTCGCCCCTCAGCTGGTGCCCCTGACCCACCCCCTGGCCCAGGCCATGGGCTCGCTCAACGCCCTGTTCATCGAGGGCGCGTGCGTCGGCCGCCTGTTCCTGCAAGGCCCGGGCGCGGGCGAGGGGCCCACCGCCGCCGCCGTCAGCGCCGACATCGCCGACGTCATCGCCGGCGCCGTCCGTCCGGTCTTCCAGGGCCCCGCCGCGGGTCTCGCCCCGCTGCCCGCCGCCCGCGACGCGGGCTGGCACGGCAAGGCCTATATTCGCCTCCTGGTCCGCGACCGGCCCGGCGTCATCGCCGCCGTCTCCGAGGCCCTGGCCAAGGCCGAGGTCTCGATCGATAGCATCCTCCAGCGTCCCGTGGACGACACCGGCCAGGTGCCGATTGTCCTCACCACCCAGCCGGCCTCCGAGGCCGCAGTGAAGGATGCTCTGTCACATATCGCGGACCTCGACGCCGCGGTCGAACCGCCGCGGATGTTCCGCATCGCTCATGTCTGAGAATCCGCCCAAAATGGCGATCAGCCCCAGGAAACGCCCGCAATGACCGCCTTCGCCGAGCTAATCGAGCGCCATCTGGCCATGGAAGCCGTGCGCGTGACCGAGGCCGCCGCCATCGCCTCGTGGGACATGGTCGGACGTGGGGACGAAAAGGCCGCCGACCAGGCCGCCGTCGACGCCATGCGCACCGCCCTCAACGCCCTCGATATCGACGGTCGCATCGTCATCGGCGAGGGCGAGCGCGACGAAGCGCCCATGCTTTACATCGGCGAGATCGTCGGCACCGGCAAAGGCCAGGCCATCGACATCGCGCTCGACCCGCTTGAAGGCACCACCCTGACCGCCAAGGCCATGTCCAACGCCCTGGCGGTCTTGGCCTTCGCCCCGCGCGGCGGCATGCTGCACGCCCCCGACACCTATATGGACAAGATCGCCATCGGCCCCGGCTACGCCAAGGGCATCGTCGACCTCGACAAGTCGCCCGCCGAGAACGTCAAGGCCCTCGCCAAGGCCAAGGGCGTCAAGCCCGAGGATATCGTCGCCTGCGTGTTGGACCGTCCGCGCCACGCCGAGATCATCGCCAGCCTGCGCTCTATCGGCGCCCGGGTGAACCTGATCACCGACGGCGACGTCGCCGGCGTCATCAACACCACCGACCCCGACACCGGCGTCGACATCTACATCGGCCAGGGCGGCGCGCCCGAGGGCGTGCTGGCCTGCGCCGCGCTCAAATGCGTCGGCGGCCAGTTCCAGGGGCGGCTCCTGTTCCGCAACGACGACGAAAAGGCCCGCGCCCGCCGCCTTGGCCTCGCCGACTCTGAGTTCAACCGCAAATACGAGCTCGATGAGCTGGTGAAGGGCGACGCCATCTTCGCCGCCACCGGCGTCACCAAGGGCGCTCTGCTCGACGGGGTGAAGATCGGTCGCGGCTTTGTTGAGACCCACTCGATCGTCATGCGCTCCTCCTCGCAGACCGTGCGCGAGATCCGGATGAAGCGGCCCCTCTAGTGGCCGACGGAGGCTCGCCCGCCTTCGCTCCCTTCCTCGGCGTCGCCCGCTCCTTCGCGGGCCGCGTCTGGCGCCACCGGCCTGCCGACGAGGCGGTGGCGCGCAGCCATGCCTTGAGGTTTGGCCTCTCCGAGCCCCTGGCCCGCGCCCTGGCCTCGCGAGGGGTCGATGAGGCGCAGGCTGCCGACTATCTCGCCCCGACCCTCAAGGCGCTGTTTCCCGACCCCTCCTGTTTCTCCGACATGGACCTGGCCGCGCAGATCCTGGTGGACGCGGTCGTCACCGCCCGCAACTGCGTGGTCTTCGCCGACTACGACGTCGACGGCGCCACCTCGGCCGCCCTGCTGATCCGCTGGTTCCGCGCCATGGGCCGCGACCTGCCGGTCTATGTTCCCGACCGCATCCTGGAGGGCTATGGCCCCAGCCCCGCCGCCTTCAAGCACCTGAAGGAGCAGGGCGCCGAGCTGGTCGTCACCGTCGACTGCGGCGCCGCCGCCCACGACGCACTGGCCGCCGCCGCCGCCATCGGCCTCGATGTGGTGGTCATCGACCACCATCTGATGCGCGGAGAGCCGCCGCCGGCCGCGGCGCTGGTCAACCCAAACCGGCCGGACTGCCTGTCCGGCCAGGGCAATCTCGCCGCCGCTGGCGTCACCTTCGTCCTCCTGGCCGCCCTGAATCGCGAGGCCCGCAAGCGTGGCCTCTTCGAGGACCGAGACGAGCCCGGCATCCGCGCTTGGCTCGATCTGGCGGCGCTGGGCGCGGTTTGCGACGTCACCGCCCTGACGGGGTTCAATCGCGCCCTGACGAGCCAGGGTCTCAAGGTGATGTCCAGCTGGGCCAACCCGGGCCTCAAGGCCTTGATGGCCGTCGCGCAGTCGGCGGAGGGGCCCGCGAGCGTCTTCCACGCCGGTTTCGTGCTTGGGCCCCGGATCAACGCGGGTGGGCGCATCGGCCGCTCCGACCTCGGTGCGCGTCTACTCTCGACCGACGACCCCGCCGAGGCTCAGGCCCTAGCCGAGGAGCTCGACGCCCTCAACCTCGCACGCAAGGGGGTGGAGAAGGATGCCTTCGACGCCGCCGTGCGCCACTTGGAGCGAACCGGCAATGTCGACCCCGACGACCCCGTCATCCTGGTTCACGATGACGGCTGGCATCCTGGCGTGGTCGGCATCGTCGCGGGGCGCCTTCGGGAACGCTATCGCAAGCCCGCCATCGTCATCGGCGTCGACCGCGCCGCCGACGTCGGCAAGGGCTCGGGCCGCTCCCAGCCGGGGGTCAACCTCGGCCGCGCCATCCAGGCGGCTTTTGAAGAAGGCCTGCTGCTGGCCGGGGGAGGGCACGCCATGGCCGCCGGCCTGACGGTCCGCCCCGCCATGATCCCGGACCTGCGCGCCTTCCTGAGCCGGACCCTGGCGGTGGAGCAGGCCGCCGCCGAGGCCGCGGACGCCCTGGACATCGACGCCCTCATCTCGCCCTCGGTCGGCCGGCCGATGCTGGATGAGTTCAAGAGGCTCGAACCCTTCGGGCCCGGAGCCCCCGAGCCCTGCTTCGCCCTTGCCGGCGCCCTGGTGCTCGATTCCATGCCGATGCGGGGCGGCCATGTCCGCGCCACCCTGGGCGACGGCGCCGGGGCCAAGCTCAAGGCCGTGGCCTGGCGCGCCGAGGAGACCGAGCTCGGCCGCCGTCTCCTGGCGCGGGACGGATCGCTCCACCTGGCCGGCAAGCTGAAAGCCGACGACTGGAAGGGCCGTGAAGGTGTCCAAATTGAAATAGAGGACGGGGCCGATCCACGCCGTTGCGGTTAAGGGGAAAGACCCCTTGCACCGCGCCCGAAAGCCTTGATATACCCCCGGCCTCCGCGGCCTGTGGTCCCTTCGTCTATCGGTTAGGACACCAGATTTTCATTCTGGGAAGAGGGGTTCGACTCCCCTAGGGACTGCCACCGCGGATATTCTCAGCCGCCCCCGCCCTCGATTGTGGCGGATTTGGGCTGTGCAACCCTCAAATTCGCGTTATGTCTTTCGGGTTTCGCCCTGGAGATCGGGCGAGCCGATGGGGGCGGCATGTCTGGCTTTGACTACGAAGGGCTCGACGGACAGGACGAAGCGGTCCGTATCAGTGGGCGTATCAAGTGGTTCGACCCTGGTAAGGGGTACGGTTTCATCGTGCCGGACGAGCCCGACAAGACCGGTCTGCGGGACGTGCTTCTGCATGTTACGAGTTTGAGACAATCGGGCCGCGAAAGCGCGCTCGAAGGCGCCGTCATCGTCTGCGACGCCATCCAGCGCCAGAAGGGCTGGCAGGTCTGCGCCATTGTCGACCTCGATGAATCCGCCGTTCCGCCCCCCTCCGAACGCCCGGCCCGCGACGACGGCTTCCGTCGCCCGTCCGGCTTTGGCGATCGGGCCGGGCCGCGCCCGAATGGTTTCCAGCGCGACGGCGGCCGGGACTTCTCGCGCCCCGCTGCCGCCGGCCCGCGCCGCCCCACGGGCGAACGAGGCCCACTCGAGCGCGCCAAGGTCAAATGGTTCAACCGCACCAAGGGCTACGGCTTTGTCGTGCGCGAGGGGGGGCCAGGCGACATCTTCGTCCATATCGAGACTTTGCGACGGTGTGGTGTCGAGGATCTGCAGCCGGGCGACGACGTCCTGGTGCGGTTCGCCGAGGGGCCCAAGGGCCTGGTTGTGGCTGAAATCGAGTGCTCTAGTATCGGCTGACCCGCCTTTCGGCGCTGAGTGAGCCCAGCTTCATGTCGATGTTTTCCAAAGTCAGCCGCCGGGCCGCCTGCACGGCCGTCGCGCTAGGCCTCCTGTTCGCCGGCGCCTGTTCGGCCCAGGCTATCGCGCCGGTCGGGACCCTACCGGTCCGGGACATCGACATCGTCACCGCCAAGGGCGCGGTTCGCTTCAAGACCGAGGTCGCCGCCGACCCGGCCTCGCAGCAGCAGGGGCTGATGTACCGCAAGTCGATGGCAGCTGACCGGGGGATGATCTTCATCTTTCCTGAGCCCAAACAGGCTGGCTTCTGGATGCACAACACCCTGATCCCGCTCGACCTGATGTTCGTGGACGCGACCGGCCGGATCGAATCGATCGCGGCCAACGCCAAACCGCTGGACGACAGCGTCATCCCCTCGGTCGGGCCGGTGAAGGCGGTGATCGAGATCAACGGCGGCCTGGCCAAAGCCCGTGGCATCGCCGTCGGCGACAAGGTTCGTGACCCGAAGCTCTTCCCGTCGAACTAAGCACGTGGCACACACGCCCCAGAGCGCGGAGCGTTCTGGGTTTCAAACTATAGAGCACGTCCGGGCGGCCAACCGCCTGAGTTCGCCTGACGTGCTCTTGTCGGGGCGTAGCGCAGCCTGGTAGCGCATCTGCTTTGGGAGCAGAGGGTCGCAGGTTCAAATCCTGCCGCCCCGACCAAGTCACCATGGAGAAGGAACGGCCCATGCTCGCTCGCATCTTCCGTCCGGCCAAGTCGGCCATGCAGTCTGGTCGCGCCAAGACCAAGGATTGGGTGCTGGAGTTCGAGCCCGCCACCGCGAGGAGCCAGGACCCCCTCATGGGCTGGACGTCGTCGGACGACATGAACGGCCAGGTACGCCTGTCCTTCGAGACCAAGGATGAGGCGGCGGCCTACGCCAACGCGCACGGCATCCCCTTCCAGGTTTCCGAGCCCAAGGTCCCGCGCAAGATCGTCAAGGCCTACGCTGACAACTTCGCCACCAACCGCAAGGCCCCCTGGACCCACTAGGGTTTTTGGGGCGCACTTGCGCTCCGAGCTGCGCCCGTAGCTCAACCGGATAGAGCACCTGCCTTCTAAGCTGGTGGTTGCAGGTTCGAGTCCTGCCGGGCGCGCCACTTTTCTGGGGGCATTGCGGCGTAGCGCCCGCGGCGCCGTCGCTGCAGGCGACCCGCGTGCGTGTAGACCTTTTGGCTCCGCCCTGGAGGCAAATTGGCACCAAACCGGCAACGGTTCACGGGGTTAGCTATGAACGGCTTGGCTGTGTCGGGGCGTTCAAATGTCGAAGAAAACTCTTTTCAAGGTCATACTGCCGCTGATCTGGGCGGCAGTCGTTCTGGGGCAGCCGCTCTGGGGCAATGCCGCCCCATCGAGCGCGCCAAAACCCTTCGAAAAGCGCAGCTACATCAGCAATCTCAAGCTTCTCGGCCACACCTTCAAGGGCGAGGAGCGCGGCGGCAAGATGCAGATGATGGTCAAGGGCGACCGTCGCTACCTGGTGCAGACCGCATTCGAACATCCGGGCGGATGGATCATCGATGTCTCAGACCCGCTCAAGCCCGTTGTCGTCAACGACAAGGCCTTCCCCGACGGCGAGAATTTCCAGGTAGCTTGGCGCAACGACCTGAAAAAATGGGTCGTGATGGTCACCCTGCAGAAGAACGCCCTGACCGATACGGGCCTTCGCGGCGTGGAATTCTGGGATATCACCGATCCCGCCCACACCAAGCTCCTGTCGAGCTGGGCCGTCGACGGCGGTGATCCGGGGCGAACGGTTCAAGAAGGTTCGGGTCCGCACCGCAGCTATTGGGACGGCGGCCGATACGCCTATCTTTCGACATCCCCCGACAACGGGTTCTACCTGCCTGACGGGCCGCACAAGGGCTATCAGAACGGCCTGCAGATCATCGACGTCTCCGATGTGATGAAGCCGAAACTGGCGGCCAACTGGCACATGCCCGGCCAACAGGTTGGCGAGGCCGCGGCGCGCGCGACGTCGGAAGCCTATACCGATCCCAACGCGGCGACCTCCATCCATGGCCCAGTCTATGTGCCCAAGCCCATCGAGGCCGGCGGGCGTTATGGCTACGGTTCCTGGGGTGGCCTTGGCATGGTCATCAATGACCTGTCGGACCCGGCCCATCCCAAGATGGTCTCCAACTGGACGCCGTCGCCCCATGTCTCGGGCAAGGGGCTCGCCGTCCACACCATCGATGTCGCCAGGTTGAACCGCGGTTTTGTGATCGTCACGCCGGAGGAATACGGCGCGGGCTGCGGCACGCCTCGCTTCGAGAGCTTCATCCTGGACATTCGCGACCTCGCCCATCCCAAGAAGCTCGCCATGCTCCCCAGCCCCGTTCCGCCGGCGGAGGCGCCCTACAAATCCTTCTGCGGCCGTTATGGCCGCTTCGGCACCCACAACGCGCCTCACCTCAAGGCGCCCGGCAAGGCCGACCCCAATTTCACCTGCTACACGTGGTTCAATGCCGGTCTGCAGTGCTACGACATCGCCGATCCCAAGACGCCCAAGATTATCTCATACTTCATCCCGGAGCAGGGGGCCGACGACGGCGTCCAGGTCATGGGCATCCGGACGGTGGATGACGTCTTCATCGAGTGGGACCGCAAGCTGATCTGGATATCGACCGACACCGGCAACTATCTGCTCTCTTCGCCGCGGCTGGGCGAGCCGATCCTGAAGCCGATGGCCGTCAAGCAGTGGACCTTAGACGGCCTGAACAAGGGCCATCCTTAGTCCGGACTCAGTGGGCGTCGGCCAGGTTGGTCTAGCCGGGCGGCGGCGCGCCAGCCACTGTCGAGCTGTTCGCCGCGCCCGCCGGAAAGTTCGCTGTCGGTGTTGGGCGAGGCGCTGACTCGCTCCTTATTGTCGCGGGCGCCGACAGCAAGGCAGAGCAGGCTCGCGCCCCGAACCAGGGTCGCTTTGACGATGTCACGGCGGGTTCTCCTTTTTCGGAGAACGCCGGCCTCGCCACCGGGTTCAAGGCCATGCGGCCATCTGCCTTTGCCGAACCATTTGTGGGCAAGGCCTCTATGGCCGAAGCTCCCGGAAATCATAAGCCCGGGAGGTGTCCTTGTTCCGATCTCATATTGCTGGCGCGGCCGTTGCGCTCGCGCTGTCCGTCTTCGCGTTGCCGGCCTCTGGTGGGGCCCAGGGACTCCAGGGATGGGTCGGCGCCTGGGAGGCTGCGCCGCAGGCCCAGACTGGGCCGCTCAAGCCCATCGGCAACCAGACGGTCCGACAGCGGCTCCGGTCCAGCCTTGCGGGCCGTCGGCTAAGGGTGGTGCTGAGCAACGCCTACGGGACCAAGCCCCTGGTGATCGGGGCGGCCAGCATCGCCCGATCCAAGGATGGAGTCGTCGAGGGCGCTCCAGTCGCGTTGCGTTTCGGCGGCCGAAGCTCGATCGTCGTTCCCCCGGGCGCGCCGGCCTACAGCGATCCCGTCGATCTGCCCGTCGACTCCATGGCGGAACTCAGCGTCAGCCTGTTCCTCCCTCAGTCCACCCTGCCGGAAACCTATCACCGAGCCCTGCCCGCCCAGGACGCGGCGGGTCCCGCGGTCGCCGCCGAGGCTTTGATTTCCGCCGAGGGCGACTTCACCGACAAGGCCGCTCTGGCCGGATCCTCGCCCGGCGCGCGGCTGTTCGTGGCGAGGCTCGACGTCTTGCCGGCGCGCCCCGCCAAGCTGGTGGCTGTGCTCGGTACGACCCGGACCGAGGGCGACGGCCGCTGGCCGGAGCACCTCGCCAGGCGGCTGCAGGCGGCCAGACACAACGTCGGTGTGGTCAACGCCTCGCTTGTCGCCAATCCCCTGACCCGGCCCTATCCGGGCGGGGGCGAGGCGGCGCTGGCCCGGTTCGACCGCGATGTGCTGATGGTTCCGGGCCTGACCCATGTGGTCCTGGCCGACGCCATCAATGACATTGGCCAGCCGGGCGGGCCCGTCGTCCCCGCGGCCGAGGCGCCGAGCCTGCAACTGCTGACCGACGCCTATCTTCAACTCGCTGCTCGGGCCCGAGCGAGGGGCGTGAAGGTGATCGCCGCCACCGTGCCGCCCTTCGAGGGCGTGCCGTTTCAGGGCTTCTATTCGGCGGAGAAGGAGGCTTTGCGGATGGCGCTTAACCAGTGGATCCGAGCCTCGGTCGCCTTCGACGGGGTGATCGACCTTGACGCGATCCTGCGCGACCCGGCCCGCCCCTCTCGGATTACGGCCAGCCTCGCCACGGCCAACAGCTTCGGTCCCAACGACGCGGGAGAGCACAGGATCGCCGAAAGCCTCGACCTGCGGTTGTTCCGCTAGGGGCGGGGAACGCCCCCTGCCGCGAGACTGAGCAGCTCGCCCTCCAGCACGCCGCGGCTGCGGCATTCGCCCTGGACGAGCACGCCGCGGATGGCGCTCTGGCGGACCTCGACGAAGGCCGCGCCGACTGACAGCCGCGAGCCCGAGCCGTTGGGGGTGATCCGGGCCTCGACCGTGGTGGTGTGGAAGCGCGGGCTCTCGAACGGATTGGTGCCGCAGTCGGCCAACTGGCCCAGCGGCCGGGCGCCGTCCATCAGGGGCTCGGTATTCAGCACGCCCTTGGCGCGGTCGCTCCCGGCGGCCAGCAGGAAGCCCCGGTCGGTCAGATAGGCGTT
>CANJKM010000081.1 GCA_947474805.1 Caulobacterales bacterium | reverse complement strand
GTTCTCTCGCAGCCGGTCGAAGGTGATGACCTTCTCGTTCATCGAATAGCCGATGACGGTCAGCAGACCGGCGATCGAGGTCATGGAGAACTCGATCTGCAGGGCCGAAAGCACGCCGAGCGTCAGGAAGATGTCGTGGAAGATGGCCACCACGGCGCCGAGCCCGAACTGCAGCTGGAAGCGAAACCAGATGTAGATCAGCATCAGGCTGAGCGCGATCGCCAGCGCGATGAAGCCCGACTTGAACAGCTCGGCCGAAACCTTGGCCCCCACCGTCTCGGTCTTCTTGAACTGGATGCCGGGCACCATCTGCGCCAGGCGCTGCTTCACCCGGTTCACGCCCTCGACAGGACTGGCGCCCGCCGGCGGCTTGAAGCGGAGCATGGCGGCGTTGGCGGCGCCGAAGCCTTGGACCTGCGGGTCCTCGACCCCGATCTTGCCGAGGTCCTCGCGCAGCAGCGCCAGGGGTGCCGGCCCGGGGGTCTGGATCTCGATCAGGGTGCCGCCCGCGAAGTCGATCCCGAGGTTCAGGTGCAGGGTCGAGAAGGAGACGATCGAGGCGATGATCGCCAGGCCCGATAAGGCGGCGGCGACGGGCGCCAGCCGCACGAATCGGAACTTGGTGTGGTGGGGCAGGTATTTGGTCAGAGGCCAGCGCATGAACGTCTTCCTCAGATCGGCAGGGACTTGGCGCGGGTGACGCGGAACCACCAGCCGATCAGCACCTGGGTGATCAGGAGCGCGGTGAACAGAGAGGTCAGGACCCCGATCGCCAGGGTCCAGGCGAAGCCCTTCACCGGTCCCGAGCCGAACTGGAACATGATGAAGGCCGAGATCAGCGTCGTGACGTTGGCGTCGAAGATCGAGACCATGGCCCGTCGGAAGCCCTGGTCGGCCGCCGTAAGCGCCCCCGCCCCTTCGCGAGCCTCGTCGCGCATCCGCTCATAGATCAGCACGTTGGCGTCGACCGCCACGGCCAGGGTCAAGATCAACCCGGCGATGCCAGGCAGCGTCAGGGTCGCCTGGGTCAGGGTCATCACCCCGACCAGCAGGAAGACGTTGACCACCAGGGCGATGGCCGCGAACACGCCGAACAGGCCGTAGGCCAGAATGATGAAGATGAAGATGGCGACGGCGCCGAGGCCGAGCGAAATGGCGCCGGCCTTGACCGAGTCGGCGCCGAGCTCGGCGGTCACTGTCCGCTGCTCTTCGACCTTCAGCGGCGCCGGCAGGGCGCCGGCGCGCAGCAGCACCGACAGCTCATTGGCGCTCTCGGCGGTGAAATTGCCGGTGATCTGGCCCGAGCCGCCGGTGATGGCGCCCTGGATGACCGGAGCGGAGATCACCTTGCCGTCGAGGATGATGGCGAACCGCTTGCCGATGTTTTGGGTCGTGGCCTCGCCGAAACGGCGGCCGCCCGGGCCGTTGAAGCGGAAGGACACCACCGACTCGCCGCTCTGGCCGAAGGCCGGGCGCGCGTCGACCAGCTGCTCGCCCGACACGAGGATGCGCTTATAGACCAGCACCTTCGGCTCGTTCGGGTTGGACGGCTGATCCAGCAGCATCGAGGCCGGCGGCACGCGGCCGGCGATGGCCTGCTCCAGCGGCACGGTGTCGTCGACCATCTGGAAGGTCAGTTTGGCGGTCTGGCCGATGACGTTGCGCAGCCGCTCGGGGTCGCTCTCGCCCGGCGCCTGGACCACGATGCGGTCGACGCCCTGGCGGATGATGGTCGGCTCGCGCGTGCCCATCTGGTCGATGCGGCGGCGGATGATCTCGATGGACTGCTCGACGGCCTTGGCGGCCTCCGAATTCTGGGCTTCGGCGACCGGCGTGAGCGTAATGGTCTGATCGGGGCCGCGCAGAACGTTGAGGTCGCGGCCGGTCGGGGCCCCGGCCAACGGCTGGGCCAGCTTGGCGAGGGCCGCGTAGGCTGTCTCGACCTGGCCCGCGTCGGTGATCCGGGTCGAGACCGAGCCGCTAGCCTGACCGAGCCCCGTGAAGGGAATACGGGCGGTCTGCAGCTCGCGCCGCACATCCTCGATCAGGTTGTTCAGCCGCTCCTTCTTGAGCGCCTCGGTGTCCACTTCGAGCAGCAGATAGGAGCCGCCCTGCAGGTCAAGGCCGAGATTCAGCCGCTGATGCGGGACCCAGGCCGGCAGCCGCGCGACCGTGGCCGCCGGCAGCAGGTTGGGGATGGTGAAGGCGATGCCGAAGATCGTCGCCAGGACGACGAGGACGATCTTCCAACGCTTGAGCTGAATCATGGCCTTGCGACCGAGGCCTTAGGAGACGGTCTTGGTGTCGTTGGCCGGGGCGGGCTCGCCCTTCACGCGCACCTCCGACACCATGCTGCGCACCACCTTGATGGTCACGCCGGTGGCGATATCGACGCCCAGCTCGGTGTCGTCCACCTTGGAGACCTTGCCGATGATGCCCGAGGACAGGACGACGGTGTCGCCCTTCTTCACGGCCGACAGCATGGCCTGATGCTTCTTCATCCGCGCCTGCTGCGGACGCAGGATCATGAAATAGAACAGGGCGAAAAGGGCGACCGGCAGGGCGAAGGCCTGCAGCGCCTCGGGAAAGGCGCCGCCGGCGCCGCCGGGGGTCTGGGCAAAGGCCGGGGTGGCGAAAAACATGGTCGCTCCGAAATAGTCTGGCCGAAGGGGGAGCCCCGGCGGCGAAGAGGCGGGAAGCTATAGCGCCGCCCTGCCCTTTTGCAATGCGCGCGGGCGGGAGCTAGGTAACGGCGCATGGATGGTCCCTTCGCTCTCGCCCCCGTCGACCTGTTGCAGCGCATCGCCGAAGCGCTCGAACGGATGTCGCCTCCCGCCCCCACGGCGGCCGACCTAAAGGCCGCGCGGCTCTATCACTACGACGCCGCGACGGGCGTCTTCACGGCCGCGCCCGACTATGGTCTCGCGCTCGACCTCCTGGTCGGGATCGACGGTCAGAAGTCCCGCTTCACCGAGAACCTGCGCCGCTTCGCCAAGGGCCTGCCATCCAACCACGCTCTGCTGTGGGGCGCGCGCGGGGCGGGCAAGAGCTCCCTGGCCAAGGCCGCCTTCATGCACGCCCTGAAGATCGAACCGCGCCTGCGCATGGTCGAGATCGACCGCGACGCGGTGGGCCAGCTGCCAGCCCTGTTCACCCGGCTGCGCGGCCTGTCGGAGCGGGTCGTGGTCCTCTGCGACGACCTCTCTTTCGAGGAAGGCGCGGCGGCGGCGAAATCCTTGAAGTCTGCGCTGGAGGGCGGCGTGGCCGGACCGCCGGAAAACGTCCTCTTCGTCGCCACCTCCAACCGCCGCCACCTGATGCCGCGCGGCCATGACGAGACGCGCGGCCTGATCGCCACGGCCGAGGACGCCGAGGAGACGGTCTCTGTCTCCGACCGCTTCGGCCTGTGGATCGGTTTCCCACCGATGGACCAGGACGCCTATCTGGAGGCGGTCCGAACCTACGCCGAACGGTTCGGCCTCGGCGTCGCCGACCTCGACCGCAAGGCTCTGCAATGGCAGGTCGGGCGCGGGGCGCGGTCCGGCCGGGTGGCGTTCCAGTTCGTGCGCGATCTGGCGGGGGAGCTTGGGAAAAGCCTCCCCATATAATTTCCGCCTCCACCCCGGCGGAAGCCGGGGCCTAGGTTTGAGCCGTCTGCACTTCCGTCAAAAAAGCCTGGGTCCCGACTTGCGTCGGGATAAAAGAAAAAGTCAGCCCGGCAGCAGCAAACTCGGATCGACCGGGCGCGCCTTGTCCTTGGGGTTGGGCGCATAGCGCACCTCGAAGTGCAGCTGCGGCCGGTCGACCTGGCCGGTCTGGCCCGACTGGCCGACCTCCTGGTTCTGGGCCACCGTGTCGCGCATCTTCACTTCCAGCTTCGACAGGTGGGCGTAGGCCGTCACCCAGCCGCCAGAGTGTTTCAGCAGCACCAGATTGCCGAAGCCCGGAAGCTGGCCCGCGAACACCACCTCGCCGCCGGCGGCGGCCTTGACCGGCGTTCCCGGCTGGGCGGCGATGTTGAGGCCGTCGTTGCGCTGGCCGGGCCCCTGCGGCCCGAACTTCGACAGCAGCTCGCCCTTCAGCGGCCAGGTGAAGCGGCCCTTGCCGGCGGCGGCTACCGCCGCGTCGGATAGGGGCGCGGGCGCCGCGACGGGCGCCGCGGGCGTCATCGGCGTCACCACCGCGCCGGAGGTCGAGCGCACCACCGGGCGGGCGGCGGGCGCGGTGGCCGCGAGCTGGGACGTGCCCTGGGGCGAGGCCCCGGACGCGCCGGCCGCCGCGCCGCCGTCGCGGGCCAGCGACGGCAAGGCGATGCGCTGGCCGGGCCGGATCGGCGTCTCCATCGGAAAATCGTTCAGGTTGGCCAGGCTGCGCGGGTCGATCGAGAACCGACGGGCGATGCCGAACAGCGTGTCGCCGGACCCCACCACATAAACCAGCGGCGGCGGAATCTTCAGGCTGGCGCCGGGCCGCAGCGCATAGGGCGGCTGAAGGTTGTTCAGCTCGATGATGGCGCGGACCGGGGTGCGCACGCGCTCGGCCACGTCGAACAGGGTCTCGCCCTGGCCGACCGTGACCTGGCGCGGGGTCTCCAGCGCCGGCGGCGGGACGGGAGTCAGGCGGTCGCCTGGACCCGGCGCACCGCCAACGGGAGGCAGCGCGGCGGCGGTCGGGGTGCGCAGCTGGCTGGGCGCGGTGGCGCCGCGCGAGCCGCTGATCGGCGGCAGGGGCGCGGCCTGGACGCTGGTCGAGGGCGCGGCGGTCGCGCCGTTCTCGGCCGGCGGCGGCGGGGGTGGAGGCGGCGGCGGAGCAGGTGGAGGCTCGGGCGCGGGCGCGACCGGCCGCGTCGGGTACAGCGGCGCATGGTCGGCGCAGGCCGAGAGCATCAGGGCCGAGACCAGCCCCAGGCTGGGAAGGAAAGAAGATCGCGTCATCGCCGCTCCGGCGTGTCGAACTACAGAATCGCCGAGGTCCGAGCGCAGTGTCGGTTCGGCGGAGGGAAGACACCAGTCCTTTGCGGCGACGTGGTGTCCGATGGGTTAACAGAAGGCGTTTTTACAGCGCCTCTGCCACGCCCGGCAGGAGGGGCACGAACCGCACCTCACCCATGTCCTCGGTGGTGAAGCCGCCCTTGCCGTCGGCGGTATAGCGCTTGAGCACCTGAACCGGGCCCCGGCCGACGGGGGCGACCAGCACGCCCGTGGGCTTGAGCTGGGCCAGGAGGGCCGTGGGCTCCTTGTCCGCCGCCGCCGTGACCAGGATGCGGTCAAAGGGCGCCTGTTCGGGCCACCCCTCGCCGCCATCACCGAAACGGGTGATGACGTTCTGGACCCCGAGCTTCTTGAGCCGCGATTCCGCCTCGCCCAGCAGGGTCCGATACCGCTCCATCGAATAGACATAGCGGGCGATCTTCGCCAGGACGGCGGTCTGGTAGCCCGAGCCCGTGCCGATCTCCAGCACCCGCGAGCGCCACTCGATCCGCAGCGCCTGGGTCATCAGCCCGACGATCAGCGGCTGGCTGATGGTCTGGCCGCAGGCGATGGGCAGGGCTGAATCTTCCCAGGCCCGCTCCTGGAACAGGTCCGGCACGAACAGATCGCGCGGGGTCTGCTCGATGGCGGCCAGAACCTTGGCGTCCATCACCCCGCCCGAGCGCAGCGCCAGCACCATCCGGGCGCGGCGGGCGTCCTCGTCGAGGGGTTCGGTCTGCTTGTTCATCGCGCGACCGCCTTGGGCGGCGCCCCGCCGAGCTTGCCCTTCAGCTTGGCCAGGGTCTCGCGGTGGGTCAGGTCGATGTGCAGCGGCGTGACCGAGATTCTGCCGGCCTCGATAGCGGCCAGGTCGGTCCCCGGTTCCGGCCTCGCCTCGCGGCCGGTGAAGCCGAGCCAATAATAGTCGCGACCGCGAAGGTCGGTGCGCTTTTCGGTGCGCAGGCCCGCCATGTCATGTCGGCCCTGGACGGTCAGCTCGACCTGGGTGTCGGCCTCGGGCGGGCGGTCGGGGAAGTTGAGGTTGATCACCACCTCGGCCGGCCAGCCGACCTCGATCAGCTTCTGGATGATGCCTGGCGCATAGGCCTCGGCGTTCTCGTAGCGGATCACGACATCGTCGCGGTACAGGCGCATTGACTGGCTGAGCGCGATCGAAGGCACGCCCCAGATCATCCCCTCGATGGCGCCCGCGACCGTGCCGGACATGGTCACGTCCTCGCCGAGGTTCTGCCCCCGGTTGACGCCCGACAGCACCAGATCGGGCTTGGGCACCGGGATCAGCTCGGTCAGGGCCAGGCGCACGCAGTCGGTCGGGGTGCCCGAGACGGCGAAGGTGCGCTCGTCAAGTTTGCGCACCCGCACAGGGTCCGACAGGGTCAGCGCCCGGCTGGCCCCCGACTGCTCCGCCTCGGGCGCGCAGACCCAGACGTCGTCCGACAGGCTGAAGGCGATGTTGCGTAGGGCGGTGAGGCCCTCGGCGTTGATCCCGTCGTCGTTGGTCAGAAGAATTCGCATCAGCCGATGTGGGTCGCACCGGCCATATAGGGCTGGAGCGCCGACGGGATGGCGATTCGACCGGTCTCGTCCTGATAGTTTTCGAGGATGGCCACAATCGTGCGCCCGAGGGCCAATGCCGAGCCGTTCAGCGTATGGACAAAGCGGCTGCCCTTTTCACCAGCGGTCTTGCAGCGCGCGTCCATCCGGCGGGCCTGGAAGTCCCCACAGTTGGAGCAGGAGCTGATCTCGCGATAGACGCCCTGGCTCGGCAGCCACACTTCGAGGTCGAAGGTCTTCTGGGCCGAGAAACCCATGTCGCCCTTGCAGAGCAGCATCCGCCGATAGGGAAGGGCCAGCGTCTCCAGCACGGTTTCGGCGCAACGGGTCATCCGCTCGTGCTCGGCGTCGGACTGCTCGGGCGTGGTGACGGAGACGAGTTCGCACTTAAAGAACTGGTGCTGGCGGATCATCCCGCGCGTGTCGCGGCCCGAGGCGCCGGCCTCGGAGCGGAAACAGGGCGTCAGCGCTGTCATCCGGATCGGCAGCGCCGCCTCGTCGGTGATCTGCTCGCGCACGAGGTTGGTCAGGGAGACCTCGGCGGTAGGGATCAGCCAATGCTCCTCACCCACCTTGAACAGGTCCTCAGCGAACTTCGGCAGCTGGCCGGTGCCGAACAGCGCTTCGTCGCGCACCAGCATCGGCACCGACATCTCGGTGTAGCCGTGCTGGATCGTCTGCATATCCAGCATGAACTGCCCGAGCGCGCGCTTCAGCCGGGCGAGCCCGCCCTTGAGCACCACGAACCGCGCGCCCGACATCCGCGAGGCGCTCTCGAAATCCATCATCCCGAGCGCTTCGCCCAGCGCCACGTGATCCTTGGGCGCGTTCAGCCGCCCAGCCGGCAGGCTGGCCGGATCGCCCACACGCTTCTGCTCGACGTTGCCGTGCTCGTCGGCGCCGTCCGGCACGTCGTCGGCGGGGAGGTTGGGCAGGCTGGCCAGCCGCTCCTTCAGCGCCCGGCCGAGGTCGCCCTCGGCCACGAACATCTCGTCCATCTGCGCCTTGAGGATCGCGACCTCGGCCATCAGCGACTGGGCGCGTTCCTCGTCCTTCTGGGCCTTGGCCTGACCGATCGCCTTGGAGGCGTCGTTACGGCGGGACTGGGCGGCCTGCAGCGCCGTCTGCACAGCCCGCAGCTGGCGGTCGACGTCGACGATGTCGCCCACCACCTTCTCGGCCTCGGCCAGGCCGCGCGACGACCAGCCGCGCACATAGCGGGCTTCATCGTCTCGTATGGCTTTGACGTCGTGCATGGGAAGGCTCTCGGGCAGGAAAGAGCGCTTCCTTTAAGGCGCGCCGGGGCGCGCGCCAAGCGGGGGCGGTCAGCCCCCCCTAACTTCAGGTCGTCGTCAGCTCTGTCGACTCATCCTTCGGCCGCCGCAGCTCGATGATCCGCACGCACCAGATCGAGATCTCGTAGAGCATGTAGATCGGCACCGAGAGCATGATCTGGCTGAGGGGATCGGGCGGGGTGACCACCGCCGCAATCGCGACGATGCCGACGATGGCGTAGCGGCGGCCCTTGGCCAAGGTCTTGGATTCGATGATGCCGGCTAGACCGAGCAGGGTCAGCACCACCGGCAGCTGGAAGCAAAGGCCGAAGGCCAGCAGCAGTTGGGTGACCAGGGCCAGATAATCCGACACCTTCGGCAGGAGCTCGACCTGCACGTCGGCGGTGATGATCTGCTGGCTGAGTGAGAACCACAGCACGAAGGGCAGCATCACATAATAGACCAGCGAGGCCCCGGCGATGAACAGCACGGGCGCGGCCAGAAGGAAGGGCAGGAAGGCGCCCCGCTCCTTTTTGTAGAGGCCGGGGGCCACGAACCGATAGAGCTGGAAAGCCAGGACCGGAAAGGTCACCACGATGGCGCCGAAGCCGGCCAACTTCATCTTGGTGAAGAAAAACTCGAGCGGCGCGGTGAAGACGAGCTTGAGCGCCTCGCCGGTGGGCGGCGCCTTCTTCACCCCGGTCATGACTTCGAGGAGGTCGAGCGCATTGTGCGAACCCCCGCCCGCCTTCTGCTCGGCCAGCAGGGCGGCAGCCATCTGGAAGGGGTGCAGCAGGAAAACATAGATCTGCTGCGACAGGGCGAAACAGCCGATGAAGGCCAGGATGAAGGCCGCCACGCAGATGATCAGTCGGTTGCGCAGCTCGCTCAGGTGCTCGATGAGCGGAGCCCGCGAGCCTTCGAGTTCGTCGTATTGGCTCACGTCTTGGCCTTCTTAGGGGCGGGCTTCTTGGCGGGCGTCGCCTTCGGCGCGGCCTTGGGAGCGACCGGGTCGCCGGCGGGTTTCGAGGCCGGTTTGGCGGCCTTCGGGGCGGCCTTCACCTTTGCGGCGGGCGCGGCGGCGGCCTTTGGCTTGGAGGCCCGCTTAGGCTTGGCTTCGGGTACGGGTTCGGGCGCCGGCAGGCCATAGTCGTCCGGCAGCGGGCCGAGCTGCGCCTCCTCCCAGGCGTGCAGGCCGGGCTTGGGCACGTCGTTCAGGCTGTCGCGGATGGCGCTGAAATCCTTCGTCAGCGCGCCGCCGATCGGGTCGAACTTGTTCTGGCGCAGGGCCTCGACCTCCTTGCGCAGGTCGTCGAGCTCCGACTGGCGGGCCATCTCGCTGAACGAGGATTTGAACTCGGCCGCCAGCCCGCGAACCTTGGCCAGCCACCCGCCCAGCTTGCGCAGCAGCACCGGCAGGTCCTTTGGGCCGACCACGATGAGGGCGACGAGCCCAATGACGACGAGTTCGCTTGCGCCGACTTCGGGGAACATGAAGGGCCTTGAAGAACGGAGGAAACGACGCCGCCGCCGTGGACCGGCGGCGGCTTAATCACACGACTTAGGACTTGGCGACGTCGTCGGTCACTTTCTCGACCGGCGTCTCGTCCTTCTTGTCCTCGTCCTTCAGGCCTTCCTTGAAGGCCTTGATGCCCTTTGCGGCGTCGCCCATCAGGCCGGACAGCTTGCCCTTACCGCCGAACAGCACGACGACCACGAGGATCACCAGGACCCAATGCCAGGGGCTGAGACCACCCATCATAACTCTCTCCAAATTGCACGCGCCCGAACCCTATATGGGGAGCCGGCCCGAATTTGCGCGGACTATAGGCGCAGGCGCGAACCAAAGCCAACGGGGGCGAAGCTGAGCAAGGGGATTAGTCGCGCGGCGAATTGCGCTATTCAGGCGGCATGATCGAGATCGCCCCAGGCCTCGCCATCGAGGACTCCGAGCTTGAGGAGAAATTCCTCCGCGCCGGCGGCCCGGGCGGCCAGAACGTCAACAAGGTCTCGACCGCGGTCCAGTTGCGCTTCGACGTGCGCAACTCCCCCTCTCTGCCCCCGGCGATCCGCGAGCGGCTGGAGCGGCTAGCTGGCCGGCGGCTGACCAACGACGGCGTCATCGTCATCGCCGCCCACCGCTACCGGACCCAGGAGATGAACCGGGCCGACGCCCGCGAAAAGCTCGTCGCCCTGATCGCCGAGGCCGCCATCAAGCCGCCCCCGCCCCGCCGCCCGACCAAACCCACCTTCGGCAGCAAACAGCGCCGCCTGGCGCAGAAGACCCGGCGCGGCGAAATCAAATCCAACCGCGGCAAGCCGGCGGACGACTAGCCCGCTCGTAGCCCGCTCGGCCGCCCGCGCGCGGCGCCTCGAACATCACCGCGCCGCTCTTCCATAGCCGATCGAACACGCGGGCGGCGAAGGACTCCGCCGCCGCTCGGGGCGAGCCTGCGAACGCGGGGCTGTCCAGGATGTCCGAGATGGTCGCGATCCCGTTCACAGCGCGGACCAGCGCCGCCGCGCCTTCATTGAGTCCAAGCTCCACGTCTCTTGTCGCGACGATCCCGTTCTCCTTCATCACCACGCCAGGCTGGAGACGGGGCCGGTAGTCGAGCCAGCCCGGTTGCGAAAACCCGATCGGCACGGCGCGGCCGGCGTGGCGGGCGGTGAACATATGGATCCCCTGCAGGCCCTGCAGCTTCTCGACCACGGCCCACTGCTCGCGGTCCGGCAGGCTCTGAACGGCGCTGAGCACCGGCTCGGCGATCATGGCCTCCGGATAATAGCGGCTGTTGTCGATCCATGATTGAAAGGCCAGGCCGTTCTCTTCCAGCCATTCCAGCAGCTCAGGCACGGTGTAGGCGCGGTCCTGCGGATGCAGGAAGGTGTCGACGATCGCCTCGTCGAACGCCAGCTCCCTGGTGCGGGCCACATAGCTTTGCAGGGCATGGTGGGGCGAGAGGGCGGCCAGCATGGCCCTAACCATCGCGACGCCCCCGGCGTCTTGGCCGAGGCCCAGCCGCCGACAGGCGTCCTGCAGCATATAGACTCCCGCCCGCCCCGTCGCGCCGTAGACCATAAGGGTCATGGCTCCGTCCGGGCGCATCACCTCCCGCAGAGCGCGCAGCCCTTCGCCAGGATCGGCTAGGTGGTGCAGCACCCCGGTGGAGACGACGAGATCAAAGCTGCGGCCGAGCTTGCCGACCTCCCTCAGATCGCCCTCGTAGAGCTCAAGATTCCACAGGCCATGCTTGTCCTGCAGATAGCGTTGGTGGGCGAGACTGGCGGACGACAGATCGACCCCGACCACGCGCGCTTGCGGATTGGTGAAGGCCAGCCAGGCGGCCTGCTGGGTGCCGCAGCCCGCGACGAGAATATCCAGGTCCGGCCGCGGCGGCCCTTCCGGCCACACCAGCGGCCCGACCAGCGCCGGATCGCACAGATCCATGCCGCCCGCAGCGGCGTGCGCCCCAATGTCATCGATCGGTTTGGGATAGGCGTAGTCGGAGTACTGCTGGGCCACCGCCCGGGTCACTGGGTCCATTCGCCGTGCTCCTTCGGTTCTGGCCATACCAGATCGGCGCGGCGCCTCCATCCCCGTAGTCCGTTCAATCCTCCCGCGTACGCATGGGCGCGCGCGCACGCGAGCTTTCCCCCCGCCACCCCAGGTGCTAATTAACAAAGGCGGCCGCCTTGGCCGATTCCGTGCGCGCCCCGCGCCCTTCCCGACCCGGATCGACACCCTCCCTTGAGCGACGACGCACCTCTCCAATCCCCCCCGAGCGGCGGGGCCATAGCGCC
>CANJKM010000080.1 GCA_947474805.1 Caulobacterales bacterium | reverse complement strand
TGACGTCGATCTTCTGGAACCGGCGCACCAGGGCGCGGTCCTTCTCGAAATGCTGGCGGAACTCCTTGTAGGTGGTCGAGCCCATGCACTTGAGCGTGCCCGAGGCCAGCGCCGGCTTCAGCAGGTTGGAGGCGTCCATCGCCCCGCCCGAGGTTGCACCCGCGCCGATCACCGTATGGATCTCGTCGATGAACAGGACTGCGTTCGGATGCGCCTCCAGTTCCTTGACCACCTGCTTGACGCGCTCCTCGAAATCGCCGCGGTAGCGGGTGCCGGCCAGCAGCGCGCCCATGTCGAGCGAAAAGATGGTGGCCTCGGCCAGGACCTCGGGCACCTCGCCGGTGACGATCTTGCGGGCCAGGCCCTCGGCGATGGCGGTCTTGCCGACGCCGGGATCGCCGACCAGCAGTGGATTGTTCTTGGTCCGGCGGCACAGCACCTGGATGGCGCGGTCGACCTCCGCGTGGCGGCCGATCAGCGGATCGACCTTTCCGGCCTTGGCCTTCTCATTGAGGTTGACGCAATAGGCCTCGAGCGCCTCGCCCGATTTGGCCGACTTCTCGCCCTTCTCACCCCGTTCGTCGGGTTCGGATTCGGACGCCGCGCCCTTGACCGTGCGGGCCTCCGAGGCCCCCGCCTTCTTGGCGATGCCGTGGGCGATGAAATTCACCGCGTCGTAGCGGGTCATGTCCTGCTCCTGGAGGAAGAAGGCCGCGTGGCTCTCCCGCTCGGAGAAGACGGCGACCAGCACATTGGCGCCCGACACCTCGTCGTGGCCTGAGGACTGGACATGGATCACGGCGCGCTGGATCACGCGCTGGAAGCCGGCGGTGGGCTTGGCCTCCTCGCCGCCTTCGACCACCAGGGCCTTCAGCTCGGTGTCCAGATAGCCGACCAGACTCTTTTTCAGAGCAGTCAGATCGACGTTGCAGGCCCGCATGACGGCGCTGGCCTCGGGGTCCTCGGCGAGCGAGAGCAGCAGGTGCTCCAGCGTGGCGTACTCATGCTTACGCTGGTTGGCGTAAGCCACCGCGCGATGAAGGGTTTCTTCCAGATTGCGCGAGAAGGAGGGCACTAAAAACCTCTCAGTCCTTTTCCATCGTACATTGGAGTGGATGCTGATGACGACGCGCCGTGTCGACCACCATGGCCACCTTGGTTTCCGCAACTTCGTATGTGAACACGCCGCACACCCCCACGCCGTGCTGGTGGACATGAAGCATGATCCGCGTCGCGTCTTCGCGCGACTTGTTGAAGAACCGCTCGAGCACGTAAACGACGAACTCCATCGGCGTGTAGTCGTCGTTCATGATCAGGACCCGGTAGAGCGAAGGCTTTTGGGTCTTCGGCTTAACCTGGGTGACGACCGAGGAGCCGGTATCGCTGCCTTGATCACCTTGCTTTCGCTCGGTCATCAATCCTTCTCCCTGACGGGCTCCCTACCGGGGCGGCAAATCACTCGCCGCCCACTGCGATTAGATATGACAAGCCGGGCGGTTTGAAAGCCCCTGCCCCGCTTCCGCGACGCTTATCGACAGATAAGCCGCATCGGCGGGCGGCGTTCTGGATAAATAGACACGAAAAAGGCCCGGAGCGTTTCCGCCCCGGGCCTCATCGGACCTCAGATACGCGAGGTCGTTACAAACTTAACGGGCGGCTTGGACCTGCTCGACCACGGCCGAGACGCGCTCGTTGATCGGGCGGAAGCTGTCCTTCATCGCGGCCGAAACCACTTCCGAAGCCTTGTTCAGCTCGGCGATGTAGCCTTCGATCGCGACCTTGGCGTAGCCGGTCTGCAGTTCCACGACTTCCTGAACGCTGCGGGCGCTGGTCAGGGCCTTGGTTTGAGCGACATAGTCATCGAAGGCCTTCTTGGAGAAGGCGATCGCCTGAGCGCCGACCGTTTCGGCGCCCTTGGTGGCGGCGGTGACGCTGGCGACGACGGCTTCGACGTTGCGCTTGCCTTGGCCATTGATCTCGTTCAGCGCGCCGAGCGACTTGTCCACGCCTTCCTTAAAGGCTTGGTTCGAGGCGCCGGAAAATTGATCGACGGTGTTACGGAACGCTTGAGCGCCGGTTTCGAAGGCCTTCTTGCCGGCGGTGAAGGTTTGGGCGGTGTCCATGACGTCTCCTTGAGGCGTATGAGAGCGAAGCTGGGAAGCGACGAATGGGTTGGACGGAAGGCTTTTATCCCGTCCGCAACGGTGTTATTGCACTGCAGCGTAACCCGGTCAAGCGTTTTTGTGCGGCGCACAATAAGTCGCACCCCAGTGCTTGGCTCCTTTCAGGGCGGCCGTGTTCGCGGGTGAGGCGAAACAGCGCGACAGACCCCTCTCACCAATTGTTTACTTTGGTGAAAGGATGACGTGCCGATCCTAGCCATATTGAGCCCGCACCTGGTGGGCAGCCCAGTCACAGTAAAACCGACGGACGCATGATCATTATCGCCCGCCGCCTTCGCGCTCTCCTCGGCCTCGCCGTAGCCCTGACGACCGGGCTTGGCCTGGCTGCTCCGACCGCCGCCGCGCCGATGTTCAACTCGCCCAAGTACGCCGCGATCGTGGTGGACGCCTCAACGGGCGAGGTGCTTTACGCCCGCCGGGCCGACCAGCCGCGCTACCCCGCCTCGATCACCAAGGTGATGACCCTCTACCTCACCTTCGAGGCGCTGGCCGCCGGGCGGCTGAAGCTGACCGATCAGATTCCGATCTCCGCCCACGCCGCCGCCCAGCCCCCGACCAAGATCGGCCTGCGCCCCGGCCAAACCATTTCCGTCGACGAAGCGATTCGCGTGGTGGCCCTGAAATCGGCCAACGACATCGCCGTGGCCCTGGCCGAGCGGGTCGGCGGCTCGGAGGCGCGCTTCACGGCCCTGATGACCCTGCGGGCCCACGAACTCGGCATGAACAACAGCCGCTTCGTCAACGCCAACGGCCTGCCCGATTCGCGTCACGTCACCACCGCGCGCGACATCGCCATCCTGTCGCGGGCGGTGATGCGCGATTATCCCCAATACTATTCCTACTTCGGCCAGAGGAATTACAACTGGCACGGCCAGAACATCGTCAATCACAACGCCCTCTTGCAGAAGATGCCTGGCGTCGACGGGATCAAGACCGGCTACACCGCCGCCGCCGGCTTCACCCTCGCCGCCTCGGCGGCCCGCGACGGCCGACGGCTGATCGCCGTTGTGCTGGGCGGCTCCTCGACCGCCGCCCGTGACGAGAATGTCGAGGATCTGCTGGACGCCGGCTTCGACGTCATCGCCAAGCGCCGCCTCGGCCAGAACATTTCCATCGCCGCCAATCTGCGCGAGCCCGACGACATCTCCGGCCCGATCCTGCGGCCCTCGACCGAAATGGGCGACGCCACCCAGGACGGGCTGAAGGTCGAGCTCACGGACTTCGCCAGCCTGCGCGGAAGCCAGAACCCGAGCACACAGGCCAGCCCCTTCGCCGTCGCCTCCATCACTCCCGGCGCCATGCCATCGGCCTGGAGCCCCGCCTCCAGCCTGAAGGCCCAGACGGTCGCCCTGACCACCGACGCCTCCAGCTGCGAGCCCGTCCGCACGGTGAAGACCAGGACGGTCAAGATCGGCAAGGGCAAACGCGCCAAGTTCAAGAAGGTGCAGACGGTCAGCTACGCCAAGCCGCGCGGCTGCGCGGCCGAGCCGGCCGCCAACGTCGCCAAGGTCGATTGCGTCACGCCCAAGGCCAAGAAGGGCGTCCGCGCCAAGCCGAAGGTCGCCTGCATCCGTGGCTCCCAGACCGCCAGCGCCGCCGAGAAGGCCGCCGACAAGAAGGCGGCCGCGGTGATCAAGGCCGACGCCGGCGGACGCTATCTGATCCAGGTCGGGGCCTTCAAGTCCCAGGCCGACGCCAAGGCCCACATCGCCAAGGTCGAGAAGACCTACGGTGCGGTCGTCGCCTCGGCCTCGAGCCAGGTGCAGAGCGCTGGCGGAAATTACCGCGCCCGCTTCCGCGGCTTCAGCGCCCAGGGCGCCAAGGCCGCCTGTCAGAGGCTATCGGCCAAGGGCGAGCGCTGCCTCGTCCTCAACGGCGGCTAACGCTTCTTCAGCAGGGTTTCCCGTGCGGCGTTGAGCTGGCTCGCCAGCCCCGTCGTGCCGCCGCTATCGGGATGGGCGCGGCGCATCAACCGCAGATAGGCGGCCTGGACCTCCTCCGCCGTGGCCGTCTGCGAAACGCCCAGGATCGAGGCCGCGTCGGCCGGACTCATCGACGACTTGCCGCGCGGGGCGGAAGGCTTGGCGCCGCCCCGCAGCCGGGCCGACAGCAGCAGTCCGATCCCGAGCAGAAAGAAGGGAATGGCGACCGGCCACTTGTCGCGCAACAGCAGGGCGATCGCCGTGATGAAGGCCGCCAGGGCCAGGACGCCCGCCCCGGGCCTCCACATCGCCCCGGCGGCGCGCAGATGCCGCTTCATGCCAGCGCCCCCCAGAAGCAGGCCCAGCAACAGGACGCCGAGGAGCAGGTAAGGCATCAGACCTCGGCGTCGAGGTTCAAGGCTTGCATCAGGGCGCGCAGTTCCTGGCGGGCGGCGACGTGGCTGAGCGACACCGGCACCGGCCGCACCTCGGCCGAAAGATCGGCGACCGTCAGGCCGAAGGGGAACAGCTCGCGATAGATGACCCGGTCGCGCAGGCCAGGCCCGATGCGGAAGCCGACCCGCTTGGACAGGGCCTCGACCCGTTCATCCAGCCGGCGCCGGCTGCGGGCCTCGGTGGTGGCCAGGCGATTGCGCAGCACCATCCAGTCGATCGACGAGCGGTCGGCCATCATCCGCAGCTTGCGCGATTCCCATACCGTCTCCGAATAGAGGCTGGGCCTAACCAGATCGAGCGTGACCGGGTCGACCGTGCCCAGCATGTCGAAGTCGACGAAGCTGTCATTCATCGGGGTCACGATCAGATCGGCCCGCGCGTGGGCGGCGCGCGACAGGGCGGTGTCGCCACCGGGCGTGTCGATCAGGATGTGGTCGGCCTCGGGCAGCAGCCGGGCGTAGGCCGCCTCGAAGGCCGCCATGGCCGCCTCCCCGGCGGCGCGGGACAGGTCGCCGAGCCCGTCCTCCATCGGCATGGGCAGGGTCACGCCCGCGTGCGCGCTCCAGGTCTTGCGGCTGGCGAAAAAGTTGGCGCAGGTGCGCTGGCGCAGATCCAGGTCCAGCACCGCCACCTTGCGCCCCGCCGCCATCAGGCCGGCGGCGACGTGGAGGGCGATGGTGGATTTGCCAGCGCCGCCCTTCTCATTGCCGATGACCACGACACGGGGCTGGGGTACGGACAAACGCGGCGCTCCTCGGGGCAGTGAGTGACCTTAACAGCCCATGCGAACGCCCCCGTCAACGGGATGCATCGGCGCTTTACGGACGTCATCGACACGAGGTAAGCCCGCGCGCCGGAGAGCCCGCGATGACCGAGACCCCCAACCTGCCCATCGTCAGGACCGTCGCGGCCCTGCGCGCCCATACCCGGCTCTGGCGCGAGCGGGGCGAAACCATCGCCCTCGTTCCGACCATGGGCGCCTTGCACGAGGGCCATCTGTCCCTGGTCCGCATGGCCCGCGTCCAGGCCGACCGTGTGGTGGCCAGCATCTTCGTCAACCCCAAGCAGTTTGGCCCGAAAGAGGATTTCGCCGCCTATCCGCGCGACGAACGGACCGACGCCGACCTGCTGGCCGGCGAGCGTTGCGACCTGATGTACGCGCCCGATCCGGCCGAGATATATCCGCCCGGCTTCTCCACCACCGTCAGCATCGGCGCCTTGGCGCAGGTGATGGACGGCGCCGCACGGCCCGGTCACTTCGATGGGGTGGCCACGGTGGTGACCAAGCTGCTGACCCAGTGCGCGCCCAACGTCGCCATCTTCGGGGAGAAGGACTACCAGCAGCTGCTGGTCATCCGCCGGCTGATCAAGGACCTCGATCTGCAGATCGAGGCGCTGGGCGCCCCCATCGTCCGGGCGCCCGACGGGCTGGCGCTGTCCTCGCGCAACGCCTACCTCAGCCCGGCCGAGCGCCAGATCGCGGCGACCCTTCCGATGGTTCTAAATGAGGCGGCAAGGAGTCTAACCGGTGGTCGAACTGTAGCGGAAACCGAATCCCTGGCCCGCGCCGCCCTCTCCGCCTCGGGCTTCCAGAAGGTCGATTATGTCGAGGTCCGCGGGGCCGACGACCTGTCCCGACTCGGTCCCGGCCCGCTGACCGGACCCGGCCGCCTGTTCGCCGCCGCCTGGCTCGGCAAGACCCGTCTGATCGACAACCTGGCCGTCTGACCTACCAGGCCCCCGCCTCTCTCAGCTTCGCCGCGAGCTCGGTCGGCATCTCGCCCGCATCGCCGCCGTCCAGATCCGGCGGCGCGTCGGCGGCCAGGAGATAGCGCCAGCCCTGGAAGGCCCGGCGCGGGGTCGGGGCCACCCGGACGATCTGCGGCGAGACGATCATGTGGCAGCGCGCGGCCTGGCCCTCCCCCACCGTCTCGATCCCGAGGATCGCCTGCCGGCAGAGGATCAGCCCCTTGAAAACCCTGTAGATCGAGCCGCCGTCGAGAACCTCCTCGGCCCGCTTGGGGGTCTGGCGGGTGTGAACGCGCCAATCGTCCTGGGGATGGCTCCGCCGCCAGGCGAGCAGATCCTCGATCGTGTCGCAGCCGACGACGAGCTTGATGATGTGAAGCGGCATGGCCGCTGAGATACGGCGCCTTAGCCCTATGCGCGACTCGCTAAATCCCGGCTAAGGTCCCGGCCCATGTGGAGCCTGGACGACGAACTGGCTGACACCGCTCTCTCGCGGTTGTTCGTCGGCGACAAACCATCCAAGGAGGTGGCCTGGTTCTCCCTGCCCGGCGGGCGAACCCTGTTCAGCACCAACGATTCGGCCGAGCTGCTCTATTTCCTGCGCACCGGCCGCCTGGCCGTGGTCCGCCAGGCCGAAAGCGGCCAGCGGGAGGTGATCGGCATGATCCGGCCGGGCGAGCCGGTCGGGGAGATGGCCCTGATCGCCGGCACCCCGCACACGGCCACCGTGATCGCCCTGCGCGATTCGGAGATCCTCGCCCTGCCCCGCGCCGCCTTCTTCCTGGAGGCGCGGCGCCACCCCGACATCATGGCCGAGGTGGCGCGGCTTATGATCCTCCGCGCCCGCCAGGCCAGCCGCCGCGCGCCCGCCAGCGCCCCAACCGTCTTCGCCTTCGTCGGCGTCTCCGAAGGTCTGCACGTCCGGCCCATCGTCGAGAAGCTGCGTGGCCGGGTCGAGGCGCTGGGCTTCACCGCCACCGTGGTCGGGGGCGAGGCCCTGCAGGCCCCGACCGAATGGTTCTCGGCGGTCGAGCAGGCGCACGACCTGGTTCTTTACGCCGCGGAGCCGGGCGAGACCGCCTGGACCGAGCTCTGCGGCCGGCAGGTCGACCGGCTGGTGCTGATCGGCCGCGGCGACCAGCCGCCGCCTAGCCAGCCTTCCGCCTTCGCCGCCGACGCCATGCAGCAGCACCGGCTAATGGATCTGCTGCTCGTCCAGCCGGGCGCCCGAAGATACCCCTCCGGCACGGACGCCTGGGTTCAGGCCGCCGGCGCGGCGCGGGTCTTCCACATGCGCGAGGGCGGCGAGGAGGACCTGCGGAGGCTGGCGCGCATCCTCACCGGCACCTCGGTCGGCCTAGTCCTGTCGGGAGGCGGCGCCCGGGCCTACGCCCACGTCGGCGCCGTCAGGGCGCTGCGCGAAGCCGGCGCGCCGATCGATTTTGTCGGCGGCGCCTCCATGGGCGCCATCGTCGGCGCGGGTCTCGCCATGGGCTGGACCGATCCGGAGATCGAAAGCCGGATCAAGGACGCCTTCGTCCGATCGAGCCCGCTCGGCGACATCGCCTTCCCCATGATCGCCATGACCCATGGCCACAGCGTCAAGCAGCGGTTGGAGCAGCATTTCGACGATGTCGACATCGCCGACCTGTGGCTGCCCTTCTTCTGCGTCTCCTCCAACCTGACCACGGGCCTGCCCAAGGTGCACCGCCGCGGCAATCTCGCCATCGCGCTGCGGGCCTCCAGCGCCCTGCCCGGCGTCCTGCCGCCGGTGATCGACGGCGACGAGGTGCTGGTGGATGGGGCGGTGATGCGCAACTTCCCCGCCGACATCATGCGCGCCGCCCACGCCGGGCCGGTCGTGGGGGTCGACGTCAGCCGCGCCCGGGGCCTGAGCGCCGAGGACTGCAAACCGCCCCATTCGCTGTGGAAGTGGATCCTGTCGGGCGACTTCCTGCGCGGCCCGCCCATCGTCTCCATCCTGATGCGGGCGGCCACGGTTTCGACCGAGCGCGACCTGGCGGCGGCGCGCGAGGCGACCGACGTCCTCGTGGCGCCCAAGCTGGACAAGGTCGAAATCCGCGACTGGCGCGCCTTCGATCCGGCGGTGACGGCGGGCTATCAGGCCACGGTCGCCGCCCTGGCCAAGCTCGACCGGCCGCTGACCGACCTGCGGCGGCGGGACGACGGACAGGCGCGGTAGGCTTTCGGCTCACGTCGCCGTTGATGGTGGACGGGTTCGGATCGCTGATTGATTTTTGGGCGCCGGCGTCGAAATCGCCGAAGACCGCCTTACCCCCTTTGCAACCCGGTCAGGGGCGCCTAGCTTTCAGGTGTTCTGTTCAACATTCGAAAGGAGGTGATCCAGTGTCTCATTGTCATCAGCCGAGAGGCGAGACCTCGACCTGGACCTCCCATCGAGGGGTCATCCACTAGGGTCGTGGTGATCGTTTCGACGGTCGACAATGCTGGGGCCGCTCCGGAGACGGGGCGGCCCTTTCCCGTTCAGCCCTCCTGCACCCGGCCGCGCCAAGCGTAGCCGTGAACGAAACATCGGATCGGTCGTTACCCCCTGTCGAAGACGCGCGACAGCCGTCGCCCCGCGACAGGAGATCTCCCATGTTCCGTTCCACCATCGTCGCCTCGATGCTCGCCTCGAGCGCCCTGGCCCTGGCGATCGCCTCGCCGGCGGCCGCCCAGGACGGCCGCGCCCGCGAGTCGATCGCCGCCGCCGAGGCCAAGCTGAACGCCGCCGAAAAGGTCGGCGCCGGGGTCGAGACCCCCCGCGCCACCGCCGAGGCCCGCGCCGTGCTGAACACCGCCAAGGAAGCCCTGGCCCGCGGCGAGGAGAAGGCGGCCATCGACGGCGCTATCCGCGCCCAGGCCATGGCCGACATGGCGCTCGGCCGCACGGAGCAGAACAAGGCGAGCGCCCTGCAGGCCACCGCCGCGACCGCCGCCGCCGAGCGTGCAACCGCCGTCCAGGCTCAAGGCGAGGTCGCCGCCGCCCAGGTGCAGGCCGACGCCGCCCGCGCCCAGGCCGCCGACGCCAACGCCCGCGCCGACAACGCCCAGCAGTCGGCCGCCATGGCCGCCGCCGACGCCGCCGCGGCCCGAGCCGCCGCCGCCGCCGCCGCGACTCCGGCTCAGGTGCAGACCACCGTCACCACCCAGAAGACGACGCCCGCCCAGACCGTCACGCGCCGCACCACGACGGCGGCGCCGCGCCGGACGGCGCCCAAGCCCGCCCCGCGCCCGGCGACCCGGAACGCCTCGACCACGACGACCCACACGGCCCCGGCGACCACCACCGACACCGTGACCGCCACGACGACGATCACCCCGGCCCGCTAAACGCCGCCGGCCCCCTGACGCGAGGGCGGCGCCGGATACCGGCGCCGCCCTTGTCATGTCAGGTCTAGCCCCGCCTCGCGGCTTCGATCCTCGCGACGTCGATCTTCTTCATGGTCATCATGGCCTCGAACACCCGCTTGGCGACGGCAGGGTCAGGGTCAGTGACGCCCTCATTGAGGGCGCGCGGCGTTATCTGCCAGGAGAAGCCCCAGCGGTCCTTGCACCAGCCGCATTCGCTCTCGGCGCAGCCATGGCCGACGATAGCGTTCCAATATTTGTCGGTCTCGGCCTGGTCCTCGGTCTGGATCATGAAGGAGACCGACTCGTTGGGCTTGAACATCGGGCCGCCGTTCAGCCCCATGAAGGCCTGGCCCAGGACAGTGAACTCGACCGTCAGCTCGGCGCCCGCCTGGCCATCAGGGAAGTTGCTGGGCGCCGCCAAGGCCGGGCCGACGTGGCTGTCGGGGAAGAGGCCGGCGTAGAACTCGGCGGCCTTGCGGGCCTCGCCGTGGTCGAACCATAGGACGGTGGTGAGCTTGCCAGGCATGGGGGCTCCTTGGGGTGGGTGGCTCAGAACGCGATCCGGGAGAAGAGGTTCAAGCTAGGTAGGTGTCGGCAATGCGCCAGAGGCAGACGTCGGCCCGCGGACGCGAAGAAGACTCTCCCTGACGAGGGGCCAAGCCCGCTTCTCCCCGAGCGGACCCCTCGGTGGCGATCTGTAAGGTGAATTTCCCAAACCGCGACTGGTTGGAACGAACAGCAAGCGTGGCCGTTCCTTTGTTGCCTTCGGCATTTAAGCGGGGGCGAACATATTGGTGGCCCGCGCCCCTCATCGGAGGCGTTTTTGGGCTGAGCCTGATGATTCCCGTGGTGCTGTAGCCGTTCGGCGGCAAGCCCCTCGGCCACCGCTAACCACGGCCATGCGATATGGCGCAGCGCCGAACAATTGGGGAAATCCGTCATGGTCAGCACTGCTCACAGGATCAAGGACATCGGGCCTAAGCCGCAATCGTTCGACATTGAACGCGCGACAAAGGAAAACGCAGACTACCGTTCGGTGGCCTGGAGCGGGCGCTATCTGCAAGTGACGTCGATGTCGATTCCGGTCGGCGGCGACATTGGACTTGAAGCGCATCCAGAGACCGATCAATTCCTGCGCCTCGACGCTGGCAGCGGTAGAGTCCAGATGGGTTCCGCAAAAGATAAGCTGACATTTGAAGCGGAAGTGTCAGACGGCTGGTGCGTCCTCGTTCCGGCTGGGACCTGGCACAACATCACCAATATCGGCACAACGCCAATGAAGGTCTATGCGATCTACGCGCCCGCTCATCATAAACCCGACAAGGTGCAGGCGACTGCTGCAGCGGCTGAAGCCGACAAAGACGACGAGCCAGCGGTCTGGTCAGTGCAGCCAAAGCAAGCTCCCGACGAACACGGGTGACCGCGGAGCGCGAGTGGCTACTAAGGTCAACGATACCCTTTCGAAGCATCCCGACAATTGAAAAGGTGACCTTGAGCGGGCCGCCGCAAAGCACCGGGTATAGGTTCCGATGCAGCCTCACAGCGGACCTACCGATGGGCTGCTCTGAGCCCACCGCAGACGCCCCCACTCCTCCCCCATTGATGGACTCCCCCCGGCGCCCTAAACCGCGTGCGCCTGCTGACGGAGCTCCACCCCCATGACCACCCGCACCGAGACCGACACCTTCGGCCCCATCGAGGTCGACACCGCCGTCTATTGGGGGGCGCAGTCGCAGCGCAGCCTGGGCAACTTCAAGATCGGCTGGGAGAAGCAGCCGCTGGGCATCGTCCGGGCGTTGGGGATCGTCAAGCGGGCGGCGGCCGAGACCAATATGGCGCTGAGCGGGCTCGACCCGACCATCGGAAACGCCATCATCACCGCGGCCCAGGAGGTGATCGACGGCAAGCTGAACGACCACTTCCCGCTGGTGGTCTGGCAGACCGGCTCGGGCACCCAGTCGAACATGAACGCCAATGAGGTGATCTCGAACCGGGCGATCGAGATGCTGGGCGGCGTGATGGGCTCCAAGAAGCCGGTCCACCCCAACGACCACGTCAATATGAGCCAGTCGTCGAACGACACCTA
>CANJKM010000079.1 GCA_947474805.1 Caulobacterales bacterium | reverse complement strand
GATGGGATCGCGTTCGACGTTGAGCATATCCGCGAGTTCAGATGTGGCCTGCTGATAGTTTTGGACTATGCGGTAAATCACCTGCCTTGCATAATCGTCATGCTCCGGAAGCGAGTAACCGATGATTACCAAGCGAAAATTTCCACCGCCCGCTTGGCCTAGCCCATTCCAGAAACTCCGAACAATATTCGCGTAAATGAGCTTTTGTGTTGAGGGCGATATCAGGCTAGGCACACTAATAAACCATGATGGATCTTCGTAATACTCCTCAACATCTCGCAGACGATAAAGGCTCTGAAGTGGGTCGCCTTCAGAGCGCGGCCCATCCACCAAGGGGGTAAGCGTCCATGGGCGGGTTCGGCCAAAAATGGGGTCCCGCGCCTTATCTGGGTCCATTCCCTGATCAACCCACAGCTGGCGCATCCGCCGATAGCGCTGATCGTCAAACCAATCGACCGACCCGTGAACCTTAAGGACTACAACCTCCTCCTGGCTGTCATCGACCGTGTTTAAGAACTCACCAACTTCGCGGAATCGGTCAGGAAACAACCGGTAAGGCACCCTCGCTTGCTCAAGTGCACGCTCCAACAGGATATCGTAGTTGAACGTTAGGACGTAATCGCCTGGCTTTAGGCAGCGAGCAAAATCGAGATAGATTTGAGGAATCGCGCCGGCCGCCGGCGTCTTTTCTGACAAAATTTGCCCGATAAGAGTTTTAATGACGACCTGACCTTCGTTGCCCTGGTCGCTCCAGGTATCACTACCTCGTAGCCCCAAATGGTGCTCTATATCTAAGTACCCCATGAGTTCTTCTAGATTTATCTGGTCATAAGTTAGCTCAACACCATCGCAAAGGCGCCGGTACTGCACGTAACTGTCTAGATCGTGGCGAAACCGTTCGGCTCGCCCTTCCATCGCGAGGCCTCGTGCGAGGATTTCCCGCCACAACTCTGCCGCCATTGGCAGGCCGGCCGCAGCCGAAAACCCCGCGCCCAAAACATAAATCGCGAATTTTTGGCCACTAGGCAGCCGCGCTCTCGTCCACCGGCGGTAGGTCCGGTTCAGGACCGCCCGTGCGCGGCGCACGATGATCCTGAATGCGCTCAACGCTTGCCTAAACCAAGTCATCCGTTCACCTAGCGCGAGTTCACTTGAGCCCTATAGTGGCCTGGGAATCATTGCGCAGTTAAGGTCGGGCTCCACTAGCCCTGCACCGTGAGAACTAAAGCGACTCGACTCCCCGACCTGAACAGATGAAGAACATAGCCTCACCCCAGTCGGAGGCGCCATGGGCCACAACGGCCCCAAACCGGACAAATGGCCCGTCGAGGCCTGGCGGCGCTGCGCGCCCACGGTCTGGGACATGAAGGCCCAGGAGTGGCAGGTCAAAGCCCGCTGCGAGCTGTGCGGCCTGCGGCTGCGGGTGGACCTGAACGCCGTCATCAAGAAGAAGGGCCGAGGCTTCAGCCTGTGGAACGTGCGCGCGCGCTGCCGCAACGCGGTGCCTGAGCCTTTCGGCTGTCTGGGCGCTATGGTGTTCGAGAGCCGCCCGCCGGGGGCGTCGCGCGTCTTCCGCCTGGCGTGCGAAGAGGCGGGCGAGGTTCCGCCCCGGATGCGCAAGAGTCCGAACTGGTTCTGAGGAGGAAGGACCATCTGCAACAGCTACAAGATGAAAAAGTCGGTCGATGAGATCGCCGCCTATTTCGGCGACCTGAACCGCCCGCTGGGCTTTCCGGAGGGGCGGCCGAACATCGAGCCGCGCGAGATGGTGCGGATCACCGACACCGCGCCGATCCTGACGCTGGGGCCGGGCGGTTATGAGCTGGTCAGCCGCCGCTGGTCCTGGCCGGGGCCGAGCGGCAAGCCGGTCTATAACTATCGGTCCGAGGGGCGGACGCTGACGGGCCGCTGCCTGATCCTGACCAACGGCTTCTATGTGTTCACCGAGGCGGCGCCTGGGCAGACGAGGAAGACCCGCTGGCTGTTCAGCATGCCCGGCTTCGACTGGTTCGGGATCGCCGGGATCGTGCGGCCCTGGCAGGACCGCGAGGCCTTCACCCTGCTGACCATGGAGCCGGGGCCGGACGTTGCGCCCTATCACAGCCGGCAGGTCGCGGCCCTGTCGCCGGGGGATGGCCTCGACTGGCTCGACCCGCGCACGCCCGAGGCGGCGGTGCTGAAGCCCTATGCGGCGGGGTCGCTCGTGGCGGAGCGGGCGTGATCCTCCCACCGTCGTCATCACCCGACTTGCCCCTCGGGACAGGCCCAAGGGCGTGACCCAAGCGAGGGTCCAGCATCCGCCATCGTCGCTTGGGTGGCCCGATCAAGTCGGGCCATGACGGTCGTGGGGGCTTCGAACGCGGGATCCTCGGGACAAGAGCCCGAGGATGACGGATAGGAATGCAACGGAGGCGCATCGCGTGACGACAGGCTGGGTGGTGGGGGTGCTGATCGAGACGGCGGAGCTCCCCTCCCCCCAGCGGCGGTTCTTCATCGTCGCCCACGCCGACCAGGGCCGCGCCGAATGGGCGGCGGTCGACTGCGCCATGCTGGAGGGACCGGTGGCGGCCAGCCCCAGCGGCGGGCTGGAGCCGGTGCAGGCGATCCGGGTGGTTTCGGCGGCGGGGCTGAAGTCGATCGGCCTCTTGTCCGGGGGCGCCCGCGCGCTCGGGCCGCGCCTGCCGCGGCGCTGGATGGGACAGGCGACGGTCGGATAGGCGGGGCTGCGACAACCCGTCCCGCTCCACCGTGGGGGAGCTAAGGCGGGGATTAATCAATTTCTGCGCGTACTGGGCCGACATAAGGAAACGTCCAGTCATGAGCGCAGCAGAGGATCAGCGCCGCTACGATCGGCACGCGTGGATCATCTGCGCCGGCGTTCTGGCGACCTATCTGGCGATGACCGTGCTGCGTCGGGTGTTCGTGCTGCCCGAAGCCCTGGCGCCCATCTGGCCCGCCACGGCCATCCTGGCGGCGGGCCTGCTGCTGCTCGACGGCGCGCGCCGGATGCTGCTTCTGGCCTGCGGGGCCGCGGTCCTCGCCGTTCTCATCGGGGTGGTCAACAATGGCGGCAGCGTGCGGTCGCTGATCGGCGTGCCCGAGAGCCTGCTCCTCGCCTATCTGACCCACAAATGCCTCGGCCGATCGCCCGACTTCTGCGACGGCCGCAAGATCGCCCTCTATGTCGCGGGCGCGGCCCTGCCCTCGTCCCTGATCGCCTGCATCGCCTTGTTCGTCATCTCCCAGTTCGTCGGCAAACCCGCGAGCGTGCTCAACGCCTTCCAATGGGGCAGCGCGCATTTCCTCGGAGCGGCCCTGACCCTGCCGTCGGTGGTCATCCTGGTCAAAGCCCGCAAATATAGGCCCTACGGCGCTTCGATCCTGGGCGCGGTCGCGTCCTGCCTGGCGCTTATGGCCTATGCCGCGGGCTTCCTATGGGGCGGGCTGCACACCACCATGCTGCTCGCCTTCCCGGTCGCGCTCTGGATCGCGGTCCGTTATGGGCCGATCGGGGCGGCGATCCTGGCCATAAGCCTGATCGGGCTGTCGATCGCCCACGCCTATCTGACCCTCGCCGGGTTGATTCATCCCACCTACAGCAGCCCCTGGGTCGCGCAGTTCGCCACCCTGCTGTTCCTGACCACCCTGCCGACCGCCGGCATGGTCGCCACCCTGCGGCGGACGCGCAACGTGCTGAAGCGCCAGACCGAGACCGCCCGCGAGGCCCGTCACCGCGCCGACCAGGCCGCCCAGGCCAAGGCCCAGTTCCTGGCCAATATGAGCCACGAGATCCGGACCCCGCTCAACGGCGTGCTGGGCCTGGCCGACGCCGTCTCGCGCACGCCGCTGGCCGACGACCAGCGCAAGATGATCGAGATGATCTGCATTTCTGGTCAGACGCTGAACCGGCTGCTGTCGGACTCGCTCGACCTGGCGCGCGCCGATTCCGGCGTGCTGCGGCTGGAGGAGCAGCCCTTCGACCTGGCCGACGCGGTCGGCGCGGCCACCCTGGTGTTCGAGACCCTGGCCCGCGACAAGGCGGTGGAGTTCAGCGTCCGGCTGGACAACCACTGCGGACACGCCCCGGTGGGCGACGCGCTGAGGATCCGCCAGATCGTCGCCAACCTGACGGGCAACGCGGTCAAGTTCACCCAGGCGGGACATGTGCATGTCACCGCCGCCCTCGCGCCGGCCGGAAACTGCCGGGGCCGGCTGACGGTCGAGGTCGAGGACACCGGTCCGGGCTTCGACGAGGCGGCCAAGGCGCGGATGTTCACCCGCTTTGAACAAGCCGACGAGACGATCGCCAGGAGCCATGGCGGCGCGGGCCTCGGCCTGGCGATCAGCCAGACCCTGGCGGCCATGATGGGCGGCGTGATCGAATGCCGTTCCAGCCCCGGCCGCGGCTCGACCTTCAGCTTCAGCGTCGAACTGCCGCTGAGCGAGGCCGCCGCCCACCCGTCGCCCGAGCAGGGAGAAGCCCAGCCGCACGCCGCTTCCCGGCCGATAAAGGTGCTGCTGGCCGAAGATCATCCGGTCAATCAGCAGGTCGTGCAGATCCTGCTGGGGGACCACGCCGATCTCACCATCGTCGAGAACGGCCAGGAGGCGCTAGAGGCCCTCGCCCGCGAAAGCTTCGATGTCGTCTTGATGGACACCCAGATGCCGGTGCTCGACGGGGTCGCCGCCATCCGCGAACTGCGCGCCCGGGAGCGGGGTCAGGCCCGCCGGACGCCGGTCATCTCCCTGACCGCCAGCGCCATGCCGCAGCAGGTCATGGCGGTGCTGGAAGCGGGCGCCGACCTGCATCTGGCCAAGCCCATCACCATGGCCAGCCTGTTCGGGGCCATCTCGCAGGTGATCGAACCTGAAACCCTGACCGAGAACCGCTCGGGCGCCGCCGCCTGACCGCGCCCGTCTTTCGCGCTGCTCGCCTTTCGCGCTCTATGATTTATCGCCCCAGGGCGTAGCCTGCGGGAGTCGCGGCTCCTCCCCGCTTGGGCGGGCCCTTCTGTGTTCACGAGCTTGACGGCGAGCGGCGCGAGGCATCTTGAAGGACGACCCCGACCACTGGACGCGCCTGCCTTCGTCGCTGAGGCGCCCGCGTCGGCGCCCGGCCGCGGCGGCCGCGGCGGCCGCGCCCGGCGAGCCGCCGCTCGAAGACTTCATCATCCCGCCCCCGCCGCGCTCGGGCCTCGGCCCGCGCGCCCTGTCGCTGGCCGAGGCTCAGAAGCGCGACCGTATCTCGGCGGTCATCGGCTCGGTGCTGTTCCACGTCCTGCTGCTCTGGGGCGTGGGCCGGATGGTGCCGCAGTTCAACCCGCGGCTGCTCCCCGACGAGTCGGCGGTCCAGCTGACCCTGGTCGAGCCGATCATTCCCGAAGTGACGCCGCCGCTGGAGCTGAGGAAGCTTGAGCCCAAGCCCGAGGTCACGCCCCCGGTCACGGTTCCGATCCCCGAGCCGGTGGAGGCGCCGCCGGCGACCGTACCGATCCCGAAGCTGGAGAAGGCCCAGAGGATCGAGGTCCCCAAGAACAACGCCCGGCCGACCACGCCGCGCACCCTGCCCAAGCTCCTGACCCCGACCGCGCCGCCGGCCCCCGTGGCCGCCGAGACACCGGCGCCGCCGACGCCCCTGCCCCAGATCATCAAGGCCCCGCCCAGCACGCTGGAGGACCTGGATCTGCACAAGACCCCGGCCCCGACCCGGCAGTTGATGCCCAAGCTGACCCTGCCCGCGCCGCCCAGCTTCGGCGAACCCGGCGGCGGCCCGCCGGGCTCGGCCGCGCCCGGCGGCGGGACTCCGGGTGTCGCTGCTCCGGGCGGGACCGCCACGGGCGCCAAGCCCGGCTACGACTTCACCTACGGCTCGGCCAAGGGGATGGACTGCAGCAAGGCGGCGATGGCGGTGATGTCGACCGCCGACCAGGAGAAGTGCAAGGTCATGGCCGCCCTGGCCGCAGCCGCCGCTCTGAAAAAGATGCAGGCCGGCGACCGCAACGCCAGCCCGCTCGACAGCCTTGGCGAGAAGCGGACGGCCTTCGCCGAGGAGCGGGCGGCGCGGGCAGAGCGCGCGACCAAGGCCGGGGATCTGCTCGGCCGGATCACGAGCGGCGCGGGCCCGAACGCGCGCAGTCCTTCGACGGTCTCAGGACCGGTGCGTTAGCGCGGCCCAGTTCGAATTCGCGGATTGGACGGCCTTCCGCCACGCCAAGCGAGGCTGTAGCTTGCCTCCGAAACGTTTTGCGGGGGCAAGACCATGACGGCGACGAGCGTTGCGCGGCCGCGCATCTCGGGCGAGCGGCTGTTCTTTTCGGGCATGGCCCTTCTGGTGCTGCTGTCCACATTCCTCGGGTTCGCCCCGACCTATTATCTTCGCTTCGTCGGGCCGCCGCCGCATCCGGTCGAGCCGCTGAACCCTCTGGTCTTCTTGCATGGGCTGGCGTTCAGCGCCTGGGTGCTGCTGTTCGTGAGCCAGACCCTGCTGGTCGCGACGGGGAGGCTAGCCCGACACAAGACGTTCGGGGTGCTCGCCCTGGTGCTGGCCCTGGCCATGATCCCGCTGGGGATCGCGGTCGGGATCGGCGGCATCCACCGGCCGCTGACGGCGCCGCCGGGGATTTCGCCCCTGTCCTGGGCGGCCATCCCCCTGCTGGACGTGCCGGTGTTCGGCGGGCTGATCTTGGCCGCGCTGCACTACCGCCGCCAATCGCAGGTCCACAAACGGCTGATGCTCTGCGCCATGGTCGACATGCTGCGGCCCTCGCTCGGACGGCTGCTGCCGGCGCTGGGCGCGCCGGGCGCGCTGCCCCTGCTGCTGCCGATGGTCTTCCTCCTGCCGCTGATCGCCTATGACCTGATCACCCGCCGCAAGGTCCAGCCCGCGACGGCCTGGGGGACGCTGGTCGTGGTGGTGGCGAGCATCCTGCCGCTGGTGGTCTGGAACACCCCGGCGTGGCTGGCCTTCGCGGGCTGGCTGGGCGGTCTCTAGCCCCTTCGTCAGCGGGTCGGCTTGCAGTACCGTTCGGGACAGATCAGCCCGCGCGAGACATAGCCCTGGCCGACGCCGTCCTTGCCGACCAGCAGCCATCCCTGGCCCTTGGTCATGGCCAGCCCTTCGAGCTTCTCCCCGGGCCGCACCTCGCCGTTCGACTTGGCCCCGTTGACCGGCTCCAGATAGAGGGCCGAGCCGTTGGAGACCACGAAGGGTTCGGGGACGGCCTCATAGCCTACCGACGCCCTCTGCACGCCGGGCGCGAGCTTGAGGGCGGCCTCATCGAACGCCGGAGCGGCGTTGGCGGCGGCCGCGCCCAGGCTGGCGGCGGCGACGACGGAGATCAGCTGTGAAAAGCGGTTGGTCTTTCTCATTTCCATTCTCGTCCGAAGAAGTTGGATTTGAGGACGCCGGGAAGCCGGCGCCCCCTGACTGGCCGGGCGTGAAGCCCGACAGGACGAGAGTTAGGAAGCGGCTATTTCGCGTTCAAGCCGCGGCGGCGGACTCGACGCGCGGCCAGTCCGGCGTCTGGTTGCGGAACCAGGTCAGCTGACGTTTGGCGTAGCGGCGGGTCTCGCGCTTGGCGTCTTCGGCGGCGTCCTCCAGCGAGAGTTCCCCGGCCAGATGGGCGATGAGCTGGCGCAGACCCAGCGCCTTCATCGCCGGGAGATCGGGCGAGAGGCCCCGCGCGGCCATGGCGCTGGCCTCCTCCAGCGCCCCGCCCGCCAGCATGGCGTCGAAGCGCGCGTCGCAGCGGGCGTAGAGGGCCTCGCGATCGGGCTCCAGAACCCGGGCCTGATAGTCGCCGACCAGGGGCGCGCCGGTCTCCTGCTGCCAGGCGGTCAGCGGCTTGCCGGTCGAGGCCAGGACGGCGGCGGCGCGGACCAGCCGCTGGCGGTCGCCGGGGGCGATCCGGGCCTCGGCGGCGGGGTCGAAGGCGCGTAGGGCGGCGCGGAAGGCCGCCTCGCCCTCGCGGTCATGGCGGGCCTGCTCGGCCTCGCGCACGGCGGTCGGCACCGGCGGGATGTCGGCCAGCCCCTCTGTCAGGGCGCGGAAATAGAGGCCCGTCCCGCCGACCACCACGGCGGGGCGGCCCCGCGCGGTGATCTCGTCCAGCACCTGGGTCGCCGCGCGCAGCCAGCGGCCGACCGACCAGGCCTCGGCGGGATCGGCCACGCCATAGAGGTGATGGGGCGCGAGGGCCGTGTCCGCTTCGGACGGACCGGCGGTGATCACCCTCAGCCCGCCGTAAAGCTGCATCGAGTCGGCGTTGACGATCTCGCCGCCGATCTCCTGGGCCAGGGCCAGGGCGTGGGCAGACTTCCCACTTGCGGTCGGCCCGGCGATCAGCCAAACGGCGCCCATGCGTTTCGCCCTCACCCTGGTCAGCCCCGAACCCGAAGCCGTCGACGCGGCCCGCAGCCTCGTCGAGCACGCGGTACACCAAGCCGGCGGCCATATCCACGAGACCCGCTATCTTGCCCCGGGCTGCATCGACAAGCTGATCGAGGGCGGCACGGTCGTGGACCTGCGCGCGGCGGCCGAAGCCGCGGCGGCGGATCTGCCGGTCGATGTCTGCGTGCAGCCCGCCGAGGGCCGGAAAAAGCGTCTGCTGATCGCCGATATGGATTCCACCATCATCGGCTGCGAATGCATCGACGAGCTGGCCGACTTCGCGGGCGTGAAGGCCCAGGTGGCCGAGATCACCGAGCGGGCCATGCGCGGCGAGCTGGCCTTCGAGGGCGCCCTGCGCGAGCGGGTCGGGATGCTGAAGGGCCTGAGCCTCGACGTTCTGCAACGCTGTTTCGACGAGCGAGTGCGGCTGAACCCCGGCGCCCGGACCCTGGTGACCACCATGACCGCCCACGGCGCGCGGGCGGTGCTGGTCTCGGGCGGTTTCGAGTTCTTCACCAGCCGGGTCGCGGCCCTGGCGGGCTTCCAGGCCAACCGCGCCAACCGTCTGATCGAGGACGGCGCTGTGCTGGCGGGCTCGGTCGGCGAGCCCATCCTCGGCAAGGAGGCCAAGCTGGAGGCCCTGCAGCAGGAGGCGGCGGCGCAGGGGATTTCGCTGTCCGACGCCCTGGCGGTCGGCGACGGGGCCAACGACCTGATGATGATCAAGGCCTCGGGCCTGGGCGTGGCCTACCGCGCCAAGCCGGTGGTGGCGGCCGAGGCCCACGCGCGGGTGGATCATTCCGACCTGACGGCGTTGCTCTACTTCCAGGGTTATGCGGCCGAAGAGTTCGCCCAAGGCTAGTGGGCCCCAAACCTCCGCTCGCCGTCATCCCCTGGCCGCGGAGCGGACCAGGGAACCCATGCCGCATCGACCGCACCCGCCAACCTCGCTTGGGTCACCCGATCAAGTCGGGTGATGACGACGTGGGGCGTTACAGCCCCGCTCGCGGGGTCTGGAAAAAGGCGCCATGATCCTGGCATGCGCACCCCAGCCTACGCCTTGATCCTGATCGCGGCCCTCGCCGGTTCCGCCCAAGCCGAGGCGCTGAACCTGACGCCCGCGCCGCAATCGGCGCCGAAGCTGAACCTCTCCATCGCCCGCACCTCGGCCGATCCGGGCTACGCCAAGACGATGGAGATGCGCCGACAGGGCCTCGCCGTCACCTCGGTCGACGCCAAGGTGGGCGACGGCGGGGCGATGACTTCGTTCGGCTTTCTCTGCGGCCTCTACCCCGGCCAGAATCTGGGCGGGATCCACGAGGCGCGCGGCTACGACCCCATGGGCAAGTTCATGGGCGCCAAGCTCGCCCTGCCCTTCTAGAACCGGGGCTTAGCGCCCCGGCCCGTTGTTGAAGTAGCGGAAGAAGTCGGCGTTCGGAGAGAGCACCATCGTCGTGTCGCCCGAGGCGAGAGCCCCGTCATAGGCCTGCATCGAGCGGAAGAAGGCGGCGAAAGCCGGGTCCTTGTTGTAGGCCGCGCCGTAGAGGGCGGTGCGCTTGGCGTCGCCCTCGCCGCGGACCTGGGAGGAGGTCTCGGTGGCGGTGGCCAGGGTGACGGTCACCTCGCGATCGGCCTCGGCCATGATTTGACGCTTCTGCTGCTCGCCGACGCCCCGGGTCTGGGCCGCCTGCTGCTGCATCGAGGTCCGCATGCGGTTGAACACCTGCGGTTGGTTCTGGGTTGGCAAGTCCGCCCGTTTGATCCGAACATCGATGACCTCGATGCCGAGCCTGGCCTGGCGGGCCCGCGTGATGACGTCCTTGCGGGTGGCGCTCATCAACTGGTCACGCCGGTTGGCGACGATGTCGAGGGACGGGGCCGAGCCGAGCACCTGACGCAGGCTGGAGTTGACCAACCGCTCCAACCGGTCCGAGGCCGTGCGCTCGTCGCGCAGGGTGCGGAAATATTGCAGCGGGTCGGAGATGCGGTAGCGCAGGAAGGCGTCGACCACGAGGCGGCGCTGGTCGGCGGCGATGACCTCTTCCTGGTCGGCCTCCATCGACTGGTTGCGCTTGTCGAACAGGATGACGTTCTCGAGGAAGGGCGTCTTGAAATGCAGACCCGGCTTGTTGTCGCTGAAGGCGTTGACCACCCGCTGGGGCTCGCCGAAGCGCAGCACGACCGCCTGTTTGCGCTGGTCGACGACATAGAGGGTGTTGGCGAGGATGATGAAGACGCCGATAGCGGCGACCGCCCATCCGATCAGACGGTTCTGGTTCATCGGCTGTTCTCCGGCGGAGTTCCGGACTGGGCTTGGGACTGGGTGGCGGCGGGGGCGACGCGGACCGCGTCTCGCCCGCGAAGAATGTCGGGCGGCAGGACGATGGGGGCGGTGCCGCCCTTGCCGGTGTCGACGATCACCTTGTTCGACCGACGCAGGATCCGCTCCATGGTCTCGGTGTAGAGCCGCTGGCGGGTCACCGCCGGCGCACGCTTGTACTCGGTCAGGATCGAGTTGAAGCGATCCGCCTCGCCCTGTGCCTCGCGGACGACCTGCTCGCGATAGGCCTCGGCGGCCTGGGTGATGCGCGAGGCGTCGCCCTTGGCTTCGTTGACCACCCGATTCTTGTAGGTGTTGGCCTCGTTGACCGCGCTGTCCTTGTCCTGCTCGGCGTTGGAGAGATCGCGATAGGCGGCGAGCACTTCAGTCGGCGGGTTGGCGGTGCGAATCTGCACCTCGACCACGGAGATGCCCGCCCCGTAGCTGTCGAGGATGCGCTGCATCAGCTCGGCGGACTGGGCCTGCACCTGGCCACGTCCCGTGTTCAGAATGGCGTTGAGCCCCGTCTTGCCAACCACCTCGCGCATGGCGCTCTCGGCCACCATCTTCACGGTGGCCTCGGGGTCGGTGACGCGGAACAGATAGTTGGCGGCGTCGGACACGCGCCACTGCACCGAGAAGGTCAGGTCGACGATATTCTCGTCGGCGGTCAGCATCTGGCTTTCCTGCGGGATGTCGGCGCCCTGGCCGCCGCCGATGTCGAGGCGGTTCAGGCTGGTGACCGAGACCTTCTCCACCGCTTCAAGCGGCGTGGGCAGGTGGAAGCGCAGGCCCGGCCCCTCGGAGCGGGCGTAGCCGCCAAAGCGGGTGACCACGGCCTCTTCGTCCGGCTGGACGATGTAAAGACCAGACAAGGCCCAGATCGCCACCGCCACCCCGGCGATGGCCGCCAGGGCAGCGGGCTGGACGCCCCTGCCGTCGGAGCCGCCGAACAGGCCGCGCAGGCGCGCGGAGAGTTGCTGCACCAGATCGTCGAGGTCGGGGCCCTTCATCGGGCCGCGAGGGCCGCTCGGCCGGCGCGGGCCGCCGGGGCCTTTGCCGCCGGAACCACCGCCGGAACCGCCCCAGGGGCCGCCGCCGCCCTCGTTGGACTTGGGCGACTC
>CANJKM010000078.1 GCA_947474805.1 Caulobacterales bacterium | reverse complement strand
GATATAGCGCCCGCCGCCGGTCAGCTCCTTGGCCGACTTAAGGATCGCCACCGACTGCGTCGAAAGCGGCACGACGTGCTCCCTGCTCATCTTCATCCGGCTCCCAGGGATGCGCCACACGGCGGCGTCCAGGTCGATCTCCGACCATGCCGCCATGCGCAGCTCGCCGGGACGGACAAAGACGTGGGGCGCCAGCTTCAGCGCCCATAGGGTGGTTGGGAAACCGTCGAAGCCGTCGATTGCGCGCAAGAGGGCGCCGACGCCTTTGGGGTCGATGATGGCGGCGTGGTGTTTGGCCTTCGGCGCAATAAGCGCGCCTTGCAGGTCGGCCGCGACGTTACGCTTCGCCCGCGCGGTCGCGACGCCATACCGAAAAACCCGCCCAGCGAAGGCCAGCAGGCGCCGGGCTGTCTCGTGGCGGCCAGACAGCTCGACCTTCTTTAGCACCGCCAGCAGTTCATAAGGCTCGATGTCGGCGATGGGGCGCTGTCCTAGCGCGGGCTCCAGTTGGCCCAACAGCCAGCGCGCCTTGCCGGTGGTGATCTCCTTCAGCCCCTCGCGCTCGCGCTTCTCGATGAACTCATCCGCGACGGCCTTGAAGGTGTTTGCGGCGTTGACGCTGGCGGCGACGGCGGCGCGCTTCTTTTCGAACGCGGGGTCGCCACCGGCCGCTATGACCTTGCGGGCTTGATCGCGTCGCTCGCGCGCTTCCTTCAGTCCGACATCGGGGTATCGGCCGATGCTGAGCTGTTGCTCCTTGCCCAGGCGGCGGTACTTCAGCCGCCAGAGCTTCCCGCCGGAGGGCTTCACAATCAGGAACAGCCCGGCCTCGTCGTAGAGCTTGAATTGGGCCTTGTCGGCCTTGGCGGCGCGGATCGCGGCGTCTGAGAGGGCCATCTGGGGGTCACTCCACGGTGGGGGTCACACGGCGCCCCCGAAGTGACCCCCATTTGGCACCGATTATCGGCGAACGGGGGCGACCAAAGGCGACGTAACGTCACCCTTATCTAGCCGATTTTGCTTGGAATTTCCACTCATTGACGGCCATCGGCGGTCAGGTGGTTGGTGCCCCCGGTCGGACTCGAACCGACACTCCTCTCGGAACTCGATTTTGAGTCGAGCGCGTCTACCATTCCACCACAGGGGCTAGGCGAAGCCCTAGCTATCAACTCGGCTCGCGGTGGGCAACTCGCGGTTTAGGCGCGGGGCGAGGGCCCCCAGTCTTTTGACGTCGCGCGCCACCCTTTGCAGGCTCATCCAGGCTCCGGTGACGCAGACCGCCGTCACGCCGAGCAGCAATAGTCCCACGGCCGGGTACCAGACCCAGAGGTTGGTCAGCCAGCCGAAGTCGAGATCGTGCATGCCGCCGCGCACCCAGCGCGACAGCCGCGCCTCGCGCCCGAGGACCCGCTTCAGCGCGCCGTCGCGGGCCCCGATGTAGAGCCGGGTCTGCTCCGGGTCGTCCAGGATCGCGCGATAGACCGGCAGCTCGGGCGCGTCGTGGTGGGCGTAGTAATAGTCGTCGTAGCGGTCGATGCGTTCGAAGCGCTTCACCGGCGCGCCAAGCCCATCGACCAGGGCCTTGACCTGGGCTTCGCTCACAGCGGCGGGCCGGCCGGCGGCGTCTAGGCGCTGGGGCGGGCCGGAGGGAGGGACGGCCTCGACATAGAGGCGGTCGCCGAAGGGGACAGCGCGCAGCTGGCGCAGGTCCGGCGATTTGGGAGCCGCGCCGGCCGCGGTCAGGAAGCCCTTGGTCTCGGCCCAGGTCGAGGCGCTGACCAGGTTGGCGGCGAGGGGGCTGCGCCCGCCCTCCAGCAGGCCCCAGGGGTTCATGGTCATCAGGCCGCTGAACACCCAGGTCAGGGTCAGGATCCCGAACACCATTCCGATGATGTGGTGCCAGTACCACCAGCCGAAGAAGGGCGACCAGCGGCCGTTCCGGCGCTTCTTGAAGCGGGCGATCCCGACATAGAGGCCGGTGACGGTGAGGAAGATCCCGACCACCGAAGTCCAGATCACGACCTGGCTCCAGAGGGCGCCGTCCCGGCGCAGCAGGGTGGGATAGAGCCAGTGCGGCACCACGCCGATCCAGGCCAGAAGCCGCGTCCTGGCCGTGGTCTTCTGGAACACCTCACCCGATGCGCCCGAAACATAGACCTCGGTCCCGGCCGGGTCGCCGTAGCGGATCTTGAACACCGGCCGGTTGCGGCGCGCGTCCTGGATGGTCCACTGGTCGACGTCGATCTCGCCCTGCGAGACCGCCGCGCCCCCGATCCCCGCGCCCGCGCCGAAGCGGCGGGCGACGTCCAGCGCCTGGGCCTCGTTCAGGGGCTCGATCGGCGCCCCGGAGCGAAGGTCGTAGCTTCCCTGCGGGCCTCCGTCGGGGCCGCGCCGTCCGCCGGCGAAGCGAAGCACCGGCCGGTCGCCCAGCATCTCGACCCGAAAGCCGGCGACGCGGGTGTCGTCGGCGAAGGGCAGGTTCGCCAAGGCGCAGCAGCCGGAGAGGTCGAGGGGTTCAAGCCCCTTCAGCCGCTCGGCGGGGTCCAGGCTGGGATAGGCCTGGATCATCATCACGAAGCCCGACAGGCACCACAGACTCATGAGCAGGCCGACGGCCACGCCGAGATACCGGTGCAGGATGAGGATCGGCTTCATGACGGGCAGCATACCGGCTTCTCCCCGCTTCAGAACTGGCGGCTGATGGTGAGGTAGCCGATCCGGGGCGGGCCCAGCCGCTCAAACAGGAAGCGGCTCGTCGTCCCGGTGCGGACGGCGGAGGATACGGTTGTGGCGTAGCGCTCGTTGAAGACGTTCTCCACCCGGGCGGTCACCTGGGTCCGGCGCGACCGGTCGAGGAAGACGTGGCCCGACAGGTTGCCGACCAGGTAGTTCCCATACTGGCGGACGCCGAAGCCGCCGGTGATGGCGTTGGTGTAAGTCTTGCCGACATATTTGAGGGCGAAGTCCAGGCCGAAGGGCAGGTTGGCGGGGGCGTAGGTGAGGCCGAGCTTGCCGGTGTAGCGGGGGCGTCCGGCGATCTGGACCGTCGTGCCGCGCGCCAGCTCCTTGCTGTAGGTGTAGCTGCCGGTCAGGGCAAAGTCGTTTCCGATCGGCGAGCGCACCACCGCCTCGGCGCCCGACACATCCACCTTGCCGTTGATATTGACGTAGACGCCGGTGAAGCCGCCCGGGGGATTGCTGGTGTCGGCGGTGATCAGATTGACGATCTGCCGCTTCCAGCCGGCGACGGTGACGGTCAGGGGCTCATTGAACCCGATGTCGAAGCGGCCGCCCAGGGTGGCGGTGAAGCCGCGGCTGCGTTCGGGTTTCAGGTCGGCGTCGCCTTTGGTCCCGTTGGGATTGATCGAATAGAGCTGCTCGGAGTCGGGGAGCAGGAAGGAGGTCCCGCCGGTTCCCTCGATGTAGAAGTTCTTGGTGATGTCGAAGACGCCCGAGGCGTTCCACACCGCCGTGGTCCCGCCCGAGGTGTGGTTGAGCCGCGCGCCGACCGCGCCGCGCGCGCGGGTCGAGAGATCGTCGGTCGTTCGGATCTGCCCGAAGACGGCGTGAGCCATCTGGGTCTTGCCGTCGATGATCAGCACCTGGTCCCGGCCGCGGTAGCGCTGGCCGTCATAGCCGATGTTGTATTGCAGCCCCTTGTGCGGGTCGAACTGGAGCAGGGCGTTCAGGCCCATGTCCTTGTAGCCCCAGTACTTCGAGGGCGCGGGCTTGGTGTAATAGTTGGTGTCCCACTGGTGGTAGTAGCCCTTCAGGAAAAGCTGCACCGTGTCGCTCGGGGTGTAGTCCAGCCGGGCCGACGCAACCTGTTCAAGGCGGTCGTTGACCGAATTGCCGGCCACGCCGGGGTAGTCGAGGTTGGCGGTTGTGTGGATGTAGGACCCCTGGATCGCCAGGTCCTTGGCCAGGTCGTAGCCGTACTTCAGGCCCCAGCTGTTGACGTCGTAGCTGCGTTTCCGGGCGGTCGTGTTGGGCTGGTAATCGGAGAAAATGTAGTAGCCGTCGGTCTCGTCCTTCGAATACCAGGCCACCAGCTTATTGCCCTTGTAGGCGCCGCGAACCATGGCCGAGCCGTGAAATCCGTTGCGGCCGTCGACGCCGAGGCTGACCTCGCCGCCCGGCTTGGTCGAGAAGGCGCGGGTCACGACGTTGATGACGCCGGCCGAGGCCGATGTGCCGTAGAACAGGCCCTGGCCCCCTTTCAGAACCTCCAGCCGCTCGACCATGCTGGAGGGCAGGGTGTCGGCCGGGCTGGTCGAGTTGTAGAGCCGGTTGTTGATCCGCACTCCGTCGAGCGTCCACAGCACATCGCTGGTGCGCGAGCCCTGGATCGAGACGTTCACATAGGAGAAGGGACCCGCCTGGGTGGCGACGAAGGCGCCCGGGATGAGCATCTCCAGCGCCTGGCTGACATCGACATAGCCGCCGTTCCTGATCTGGGGCGCGCTCACCGTCTCCAGCTGGCTGCCATAGCGCGACAGGGTCTGGGGCAGGGTCTCCTCCAGGCTGCGGCTGGTCACCACCACGCTCGACAGAGCTTCGTCCGGCGCCGCCTGGGCGCCTGTCGACAGGGCGCAGAAAGCCGCGCCGGCGAACGCCAGCTTTTTAAACTTGGTCACTGAATGGATCTCCCCACGAGCTTTGAAGAGAAATACGAACGGTTCGCAACTATCCCTCAGGGGGTTTGAAACTTTCTCACCGTGGCCCCGCCGCGCCAAGCCCGCTATCAAGGCTGATGGATTCGAGCCCTTTCGCGACCGCCGAGGACAGCGCCAAGCCCGGATGGCTGCGCCGTCTGTATGATTTCGTCATGCGCCTGGCCGCCAGCCCCAAGGCCGAGCTGTGGCTGGCCCTGGTCTCTTTCGCCGAGTCCAGCTTCTTCCCGGCGCCGCCCGACCTGATGCTGATGCCCATGTGCCTGGCGCGGCGCGACCGGGCGCTACGCTACGCCCTGATCTGCACGGTCGCTTCGGTGCTCGGGGGACTTCTGGGCTACGCCATCGGCTATTATCTGGGCGACGGCCTGCTGCGCCTGCTGGGCATGGGCGCCAAGCTAGAGGCCTTCCAGGCCCTCTACGCCAAGGTCGGGGTCTGGGTGATCCTGATCAAAGGCCTGACCCCCATCCCCTACAAGCTGATCACCATTGCTTCCGGGGTCGCGCATTTCGATCTGGGGGTCTTCGTCGCCGCCTCGGTCGCCACCCGCTCGGCCCGATTCTTCCTGGTCGCCATCTTGATCAAGCTGTTCGGGGCGCCGGTTCAGGCCTTCGTCGAGAAGCGGCTGACCCTGGTGACCACCGGTTTCGCCATATTGGTGGTGCTGGGAATCCTGGCCTTGAAGTTCATCTAGACTGTAGATAGCCGACCATGATGCGCGATCTTCCCAAGGCGACCCTCTGGTCCCTTCTGGCGGCCCTGGTCTCGGCGGCCATGCTGGCGACGGCCCACGGTTTCGAGACCTTCGGCGGCTATGCGCCCTGCCTGCTCTGCCTGCGCCAACGAGAGGTCTATTGGGTGGCCATGACGATCGGCCTGCTCGGCTTCCTTGCGGCCATGGTCCGGCCGACTTTCGGCCGCGTCGCCTGTGTTTTGCTTCTGGCGCTGTTCGGGACCGGGACCTTTGTCGCTGGCTTCCACGCCGGAGTGGAGTGGAAGTGGTGGCCGGGACCCACCACCTGCACGGGCGCGACGGGCGCCATCGCCGCCGACGCCTTGGCCGACCTGCTGTCCGGCGCCAAGATGCGCCCGCCTTCCTGCGACGTCGCCGCCTGGCGCATGTTCGGCCTTTCGATGGCCGGCTATAATGCGCTCGCCTCGGCGGTCTTGACCGTCGCCAGCGCCTTCGCCGCTTACGGGAGCCGCAAGTGAGCTTCAAGCCTCGCCCACCCATGCCCGGCCGTGGAACCCGGCGCGCCCGGATGGCCGAGATTCTGCGCGTTGACCACGCCGGCGAACTTGGCGCCGTCTCGATCTACCGGGGCCAGCGGGCGGTCTTCGCCGCCGCCAAGGGCGGTGCGGCGATCGAGCAGACCCTGGGCGAAATGGAAGGCCACGAGGCCGTCCACCTGGCGGCTTTCGACAAGCTGCTGACCGAGCATCAGGTCCGTCCGACCGTGTTCACGCCCCTGTGGCGCGCGGCCGGATTCGCGCTCGGGGCGGGTACGGCGCTGCTGGGCGAGAAGGCCGCCCACGCCTGCACCGAGGCGGTCGAGAGCGTGATCGAGCAGCACTACGCCGGCCAGATCAAGGAGCTCGAGACCCGCGAGCCGGAGCTGGCGGCCGAGCTTAGCCGCTTCCGCGACGAGGAGCTGGCGCACCGCGATCACGCCGTCGCGGCGGGAGCCAAGGACGCGCCCGGATACGGCCTGCTGTCGGCGGTGATCCAGGCTGGCTGCAAGGCGGCGATCAAGATCTCCGAAAAGCTCTAGATCGCCGCCGGCCGGCCGAAAGCGCTATTCGGCCGGTTGATTCCACAGGTCGCGGTCAAGACGCCACTGGCCGTCGGCGCGGGTCCAGATGTGGGCGAAGCGGCCGCTGCTCAGCGGAACACCGGTCGTGCGATTGATGACCTGATTGTTGCCGTGGACCAGCTTCATATCGATGCCGTTTACGGCGTTGGTCACGTGCAGGACCGTGAGCGGGCTATCGACCTTCATGTCCTCGGCCCAGTAGGCCTCGATGTTCCGCCGGCCCGAAACGGTGGGGTGACCGTGGAGATAGAGGCGGGCGTCGTCGGTATAGAGCGCCGAAAGGGCGGCCTTGTTCGCGGCGTTGTAGGCCTGGGTCCAACGGTCGGTGAGTTGCTGGACCTCCTGGGTCTGCGAGGGCGCGGCGGGCTCCTGGGCCAGGGCGGGCGAGAAGGCCAGCGCCGCGGCGATCGCGGCTCCAATAAGAACGGATTTCATCGTGGGGCTCCTGATTGATGGTGGAAGCTAGGTCCGCCCGGACCATCCGGTCATTGAGACGGATCAAGCGCTCTGAGCCTGGCGCTCTGAGGGGTTCCCGCTCGCGGTTTAGGCGTTAGCCTTGGCGTCGAGGCGGCGCTGGGCCGCCGCGATTCGGGTCCCTAGCCGATGGCCGTGCTGTTTCTGGGCTTTCCGCGGGTTCTGGCGCGACAGGCGCTGAGGCCTGGGCGGTGGTTCCAGGCCAATATGGGCAAGCACCCGCTGCTCGGTCTCGTGACCGATGTCGGCGAGGGCGAGGACGCCCTGGTCGTCGCCTTTCAGCCCGCGCGGGTCGACCAGATCGACTTCACCTCGCCTCGCTTGCGGGAGATCGGCGGCGCGACCGCCACCATCGAGGACGACCTGGTCTTCTCGCCCGGCGAGGCGCTGGAAAAGCCGCATCTGATGGCCCCGACCAAGCGTTCCTTCTTCGCCGGCAGTCTGGTGCGGCTGAAGAACGGCGATCTCGGCGTCGGCTTCGCGGCCGGGGACGGGGGCAAGGAGCTAATGCTGGTCTCGCTGAACTCGGGCCTGCGCTGCGAAGGCTTTGATCTCGTGTTCGAGCGTTGGTCGCTGTCGCTGCAGCGGGGCGAGGCGGTGGAGATGGTGGGGCGCTTCCGACCTCACGTCTAATTGGGGCTGTCGATCGGGCAGGCCTGGCCGCACGCCAGCCCGGACCACAAGTCGCCGCCAAGACAGACAAATTGCACAAATGAGTCGGACGATGACGAAGCTTGGCGGAACGGAAAGCGCGCGAGGGCGTTTACTTGGGCGAGTGACCATTCAAGGAGCCGTCCCATGCGTTCCCCCAAGCAAGCCTTGGTTCTGATTTGTAGCGCCGCCGCGGTGGCCGCCAGCCTCGGCGCCTGCTCGACCTATGGCGACAGCGCCTATGGCTATGACTCTCCGAGCAGCCGCTGCGAACGCGCCCGCTCGAACAACCGGGTGGCGGGCACCGTGGCCGGCGCCGCCATCGGCGCGCTCGCCGGCAGCGCCATCGCCGGCAACAGCTCCAACACCGCCGGCACGATCGCCGGCGGGGTCATCGGCGGGGTGATCGGCAACCAGGCGGCCAAGGGCAAGCCCTGTCCGACCGGCTATTACCGCTACGATCAGTACGGCAACCCGTATTAAGCAGCTTTGGGGGCGGCCCGCGGGCCGCCCTTTTTTGCTAACGCCTAGCCTCGACCCAGGAAGGCCATGCCCAGCGGCAGGGCCACGCCCTGATAGAGGTTGGCGCCGTCGGGCAGGCTCGCCATCAGACAGACGATGCGGGCGACATCGGCCGCCGCCATGATCCGGTCGCCGGGCGTCATGGTCGCGGCGCGTTCCGATATCTCGGTCTGGGTGAAGCCGGGGTGCAGGATCGACACCGCGATCCCATGTTCGCGCCCGTCGATGGCCAGGGCGTGGGTAAGGCCCTCGATCCCGTATTTGGAGGCCGCATAGGCTGGCGAATGGGCCCTGGGGACCTTGGCCGAGGTCGAGCCGATATTGATGATCCGGCCGCGCTTCTGAAGTTTCATGAGCTTGAAGGCCTCGCGCGAGCAGAGGAAGGCCGAGGTCAGGTTGGCGTCGATGATCCGGCGCCAGTCGGTCAGAGACAGATCCTCGATGGCGATGTCCCCCGAGACGCCCGCCGAATTGACCAGGATATCGACCCGCCCGAACCGTTCCGAGACGGCGGCGAACAGCGCCAGGACGGCGGCCTCGTCGGACGCGTCGGCGGCGCAGGCCAGGGCGGTCCCACCTTTGGCCTCGATCTCGGCGGCCAGGGCTTGCAGCCGGTCAAGCCGCCGCGCGGCCAGCACCACGGTCGCGCCTTCGTCGGCCAGCGCTCGCGCGCTGGCGGCTCCGATGCCCGAACTGGCCCCGATCACAACGGCCACCCGGCCCGTCAGCAGACCCATCGTCATTTCTCCCAAGGGCGCTCCGCCTCTTGGCCGCCCTCATGGCATGCCGGCGCGCGAAAAGGGAGGCGCCGAATGGCGCAAGAGCTGTCGATGTCGAATGGGCTTTGCGGTCGCAACTCCGAAATCTGCTGCGCCGCGGTAGACAGACCGGCTGCAGTTGTGAAAGGCCTCGCGGGCCTGCCCCGGGGAGCTGCATGACAGACCTAACGGACGCCGGCGGCGTGGCCGAGGAGGGCCTGGCCGCCGAGACGGAGCTCAAGTTCGAGCTCACGTCCGTCGATCTCCGCCGTCTCGCCAAACACCCGGCCTTCGAACAGGCGCCGCGGGTGCGCCGGCTCGTCTCCACCTATTTCGACACGCCGGGCTTCGATCTACGCAAACACGGCCTTAGCCTGCGGGTCCGCAAGGTCGACGGCCGCTATGTCCAGACGGTCAAGCGCAACCGGTCGTCCGACATCTTCGACCGGGACGAATGGGAGGCGGCGACACCGACGGCGAAGCCCGTTGCGGAAGCCATCGCCGTCACGCCCGTCGCCAAGGTGCTGAAGAAGGCCGAAGCCCCGGTAGCAGCGGTGTTCGCGACCAATGTCGAGCGGGCCACGCGGCTCTGGACCACCGGCGGCGCCGTCGTCGAGATCTCGGTCGATAAAGGCTTTATCCGGGCGGGCCAGCGCCGCGAGAAGCTATGGGAGCTGGAGCTCGAACTGAAGGCGGGCGATCCCGCCGCCCTCTACGCCCTGGCCCGCGAGCTGTTCGAGAAGGCGCCCATCCGCCTCTCGCTGACCACCAAGGGCGAACGCGGCTATCGGCTGGCCTCGCCGGACGCCCCGAAACGCGCGCCCAATCCGCCGCTGCTGCCGCAGATGACGGTGTCGGAGGCTTTCTCGGCCGTGCTACGCTCCTGCCTGGTGCAGGTCGTGGCCGCGAGCGACGCGTTCCGCCGCGCTCCCTCGGCCGAGGCCATCCACCAGACCCGCATCGGCCTGCGCCGCACCCGCACCGCGCTAAAGATTTTCAGGCCCGCCGCCGAGGACGGGCGCTCCGAATGGCTGAATGGAGAGATCCGCTGGCTGGCTGGCGAGCTTAGCCCCGCCCGGAGCCTCGATGTTTTCAAGGACGAGATCTTCGCGCCCGAGGCTCTGACCGACCCCAAGGCGGGGGCGCGCTACGCCCAGCAGTTGGAGAAGAGCCGCGCCGCCGCCTATGCGAGGGCAGGGGAGGCGTTGGCCTCGACGCGCTTCTCGAGGCTGACGCTGGAGCTGGCCCTTTGGGTCGAGGACGGCGCCTGGCGCCACACCCCCGATCCCGGCCGCGCGGCCTTGCTCGTAGGGGAGATCGGCGGTTTCGCGGTCGATGCGCTCGATCACCTGCGGCGCGTGGTCCGCAAACGCGGCAAGGACATCGAGGCCCTGGATCCTGACAGGCGGCACCAGCTGCGCATCCGGGCCAAGCGGCTGCGCTACGCCACCGAATTCTTCGCCCGCGCGCTCGGCGAGGAGGGCCGCCGCCGTAAGCGGTTCGCCGGCGCCCTGAAGGCTTTGCAGGCCTCGCTCGGCCGGCTGAACGACATCGCCCACGCCGGCGCGACGGCCCAGCTCGCGCTCGACGGCGCATCCTCCAAGGCCCTGACCTTCGCGGCCGGCGAGCTGGCGGGCCGGGCCCGCGGCCAGGAGCCCGCGGTGCTGATCGAGGCCGCGGCCGCCTATGACGACTTCGCCGGGGCCAAGCCCTACTGGCCGAGGGCTCGCCGCGAAAAGCCGGAGGCCGAGGCCTCCGACCCTACGCCTTAAGCAGGTTCGGATCGATCGGCAGGCTGCGGATGCGCTTGCCCGTCGCCGCGAACACCGCGTTGCAGAGGGCCGCCGGCACCGGCGGCAGGGCGGGTTCGCCCATGCCGGTCGGATTATTGGCGGTGATGTTGAAGTTCACCTTCACCGGCACCGACTCGTCCATCCGCATCAGGGTGTAGTTGTGGAAGTTGGACTGCATGACGCGGCCCTTATCGATGATGATCTCCTGGGCCAGGGCCTGGTGCAGCCCCTCAAGCACCGCGCCCTGAACCTGGTTCTCGGCGTTGATCGGATTGATCACCTGGCTGCCCACGTCGCCGACAGACCAGACCTTGTGCGGCGTGACCTTGCCGTTCTTGTCGACCGAAGCCTCAACCACGGCGGCGAAATAGCCTCGGTGGCTGTACCAGGCGGCGATGCCCAGACCCCGGCGCGGCGGCAGCTTGCGCCCCCACCCGGCCTTCTGGGCCGCCATCTTCAGCACGCCGGCCATCCGGCCGGTGTTGAACGGGTTGGCCCCATCCTTGTCGGCCACGATCCGCGGCTCGCCGAGGAAGGCGATCTGGAAGGCCAGCGGGTCTTGCCCCGCCGCATGGGCCAGTTCGTCGATGAAGGACTGGAAGACAAAGCCGAGCGCGTTGGAGCGCGGCGCCCGCATCGAGCCCGTCGGGGCGCCGAGCGGCATCAGGGTCGCCTCGACCGTCAGATCAGGCAGCAGCCGGTTGGGGAATTCAAACGGGTCGAGATTGCCCGCGTAGGTGAAGGCCTTGTCCTTGCCGTAGCCGACGAAGTGGTTCTTCCAGCCGATGACCTTGCCGTCCTTGTCGAGGCCGGCTTTCAGGTGGTGGAAGCCGCCCGGACGGTAGAAGTCGTGCTGGACGTCGTCCTCGCGGCTCCAGACCAGCTTCACCGGCGCCCCGACCTGCTTCGAGATCCAGACGGCCTCGGCCATGTAGTCGTTGCGCAGCCGACGGCCGAAGCCGCCGCCGGCCCGGACCATATGGATCGAGACCTTGTCGGCGGGGATCTTCATCATCTTGGCGACCGTCTGGCGCCCGGCCTCGGGGTTCTGGCTGGATGTCCAGATCTCGATCGAGCCGTCGGCCTTGGCGTGGGCCGTGCAGTTCTGCGGCTCCATCGTCGCGTGGTAGATGAAGGGATAGCTGTAGCTGGCCTCGACCACCTTCGCGGCGCG
>CANJKM010000077.1 GCA_947474805.1 Caulobacterales bacterium | reverse complement strand
GCTGTTCACGCCGGAGTTCAGGAACCGCCTGGACGCCATCGTCACCTTCAAGGCCCTGGGCCCGGACGTGATCCGCAACGTCGTGCAGAAGTTCGTCATCCAGTTGGAAGCCCAGCTGGCCGACCGCAACGTCACGGTCGAGCTGTCGGACGAGGCCGCCGACTGGCTGGCCAAGAACGGCTACGACGAACTCTACGGCGCCCGGCCTCTGGCCCGGGTGATCCAGGAGCACATCAAAAAGCCCCTGGCCGACGAGATCCTGTTTGGCAAGCTAGTGCGCGGCGGCCATGTGCTAGTCGAGCTGAAGGACGGCAAGATCGTCTTCGCGATCCAGTCGAACTCGGGCGAGACCCGTCCGGGCGAGATCGACGTCACCGCCGAGGCCCTCGACGAGCCGGAGCCGGACGAGCAGGCGCTGGCGGATTAATCAAAGCTCCGAAAGCCCCCGCGAAGGCGGGAGCCTAGGCTTTTCTGAAACGTGATGCGGCAGCTTAAGCCTGGGTCCCCGCCTCCGCGGGGAAGCTCGGGTTATCTGATGGAGCTCGCGATCTCCTTGGCCACCGCCGCCAGCTCCACAGGATCGGCCATGCCGGCGCCGCCGTGGCCGGCCAGAGGCACGCCTTCCCAGCGCGGGATCAGGTGAACGTGCAGGTGGAAGACGGTCTGGCCCGCGGGCGCGCCGTTGAACTGGGTCAGCACGATGCCATCGGGTTTAAGCGCCAAGACGATCCCCTTGGCGATCTTCTGCACGCCCTTCATCAGGGTCGCCAGGGCCTCGGGCTCGACGTCCATCAGGTTGCGCGCGGGGGTCTTGCCGATCACCAGGGTGTGGCCGCGCCCCTGGGGGAAGAGATCCATGAAGGCCAGGATATCGGCGTCCTCATAGACCTTGGCGCAGGGGGCCTCGCCCCGGAGCACCTTGGCGAAGATGTTGCCGTCGTCGTAGTCGCCCAGAAGGGTCATTCGCCGCTCTCCCTGATCGGGTGATTTAGCCCGGACCCTATTCCTGGCGGAAGGGCGAATAGGCCTCGGTCAGGGCCTCGATCTCCTCCTCGACCGCCGGGCGTTCGCGTTCGAGATAGCGGGCGATCGGATCGCGCAGGTTCGGGTCGGCGATCCAGTGGGCCGAATAGACGGGGACGGGGAGGTAGCCCCGCGCCAGCTTGTGCTCGCCCTGGGCGCCGGCCTCGACCCGAGACAGGCCGAGCCGGATCGCCTGTTCGATGGCCTGGTAGTAGCAGAGCTCGAAATGCAGGAAGGGCACGTCCTCGACGCAGCCCCAGTTGCGGCCGTAGAGGGCCTCGCCGCCGATCAGGTTCAAGGCCCCGGCGATATAGCGGTCGCCGCGCTTGGCCATGAGCAGCAGCACCTTGTCGGCCATCCGCTCGCCCAGCAGGGAGAAGAAGCGGCGCGACAGATAGGGGCGGCCCCATTTGCGCGCGCCGGTGTCCATGTAGAAGCCGAAGAAGGCGTCCCAGTGGGCCTCGGTCAGGTCCGCGCCTGAGACGGCCTCGATCTCCAGTCCCGCCTGGGCGTCGCGGCGCTCGCGCCGGATGGTCTTGCGGCGGTTCGAGGACAGGGCGGCCAGGAAGTCGTCGAAAGTCTTGTAGCCGGCGTTGGTCCAGTGGAACTGGCGGTCCTGGCGCAGCAGCAGGCCGTGCTCGCCAAGGCGGACCCATTCCTCCTCGCGCGGGAAGGTGATGTGGAGGGAGGAGGCGCCCATCTTGTCGCATAGGGTGAGAGCGCCGCCGAGGAGGTGGGCCTCGGTCTCGGCGAGGTCGGCGCCCGGGCGGACCAACAGCCGGGGGCCGGTCGCGGGGGTGAAGGGCACGGCGCATTGGAGCTTGGGATAGTAGCGGCCGCCGGCCTGCTGATAGGCGTTGGCCCAGCTGTGGTCGAAGACGTATTCGCCCTGGCTGTGGGACTTCAGATAGAGCGGCATGACCCCGGCGACCCGGCCGTCCTGGTCCTGGACCGACAGGTGCTGGGCCGCCCAGCCGAGCTCGGGCGCGACGCAGCCGGACGCTTCGAGAACGTCGAGGAAATCATAGCTGGTGAAGGGATTTGCGCCGTATTCCTCGCGCGCATTGCAGGCGTCCCAGTCCGTTCTGCCGATCTCCTCGATGCGGCGGTTAACCCGCACTTCGGGCCTGAGTCTCACGGGCGCCAGCCTTCGAATATCGGCGTGTCGCAGAACAGGCGGACGCGGTCCCATTGGGCGGGGCCGCGCACAGTCCAGGCGGCGACGGGCATGCCGCCGGCGCGCAAGGCGGCGGCTTCAAAACTCGGCAGCATATCGAGGCCAAGACTAAGAAAATGCGGCTTGGCCTCGTCCACGTGCTGGAGGGTGGAGAGGCCGTGCCGCTGGGCCGGGTTCAGCGGCCATTGGGCGGCGTCGGTATAGGCCATGCTGTTGAGCCCCCTCAGCCGGTTGGGGCTGAAGTTGGCGAAACCGGCGACGGCCAGGGGGTTGAAGCTGAGCACCGCCGCGGGGCCGGAATAGGCGTCGAGGATGGCGGCGACGCGGGCCTCGAGCGGACCTTCTTCGCCGCCCAGCACCTTCAGCTCGACCACGACCAGGGTGCGCCCGGCGACGACGGTCAGGGCCTGCTCCAGGGTCGGCAGGCGCTCGGGGCCGCCCACCAGCTTCAGGGCGCCTAGGGCGGCGACGCCGTGATCGCAGAGCCGTCCGTGCCCTTCGGTGAGGCGCTCCAGCCGGTCGTCGTGGAAGACTATAACCTCGCCGTCGGCGGAGAGCTGGACGTCGAGCTCGATCCCATAGCCTGCGGCGGCCGCCGCGTCGAAGGCGGCGAGGCTGTTCTCGGGCCGTTCGGCGTCCCACAGGCCGCGATGGGCTATGGGCCGGTGGAGCCCAGCCCAGGCCTCTGCGTTCACGCTTGGCGGAAGCGGCTTCACGCGATCTCGACCACCGCGTCGACCTCGACCGAATAGTTCAGCGGCAGCTTATAGACCCCGACCGCCGAGCGGGCGTGGCGGCCCTTGTCGCCGAAAGCCGCGACCATCAGGTCCGAGGCGCCGTTGATCACCTGGGGGATGGCGTAGAAGTCGGGGCCGGCCTGGACGAAGCCGCCCAGCTTGACGATCCGCTTCACCCGGTCGAGGTCGCCGGCGCAGGCCGCCTTGATCTGGGCGATCAGGTTGACGGCGCAGAGCCGCGCCGCCGCGACCGCGGCCTCAAGTTCGACCTCGACCCCGACCGTGCCGGTGACGCCGCCGCCGCTGGCGTCGCGGGATATCTGGCCGGAGATGTGGACGAGGTCTCCCGAGCGCACGAACGGCACATAGTTGGCCACCGGGGCCGCGGGCTCTGGCAGGGTGACGCCGAGGGCGGCGAGGCGATCTTCGACGACGGACATGAAGCGGCGGCTCCTGACGGATTAGGGACTTGCGATCCATAGCCGCCCCCGCCGGGCGCGTCATCCCGGCTCTGGCCGCGCGAGCTCGCCGGGGTTTGAGCTAAATCGCCCTCCGTTAACCTTGCCCTGTGCTAGTAGGCGGGCGCGCCGGAACGCGGCGCTTCAGTAGGGACGACGGGTTGGGACGCTTGCGCACCGCGCTCCTCGCCGCCACGGCGCTGTGCTTCGCCCTTCCGGCGATCGCGGCTGAACGCAAGGCGGTGGTCGAGGGTCCGCTCGACCGCGCTCTGCGTCTCGACATCGAACGCGCGGTGGGAGAAGAGCGCGCGCCGCCCGAAAACCGCATGCAGGCGCGGGGCCGCGCCCGCGACGCGGCCGAGAGCGCCATGGCCCTGTTGAGGTCCGAGGGCTATTACGGCGCCGAGATCGTTCCCGACATCGGCGACGGAGACCAGCCCCAGGCCACCATCCGGGTCGAGCCCGGGGAACGCTTCCATTTCGCCGATCCCAAGGTCGAGTGGATCGCCACAGCGCCCGACGCCGAATCGAAAGCCTTCGCCGAAGAGGCCCTGGTCATCACCCCGGGCTCGCCCGGCCGCGCCGCCGATGTGCTGGCGGCCGAGGGCAGGGTGATCGCTTCGCTGCAGTCGCGGGGCTATGCCGACGCGGCGCCGGGAACGCGCGAGGTGGTGGTCGACCACGCCGACTTCAGCGTCTGGCCGACCTTCCGTTTCGCCGCCGGCGACCTGGTGAAGCTCGGCCGCCTCCAGCTGGAGAACCGGGGCCGCACCGACCCGCACTGGATCGACAGACAGCGGCCCTGGCGGGTCGGCGACACCTATCGGCCCACGCGGGTGGCCGAGCTCGAACGGCTGATGCTCGACACCCAGGCCTTTGATTCCGTCACCGTCGGCCTGGCGCCCGCCAACGACCCGGACGGCACGCGGCCCGTGGTGGTCAGCCTGGCTGACCGCGCCAAGCGGGCGCTGGAGGTCAGCGCCGGCTATTCGACCAGCGAGGGCGAGGACTTCCAGCTGCGAATCTCGCGCTTCAACTGGCTGCATCGAGCGGACACGGTGACCGGCGAGATCCGTTACGGCGCGATCCGCAGTCGGCTGGGGGTCGATGTCTCGCTGCCGCACTGGCGCCGGCGCGGCGACATCCTGAAGCTGACCACCGAACTCTTCCGCGACACCACCGACGCCTACGACCAGGAAGGCGGGGCGCTCCGGGCCGACCTGACCCGGAGGCGCAGCCCGACCAGCTATTTCACCCGTGGCCTGGCTATCGTCCGCAGCGACGTGACCGATCACCACACCGGCAGCGTGACCGCCTACACCGTCTCGGCACTGGTCGCCCTGGCCATGGACCGCTCGGACAATCCGCTCGATCCGCATAAGGGCTGGAAACTGGAGGTGCGGGCCGAACCCACGGGCATCACGGGCGACAACACCCTGGCCTATCTGCGGATGCAGGTTCAGGGCTCGGCCTATCTGTCGCTGCAAAAGGGCGGCGGCACGGTGATCGCGGGCCGGGCCAAGTTCGGCTCGATCGCCGGGGGCACCATTCCGGGCGTGCCGGCCTCCAACCGCTTCTACGCCGGCGGCGGCGGCTCGGTGCGCGGCTTCGAATACCAGGGCGTCGGCCCCAAATACGCCGACCAGACACCCCAGGGCGGCCTCTCGCTTTTCGAGGCTTCGCTGGAGGTGCGCCAGAAGCTGCCCTATCGCTTCGGGCTGGTGGGCTTCCTCGACGCCGGATCGGTCGGCCAGGCGGTGAACCAGGACTTCAACAACCTCAGTTTCGGCGCCGGGGTCGGGGTGCGCTACGATCTTGGCTTCGGGCCGCTGCGCGCCGATTTCGCCGTACCGATCCATCGTCCACCGGGCAGCTCGTCCTTCCAGATCTACATCTCCATCGGGCAGAGCTTTTGAGCCAGACCGACACGCCAGAGCCGGACAAGCCGGCCCCCCCGTCGAGGCGGCGCCGCTGGCGGCGTATCTCGCGCAGGGTCGGGCTGCATGGCCTGTGGATCAGCGTGGTGCTGAGCCTGGCCATCGGCGCGGGAGTCCGCTTGGGCGCCCAGACCGAGCCCGGCCGCGCCGCCGTGGTCCGCCTGCTGGAGGGCGGCAAGATCGGCCGTTTCGGGCGGCTGAAGGTCGTGGGGCTGAGCGGCGACTTCTTCCACGACTTCACCATCCGGCGGGTCGAGCTGATCGACCGACAAGGGCCCTGGATCGCGGCGGACAATCTGCGCCTGCAATGGGCGCCGCTGGAGTTGATCGTCAGGCGTTTCCACGCCCGCTCTCTGACCGCCTCCAAGCTGCAGGTGATGCGCCAGCCGGTGCTGGAGCCGGACGACGGCAAGAAGGGCGGGGAGCAGCCCCTGTCGCTGATCTTCGACCAGATCGCGCTGAAGCTGGAGACCCTGCCGGCCGCCACCGAGCGGCGCGGCCTCTGGACCCTCGCCGCCCAGGCCCGGATCAACCGGGACGGCGGCGCGGCCGGGCGGCTGGACGCCAAGAGCCTGCTGCACGCAGGAGACGGCGCGGCCATGGTCTTCGACGTTGGCCAGAAGGGCAGGATCAGCGTCGCGATCGACGCGACCGAAGGACAGGGCGGGGCGCTGGCCGGCGGGCTGGGGCTCTCGGCCGGCGAGCGGCTGGTCGTCCGTGGCCGGGTGACCGGCGACAAGGATCAGGGCGCGCTGTCGATCGAGAGCGTTTCGGGCCGTCTTCGCCCCATTACGGCCAAGGGCAGCTGGAACCGCGCGGGCGCCCGCATAGACGGCAAGGTGCTGCTTTCGGCCTCGACCCGGGCGCGCTTCTTCTCGGACCGGCTGGGGCCTGAGGCGGCGGTGTCGCTGCGCTCCCGCCAGCTGAAGGGCGACCTCTATCAGGTCGACGCCCGCGTCATCGCTCGCGACGGCTCCCTTATCGCCTCCGGTCCGGTGGACTGGCGCCGGCGGCGCACGCCGGGCGCGCAGCTGACCCTGGCCGTCTCCGATATCGAGCGCTGGCAGCCGCTGCTGGACGCCAAGGCGACCCGCGCCGTCGGTAAGGTCGTAGGCGGGCTCGACGACTGGCGCTACGAGGCCGCGCTCGACGTGCAGAAGATCGATCAGCTGGACTATTCGCTCGGCCGGCTGACAGGGCCGGGCGCGGTCGCCTTCAAGAAGGGCGTGGTCAGTTTCAAGGCCAAGCTCGACGGAGTCGGCGGCGGGGGTAGAGGCGTGGTCGCGGCCCTGCTCGGGGCCCGGCCGACGATCGCCTTCGACGGCGACCGGCTGAAGGACGACCGCTATCTGATCCGCAGCATCGATGTGAAGGGCTCGGGCGGGACCATCAAGGCGGCCGGCGACCGTTCCCTGCTGGGCGCCGTCACCCTGAAGGGGCAGGCCGAGCTGACCGATCTGAAGCCGATCTGGACCACCGCGCGCGGCGTGGTCCGTGCCTCCTGGAACGCCTCGCAATCCTCGAACAAGCCCTGGTCCGTCGGGTTCGATGCAACGGGCGCCGACTTCGCCAGCGGCGCTGCCGAACTCGACCGCCTGCTGGGGCCGAGGCCCGCCTTGAAGGGCGAGCTGACCTGGGGCGAGGCGGGCTGGGCCTTCCAGCGCGCCGACCTGAACGGCGAGGCTTTGCAGGCCAGCGCTCGCGGCACGCTCAACCGCGCCAACATCATGGCGCTGGACGTGAACTGGAAGGCGAGGGGGCCGTTCGGCTTCGGCCCGGTCGAGATCGCGGGCGAGGCCTCGGGCGACGGCCATGTCGGCGGGGTGTTCGGGGCGCCCGTGGTCGATCTGAACGCCGACCTCGCCTCCCTCGACGTCGGCAAGTTGATGGTCAAGCCGGCCAAGCTGACCCTGCTCTACGACCTGTCGGACCCGGCTGGCGCCAAGGGCCGGATCGCGGTGAGCGGCCCCTCCAACTATGGCCCGGCCACGGCCAAGGCCGACTTCCGGTTCCTGGCGAGCGGCGTCGCCCTGTCGGCTATCGACGCCGACGCCGGCGGGGTGAAGGCGCAAGGGGCCCTGGCGCTCGTCGACGGCGCGCCCTCCACGGCCGACCTCAAGGTATCGGCCCGCGCCGGGGCCTTCCTGAACGGCGGGGAGCTGGACGGAATGGTCAAGATCGCCGAGCGCGCGGGCGGCGCAACCGCCAGCATCGGCCTCAGCGGCAAGGACCTGTTGCTGCCGGGCATGGGCTCGCGGATCAAGACCGTCCGGTTCGGCGCCGACGGCCCCTGGGCGCGGCTGCCGTTCCAGCTTTCGGCCGATGGCGACGATCCTTGGAGCTGGCGCTTCGCCGGCGGCGGGACGCTGGACCAGACCGGTGATGTCCGGGAGATTAGCCTGACCGGTCAAGGGCGGGTCCGCCGCGCCAACCTGACCCTGACCCTGACCCAGCCCGCGATCCTGCGCCTCGCGCCCGGCGAACGCAGCCTGCGCGCCAGCGCCGCCATGGCCAGCGGCACGGGAACCCTGGACGCCCGGATGACCGGCGATTTATTGGACATCAAGGCCAGGGTCGACGGCGTGGAGCTGGCGCCCTTCGCCTATGACTACGTCGGCCGGTTTGGCGGGAGCCTGAACCTGTCGGGCCGAGGCGCCAGCCTGTCTGGCGCGCTGGAGGCCATGGTCGAGGAAGGCCGCAGCCGCGACGCCCCCGCCGATGTCGCCCTGACCGGCAAGGCGCGCGCCGTGCTGCAGGGCGGCCGCATCCTCCTCACCGGTTCGGCGACCAATCCTCAAGGGCTGAAATCGAGCCTCGACCTCAACCTGCCGGCGGAGGCCAGCGCCGCGCCTTTCCGCATCGCGTTGGTCCGCAACCAGCCCATGTCCGGCGCCTTTTCCGCCGACGGGGAGGTGCGCCCGCTGTGGGACCTGTTCGCCGGGGCCGCCCGCAGCCTTTCCGGGCGCGTCTCGACCGAGGGCAAGCTGTCAGGAACCCTGGCCAGCCCCCGAGCCTCGGGCCGGGCCAGCCTCGACAAGGGCCGGTTCCAGGACGCCTACACGGGCTTGGTGCTCGACGAGTTCAGCGCCCAGGCGACCTTCGACCAGGACGCGGTGCGGGTCGGCCAGTTCTCCGGCCTCGACGGCCGGGGCGGAACCCTGTCGGGCTCGGGCGAGGTCAATATGGCGCGGGGCGGGGCGTCCAGCTTCACCCTCGACCTGAAGAAGTTCCAGCTAGTCCAGAACGACATCGCCCGCGCTTCGGCCTCGGGTCAGGTGGTCGTCACCCGCGACGAGAGCGGCAAGGCCCGGCTGGTCGGCAAGCTGACCGTCGACCGCGCCGATGTCACCGCCAAGCCGCCGGTTCCGACCGGCGTGCTCCCGATGGAGGTGGTCGAGATAAACCGACCGCGGCGCGAGGACGTCGACCTGCAGCCCCGTCCCACCGGACCCCAGATCGCGCTCGACGTCAGCATCACCGCCGCCCGGGGCGTCTTCCTGCGCGGCAACGGGCTCGACGCGGAGCTGTCGCTCATCGCCCATGTCGGCGGACGCACGGACGCGCCCGAGCTTTCGGGCACGGCCCGGATCGTGCGCGGCTCCTACGACTTCGCCGGCAAACGGTTCGAGTTTGACGATCGGGGCACGGTGAGGCTCGCCTCACGGCCGGAAGCCATCCGCCTCGACCTGATCGCCACCCGCGACGACCCGAGCCTGACCGCCGTGGTGCGGATCGAGGGCACGGCGGCCAAGCCGCTGATCACCCTGACCTCGACCCCGGTCCTGCCGCAGGACGAGGTCCTGGCCCAGGTGCTGTTCGGGCGTTCGGAGTCTCAGCTGACCCCCCTGGAGACTGCGCAGCTGGCGGCGGCCCTGGCCTCCCTCGCCACCGGCGGCGGCTTCGATGTCCTGGGCGGCCTGCGCCAGATCACCCGGCTGGACCGGCTCGCGCTCGGCGGCGGGGCCGAAGGCGCGGCCGTCTCGGGCGGCAAATACCTGACCGACGATGTCTATATCGAGCTGACCGGCGGCGGCCGGACCGGCCCATCGGGCCAGGTGGAATGGCGCGTGAGGCGAAACCTGTCGATCGTTTCGTCCGTGGCCTCACAGGGCGACGCGCGCCTATCGGTGCGCTTCCGGAAGAACTTTTAGTCGCTAATCCCTCGCAATTTGGCCCAACACCTGTAGGTTGATCGCCAAGTTTAGGCGCTCGCCGGCACTCCCCGCCGCGCTGAGCGCCCAGGAGCGCGGAATGTCCGATCCCGCTGCCTCCCTCCCTGCCGCGGAGGGTCGAGGCGCATCAACGGCCAGAGGCGGCCGCCCAGACTCCAGACGGGATGGGGCGGGGCGTGATGCGCCCTGCTACGCCGCGCTCGACCTGGGCACCAACAACTGCCGTCTGCTGATCGCCACCCCGGCGGGGCAGGGATTCCGCGTCGTTGAAGCCTTCTCACGCATCGTGCGCCTCGGCGACGGCCTGGCCCACACCGGGCGGCTGGACGACAACGCCATCGAGCGGGCCATGGGCGCCCTGCATATCTGCGCCGAGCGGGTGAAGCGACGCCGCGCCGTCCGGATCAAGGCGGTGGCCACCCAGGCCTGCCGCTCGGCGATCAACGGGGCTGATTTCGTCGCCCGGGTCGAGGCCGAGACCGGGCTGAAGCTGAAGGTGATCTCGCCGCGCGAGGAGGCCCAAATGTCGGTCGCCGGCTGTGCGGGGCTGCTGGACCGCACGGGCGAAGCCGCCCTGGTGATCGACGTCGGCGGCGGCTCGACCGAGCTGTCGTGGCTGGATCTGCGCGGCGTCGATCCCAGCAATCCGGCCAAGCCGCCGCCCATCCTGGCGTGGCTGTCGATCCCGGTCGGGGTCGTGACCCTGGCCGACCGCTTTCCCGAGGCCCCCGGCCAGGACACCGAGGGCCGCCGCCGCTGGTTCGAGGCGATGAGCGCCCATGTGCGCGAACACATCTCGGCCTTCCCCCACGCCGAGCCCCTGCGCGAGGTGTTCGAGCGGGGCGGGGGACATCTGATCGGCACATCGGGGGCCATCACCAGTCTGGCCGGTCTGCACCTGGACCTGCCGCGCTATGAGCGCAGGCGTGTCGACGGCCTGTGGATGGAGCGGGCGGACTGCGACCGGGCGGCCGAGCGGCTCATGCAACTCGACGCCAAGGGCCGGGCCCAGGAGCCCTGCATCGGGCCCGACCGCGCCGACCTGGTGCTGGCCGGCGCCGCCATCCTGGACGCCGTCCAGGCCCTGTGGCCCTGTCCGCGCGTGCGGGTGGCCGACAGGGGGCTGCGCGAGGGTATACTGCTGTCCCTGATGACCGAACGGCGCAAGCGCCGCCGCCGGGGCCGCAACCGGTCCGTGGCGACGGCGGCGGAGTAGACGATGAGCGATGACGGCAAGCGGCGGCTGGTGCGCCCGCCGACCGGCGGCGAAGACGTGGGCCGGGGCATGGGCGCGCGGGTCAAGACCGCCGACAACCGGACCCTCTCCTCGCAGCAGTGGCTGAACCGCCAGCTGAACGATCCCTTCGTCAAACAGGCCAAGGCGCAGGGCTATCTGAGCCGCGCCGCCTTCAAGCTGACCGAGATCGACGACCGCTTCCACCTGATCCGCAAGGGCACGAAGGTCATCGATCTGGGCGCCGCGCCGGGCGGCTGGATCCAGGTGGCTATCCAGCGCGGAGCCGGGGCCGTGGTCGGGGTCGATCTCCTGGAAATGGGGCCGATCGATCCGGCCATCCTGATCCAGGCCGACTTCACCAATGCGGGGGTCGGCGAGATGCTGATCGAGCGGCTCGGCGGCCAGCCCGATCTGATCCTGTCTGACATGGCGCCCAACACCTCCGGCCACCGCCAGACCGATCACCTGCGCATCGTCGGGCTGATCGAGGCGGCGCTGGATTTCGCCATCCAGACCCTGAAGCCGGGCGGCGCCTTCGTCACCAAGGCCTTCCAGGGCGGCGAGACCGCCGAGGTGATCAAGCTGCTCAAGGCCCACTTCAACGAAGTGAAGCATGTGAAGCCAAAGGCCAGCCGGGTCGAGAGCTCGGAGGTCTATTTGGTGGCGACCGGCTTCCGCGGCGTGTAGCCGCCTCGACAAGCTAGGCCTTATGCCGCCTTAGTTCGCGGATGCGAAACGGACTTTCCAGGATCACTCAGCTTACGGGTTCGCCCGTCCGCAATCTGACCGTCATCCTGATGTTCGTGATCGTGGTCGGAATCCTGTCGGTCATCGGGTATATGCACGCCGGCTGGAATTTCGGCGACGCCGCCTACATGACCATCCTGACCGTCTTCTCGGTCGGCTTTGGCGAAGTCCATCCCATCGACACGCCCTATCTGCACGCCGTGACCGTGGCGACCATCGTTCTGGGCTGCTCGGGCATGATCTTCTTGACCGGCGCCCTAGTGCAGGTCTTCACCGTTATCGAGTTGAAACAACTGCTGGGCCTGGACCGCGTGCAAAGCGAGATCGACCGACTGCAGGACCATGTGGTGATCTGCGGCTTTGGACGCATGGGATCCATGCTGGCCAAGGAGTGCAAGGCCGGCGGCGCGCGCCTGGTGGTGCTG
>CANJKM010000076.1 GCA_947474805.1 Caulobacterales bacterium | reverse complement strand
TGTCGTTCTCAAGTTCATTGGCGGGCGATCCAATAAAGCCGAACAGCACCGGCCCGCTGACGCCCGCCGCGCCGAGGCGGAACTGGGCCGTGGTGATGTCGTCAGCGCCGGTCGCGGTGCGGCCGCCCGTGTCGAGGCCGCTCAGGTTGATCAGGAAGTCGAGCGCGCCGTTGCGGGAAAGGGTCGCCGTGACGATCGCGCTGGCCGAGCTGGACGACGCGGGGGTTTCCTGAGCGCCCGTGGCCAGGCCGGCGAAATAGACGGCCCCGAAGTCGGTGATGGAATCGTCGGCCTCATCGCCGACGCCAAGCGGAATGAAGACAAAGACATCATCGCTCGGGCCGCCCGTGAAGACATCCGCCTGATCCGTTCCGACCAAACGGTCAGCGCCGCCCGTACCGACGAAAGCCGTGTGGCGAGAGACTTGCGGTTCCATCAGTTGATGGTCAGCCGGGCGAAGGCCATGGCCCCGCCGGGGCGCGGGCCATAGGCGTAGTCCAGCGCCTGGGGAACACGGATGAAGCTGTAGAGGGCTCCGAACCCCAGTTTGGCGTGGCCGGCGATAGGGATGTCGTAGACAGCTCCGAGCGACAGTTTTTCAACACGCCGCAGCGGCTGCGGCAGGGCCCCGGCGACGTGCCGCCGCACCTGGGGTTCGAGGACCTCGATAGTGGCCCTGGAACTGGGAAGGAGCGGGAAGCCCACGGGCAGAAACACGGGCGGCAGCACGACCGGGAAGACCGGGTTCTCGAGCTCGTCGGACCGAACCTGGTCGGCGCGGCCGAAGAAGGTCAGGCCCAGGCCTGTCCGCGCGGCGCTCTCGACCAGCCAGGCGTCCGACGCCATTAGCGGGACACCGGGATTGGAGCGAACCTTGCGAGCGTAGGCCACCGTGCTCGACCACCAACCCCGGGAGCCGAGCCGGCGGGTGTAGATGGCGCTGGCGGTCGAGCGCCTCTCATTGGTTTGCGGGTCGAGCTGTTCGGGGCTTTGCAACCAAGCCCTGGAAACCTGCAGCGCCAAACGCGCCGTTGGGTTCCAGCTCAGCCGAAGCGAGGCGGAGTCCAGCCTGGGCGTCTCGATGCCGTAACGCCGCTGGTCAGGTTCCCGGCCCCGAAAAGCCGAGCCCTCAAGTTTCCACCTGCCATGCACCAGCCCGCCCGTCACGACCCCGAAAGTCACGTGGGTCGAGTCCATCGAGTGATGACCGATCGGCGCCTCGGGGCTGTCCATGGCCGACAGCCGATGCATGAAGGCCGGTGGGCCGACCGCCGGTTCGCCCGGCAGGCCGACATAGAGAAATGCGGAGCTCCGGCTCGCAAGCCGGCGGCTGTAGCTGGCCGACAGCTCCATGAACAGATCGTGCGGGTGCTGGCGGTCGCGCAGCACAGTGGCACCGTCAGCCGTTTCGCCAGCGGCGAGGAGGAGGGGGTAGCCGCGAGCGCCCATGAGAGGCTCTGGCGTCAGCATGATACGCAGGTTGACGGTGTCGGCCTGGCTGAAATCCCGGCGAGCCGACGCCATGCCCCATCCAGCGACGAAGGTCTTGCTATCGCCGCGCAGGCCACTCTGTCGGGAACGGATCAAGTTGAGCATGGCGTGGGCCATCAGGCTCCATTCGCCCGCCGACGAATGGACCCCCTCATGGACGCTTTCGTCCGGCTGCCAGCTGGTGCCGGAGGCCTCGCGGGTCGGAGAATATTGGCCCAGGGCGCCGCTTGGGGGCATGGCATGTCCCATGGGGGCCATGTCATGTCGCATGTCGGCCATGTCGTGCGCCATGGTGGACATGTCATGATCGCTCGCCACGACGGATTGAGCCCGGACGGCGGGTGCAATGAACAGAGTCAGGATCGCAAGACCTGTTGCCGACCACGGACCGTTCGCCATTCCCGTCTATCCCTCCGAGTGCGACAAAGGTTCAGGCATATTGTGAAGTCGCGCAACGCAGCGGCTCCGAGGAGCAGGCCGTGGCGTGGCTGTTCCGCCGAGCTACGGCGCACATCTTTCGCTTTCGCACCCTATTGTGGTCACGTGCGTTAGATCAACGCGCCCAGAACTTGGCCCACTACCGTGATCCGCCTTTTTGACCTCCACCCGCACTGGCCGCACCCATGGACGCCTTCTCCCTTGAGGGACTGAGCCAAGCCGAGGCGGAGCGCCGTCTGGCCGAGTTCGGTCCCAACGGATTGCCCGCCGCCCGTGGCCGGGGCTTCGCGCGCATCGTGCTGGAAACGATGCGCGAGCCGATGTTTCTGCTGCTCGTCGGCGCGGCCGCCCTTTACCTGGTCCTGGGCGACCTGGGGGAGGGGCTGTTCCTGATGGCCGGCGCCCTCGGCAGCATCGGCCTGGTCGTGCTGCAGGAAACACGAAGCGAGCGGGCGCTCGAGGCCTTGCGCGATCTGTCCCAACCGCACGCCAGGGTGATCCGCGACGGGTCCGAGCGCACGGTCGCCGCCCACCATCTCGTGCCGGGCGACATCCTTCTGGTGGGCGAGGGCGAGCGGCTTCCGGCCGATGCGGTGCTGGCGGCCGGTGAAGTGCTGAGCGTCGATGAGTCGGCCCTGACCGGGGAATCGGCCCCCGTGTCCAAGCGCCTGCTCGTCGAGGGGGAGGCGGTAGCGGCCGAAACCGCGCCTGGGGCGGAGACAGGTCCCTATCTGTTTTCCGGCACTCTCGTGGTGCGCGGGCAGGGGGTGGGCCAGGTCACGCGCACGGGCCCCCGCACCTCGATCGGAAAGATCGGCGCCTCGCTGGCCGAGATCGTCAACGAACCCACTCCCTTGCAGAAGACGGCCGGCAGGCTTGTGACCTGGTTGGGGATGATGGCGCTGGTCTTCTGCGCCGTAGTCGCCGTGCTGTTCGGCCTGCTGCGCGGCGACTGGGTCGGAGGCGCCCTTGCCGGGATCACCGTGGCTATAGCTCTGATCCCGGAAGAGTTTCCGATGGTGCTGGCCATCTTCCTGGCGCTGGGCGCCTGGCGACTGGCGACCCATCAGGTGCTCGTGCGGCGCGGCGCCGTCATCGAGGCCCTGGGCGGGGCGACCCTGCTCTGCGTCGACAAGACCGGCACCCTCACCGAGAACCATATGCGGGTCGCCCGGCTCTGGACCGCCGACGTCGACGTGCAGATCGAGGCGGAGGCCGCACCGGCCGGACCCGCCGTCCCATTGCTCAAAGTCGCTGGTCTCGCGTCCGCCGTCCGCCCCAAGGACCCGATGGACAGGGCGGTGCGCGAATTGCTGGCGCGCGCCGGTCTCGGCGAGGTGATCGGCGAGCCGGAGCGGGCATGGCCGCTTCGCCCTGAAATGATGGCGGTGATCCAGGTCTGGCGGACGAGCGGCGAGAACCGCGAAGCCGGGGCGAAGGGCGCGCCTGAGGCCATCTTCGGATTGTGCAAACTGGCTGAGCCGGAAAGAGAGCGGCTAGAGGCGGTGGTCTGTTCGTTCGCCGAACAGGGCCTGAGGGTGCTGGGCGCGGCCTCCTGCCGTTCGGCGTCCGCCTTTCCCGACGATCCGGAGACCATGCCATTCCGGTTCGAGGGCCTGATCGGCTTTCTCGACCCGGTGCGTAAGGATGTGCCCGCCGCGCTGGAGGAGGCGCGCGCGGCCGGGATCTCGGTGGTGATGATCACCGGCGACCATCCGGCGACCGCGCTGGCGATCGCCCGGACGGCCGGGATCGACACTTCGGCCGGGGTCCTGCTGGGTTCCGACATCGCCGCCCGGTCGCCCGAAGCCTTGGCGGAGCGGCTGCGGAATGTGCGGGTGTTCGCGCGGATCGCGCCCGAGCAGAAGCTGGCCATCGTCCAGGCTTTCAAGGCCGACGGCGAAGTGGTGGCCATGACCGGGGACGGGGTCAACGACGCCCCGGCGCTGGAGACCGCCCACATCGGGATCGCCATGGGCCGAAAGGGCACGGACGTCGCGCGGGAGGCGGCGGATCTCGTGCTGATGGACGACAGCTTCGCCTCGATCGTCGGCGGCGTCCGGCTGGGGAGGCGGATCTTCGTCAATCTGCGCAAGGCGCTTATCTATGTCACCGCCATCCATGTGCCGATCGCGGGCCTGGCGCTGATCCCCATCGTGCTCGGAAAGCCGCAGCTGCTGTTCCCCATGCATGTGGTCTTCCTGGAGCTGCTGATCGATCCGATCTGCGCCATGGTCTTTGAGGCCGAACCCAGCGACGCCGAGGCGATGCGGCGTCCGCCCAGGCGCCGCAGCGAGGCGCTGTTCGGCCCGGTCCAGATCGGGTTGGCTTTGCTGCAGGGCGCGGGGGTGCTGTTCGGCGTCCTGGGAATCTACCTTTGGTCGCTGAGCCATTATTCGGAGGCCGAGGCGCGGGGCGCCGCCTTCCTGACTTTGGTGCTCGGCAACCTCATCCTGGCGCTGACTGACGCATCCACCGTCGGAGGACGGCTGTTTGCGCCGCACCGGCGCATCTATTGGATTATCGCCGCCGCCGCGGGCGGGGCGCTGGCCGTGGTGCTGGAGGCGCCGCCCGTCGCCGCGCTCTTCCAGGTGGCGCCGCCGCGCGCAGAGCTGCTGCTCGCGAGCCTGGCGGTCGCCGGTGGCGCGGGCGGTTGGTACGGGCTGGCGCGAAGCCTGGGCGGGCGCCTGCGGAATTGACCTCCCGCAGGCGCGGCGACCTGAGCCGGATCCGTATGTCGGAAGGGAAACCTATTTACCGATTTTATATAAGGCGACTTGTCATAAGCCGCCGCTTGCGCTTAGCGTGTAAGGCGTTTTGACGACTTCGTCCCGGCTTCGGGCGAAGGCGGTCGGGACCCAATAAGAATGAGGCGAGAGGCGATAACGTCTCCGTCCGGGTGAGGAAGTCGCGTCGGTGTCTCTGCTTCGAGCCGCACCTTGGGTGTGCGCCCTCTCGCGGGCGAGCGTTCGGCCCATGGCCGATCGCCGGAAGCCGAATCTCGGTCAATGAAAAGCTTTAACGATCAAGCGGTCCAAGCCGTCGCCTCCGCAGGGGGTCGGTCAACCATTACAAATCGGGGAACTGGAAACATGACGAAGTCTCGGACGAAGGGCGCTGCGGCGCTCGCCGGCGTCAGCACCCTGGCTATCGGCCTGGCGCTGTCCACCCAGGCGTTCGCCGCCGCCGCGACGGCACCGGCAGCCGGCGAAGCGGCCGCTGTCGGAGAAGTTGTGGTGACCGCCTCGCGCGTTCAGCGCCTCGGCTTCGAGGCCCCGACCCCGACCACGGTGCAGACCTCGGAGAATATCGAGCGTCAGGCCTTCGTCATGGTGACTGACTTCCTGAACCAGGTCCCGGCCATGCGCGGTTCGACCAGCGCCGCCGCCCTTGGCCTTGGCACCAACGTGACCACCAACCCCGCTACCAGCTTCCTGAACCTGCGCAACCTCGGCGCGGGCGCCAATGGCGGCGCCCCGGCCCGCACCCTGGTTCTGGTCGATGGCAAGCGCGTGGTGTTCCAGGGCACCGGCGGCGCGGTCGACATGAACATGATCCCGACCATGATGATCGAGCGCACCGACATCGTGACCGGGGGCGCCTCGGCCCTCTATGGCTCGGACGCCGTCGCCGGGGTGGTCAACATCGTCTACAAGAAGCGCGTCCAGGGCATCCAGGCCGAAGTCTCCTACGGCGAGAGCAAGTACGGCGACAACCAGACCTGGCACGGCGGCGTCCTGGCCGGGACCGATTTCTTCGGCGGCAAGGGCAACGTTCTGTTTGGCGTCCAGTACGACAAGTCGAAGGGCGTGCCTCCCGCGCCCAACAACGAGCGCGGCTGGGCGGCGGCCCAGTACGGCACCATCACCGGCGCCGGGAATGTCCGCTACGCAGTGTCCAACTATCAGGCCTCGAACCAGAGCTATGGTGGCTTGATCACTACGGCCGGTCCGCTGAAGGGCATCGCCTTCAACGCGGACGGCACGCCGTTCAACTTCGTCTACGGCAACACCTACGGCAACGCGAACTCGACCTTCATGGAGGGCGGCTCCAACTACGGCAACAGCAACGCCGACACCACTCCGATGATCGCGCCGACCGAGCGCTACAACGCCATCGCGCGCGGCAGCTACGACTTCACCGACCACTTCCGCGGTGTGGTGACGCTGAACTACGCCTACAATCAATCTAATCGCGACTCGGTTTCTTACCGCGATCCGGCCGGCGGCACGGCCTCGATCATCAGGAGTGGAAACCCGTTCATCCCCGCCTCGGTGCAGGCGATCATGACGGCGAACAACATTCCCCAGTTCGTGCTCGGCCGGGTGTCCAAGGACATGGGCCCGCTGAAGATCCGCGGCAACAACCAGATCTATCAGATGAGCGGTGGACTCGATGGCGACTTCGACGCCTTGGGCAAGAACTGGAACTGGGATGTCGGGGCCAGCTATGGCTCAAGCCGCCTTGGCAGCCAGGTGGTCAACAACCGGATCGACGTCCGCTACGCCGAGGCGCTGACCGCCGAGCGCGGGCCGAACGGCGTGATTCAGTGCGCCTCCGCTGTCGCCCGCGCCAACGGCTGCGTGCCCTACAACCCGTTCGGCGCGATCGTTCAGCCCGCAGCGTACAAGTATTTCCAGGCTTCCTCAAAGCTCTGGCAGCAGACCGAGCGGACCGACTTCACCGCCAACCTGCGCGGCAACGTGTTCAAGACCTGGGCGGGAGACGTCTCGATCGCCACGGGCCTCGAGCATCGCATCGACAAGATCAACGCGAACGCCGACGCGGGCTCGCTGGCCGGCATCTACAGCTATTCGAACAACAAGGCGCTGGCCGGCAGCATCAAGATCACCGAGGGCTATTTCGAAGCCGTGGTGCCCTTGGCCTCGGACATGGCCTTCGCCAAAAACCTCGATTTCGACGGCGCCATCCGTTACGCTGATTATCAATACAGCGGCGGGGCCACGAGCTGGAAGGGCGGGCTGAACTGGCAGATCAACAACGATCTCCGCCTGCGCGGCTCCTATTCGCGCGACATTCGGGCGCCGAACGTCGCCGAACTGTTCACCGCCGGATCCCAAACCTTGACCCAGGTGGCCCTGGTGCTGCCCGGCACCACCAACCAGCAGACCCTGCTGACCAACACCATCACCCAGGGCAATACGGCGCTGCGGCCGGAAGTGGCCAAGACCTTCAGCTACGGCCTGGGCGTCTCGCCGTCCTTCATTCCGGGCTTGCGAGCCTCGATCGACTACTACCGGATCACCATCACCGACGCGATCCAGACCCCGGCGGTGCAGACCATCGCCACCCAGTGCCAGCTGAACAAAGACGTGGAATACTGCAAGTCGCTGATCAACAACAACGCCACGCCGTCGAACCCGTTCACCATCTATCTTCAGCCCTTGAACATCAGTGGGTTCAGGACCTCCGGCCTCGACATGGAGGTCAACTACACGACCGAGCTGTCGCGCCTGCACGAAAGCCTGCCCGGCCGCCTGTCGCTGCTGTGGCTCGGCAACTACGTCCGGGAACTCTCGACCACGGTCAACGGCGTGACCATCGATAACGCCGGCGTGAACGGCGGCGGCGTGCTGCAGACCGGCATCTCCACCCCGAACTGGGTGTGGGACGCCAACGCCAACTACAAGCTCGGTCGCGTCGCCATCAACTTCCACGTCCACTACATCGGCAGCGCGAAGCTGGACAACGGTCCGCAGCAGAACCTGCTGATCCTGAACAACGCGCCCTCGCGCACCTACTACTCTCTCGGGCTGCAGTACGATCTGCCGACCTTCCGCGGCACGGACGTGCAGCTGTTCGGCAATATCAACAACCTGACCAACGTCGCGCCCAACGCTTTTGGCCGCCAGGAGGCCGACACCATCGGCCGCTACATGGTCGTCGGCGCCCGGGTGAAGATGTAATCCAGACCGACGTGTCCCCGCTTCGGTTCGCCGGGGCGGGGACGACGTGCCTGCCTGCGGATGTTTGACGGAGTTTCACGGATGGGCAGGCTTCTGAAATGCGCGGCGGTCCTGGCAGGCATCGCGATCTTCGCGAGCCTGGCCCAGGCTGCGGCGCCGCCCCGTCCCGTCGACGGCGCCCGTATCGCGAACGCCGACAGTGAGCCCGGCCAGTGGCTCTCCATCGGCCGCACCTATGACGAACAGCGGCACAGCCCGCTGAAACAGATCACCACCGCCAATGTGAAGAACCTCGGGCTCGCCTGGTACGCCGACCTCGGGTCGGTGCGCGGGGTGGAGGCCTCGCCGCTGATGGTCGACGGCGTGCTCTACGTCACCCAGCCCTGGAACATCACCACCGCCTACGACGCGCGGACCGGCAAAGTGCTGTGGAAGTACGATCCCAAGGTGCCGGTGAAATACGCCCGGATCGCCTGTTGCGACATCGACGCGCGGGGGCTGGCGGCCTGGAAGGGCAAGATCATCCAGGCGACCCTGGATGGCCGACTGATCGCGCTGAACGCCAGGACCGGCAAGGTGATCTGGAGCGTCCAGACGCTCGATGAGGGCACGCCCTGGGCCTATACGGTGACCGGATCGCCGCGCGTGTTCGACGGCAAGGTGCTGATCGGCAACGCCGGGGCCGAGGCGGCCGCGCCGGGGTATCTGACGGCCTATGACGCCGAGACCGGCAAGAAGGCCTGGCGCTTCCACGTCGTCCCGCCCAACCCCAACACGACCAAGCTGACCAAGGCCGAGGAGATGGCCGCCAAGACCTGGAAGGGCGAGTGGTGGAAGATCGGCGGCGGCGGCACGCCCTGGGATTCGATTGTCTATGATCCCGTGGCCAAGCTGGTCTATGTCGGCACCGGCAACGGCGGGCCCTATAATCAGGTCTTCCGCAGCCCCGGCGGTGGCGACAACCTGTTCCTGGCCTCGGTCGTCGCGCTCAAGGTCGAGAACGGGGACTATGTCTGGCACTATCAGGAGACGCCGGGCGACCAGTGGGACTACACCTCGACCCAGCCGATCATGCTGGCCGATCTGCAGATCGGCGGGCGGCTGCGCAAGGTGGCGATGCATGCTCCCAAGAACGGCTTCTTCTATGTGATCGACCGGCTGACCGGCGAGCTGATCTCGGCCGAGAAGTACGCGCCCGTCACCTGGGCCGAGCGGATCGACCTGAAGACCGGCCGGCCGGTGGAGAACCCGATTTCCCGCTACGGGACCACGCCGATCTCGATTTCGCCTGGCCGGGGCGGGGCGCACAACTGGCACCCGATGGCCTACAACCCGGCGGCGGGCCTGGTCTATTTCCCGGTCACCTTCAGCGCCGACATCTACGCCTACGATCCGAACTTCAAACAGGTCCCCGGCGGGATCATCCAGACCGGCAGCCATCAGTCGAACATGCCCGAGGTCCGCGCCCAGCTGCGCGCCGTCATGCCCAAGCCGCAGAACTATCTCGTGGCCTGGGACCCGGTGAAGCAGAAGGAAGCCTGGCGGGTCAACTATCAGCGCAACGGCTCGGGCGGGTTGCTCTCGACCGCCGGCAACCTCGTCTTCCAGGGCACGGCCGACACCACGCTCGCCGCCTATCGGGCCGATACGGGCGCCAAGGTCTGGGAGATGCCGGTGCAGCAGGTCCCGATCGCGGCGCCGATCAGCTACATGCTCGACGGGGTGCAATATATCGCCGTGGCGGCGGGCTATGGCGGCGGCCGGGCCGAGATGGCCTACAATACGGTCGAGCCCGATGTCGCCGAATACGGGCGGCTGCTGGTGTTCAAGCTCGGCGGCAAGGCCGTCCTGCCCAAGGTGACGATCGCCAATCCGACTCTCGAGCCGCCGCCGCGCCTGACTGGCAGCGTCGACGACGTGCTGGTGGGGGGCGAACTCTACGCCAAGACCTGCTCGGGCTGCCACGGCGACGAGGCGCGCGGCGGGCTCAAGGACCTGCGCCGGATGAGCGCCCAGACCCACAAGGATTTCCAGAATATCGTCATCGGGGGCGCCCGAAAGGAGCGTGGCATGCTTAGCTTCGCCGACGTGCTCACCCCCGCGCAGGCTGAGAACATCCACCGGTTCCTCATCAAGAGGATCAACGACGACTGGATCGAGCTGAAGAACGCCAAATGAACGGACAACGGAGGAAACAGATGAAGACGGTTCTCAACGGCGCGGCGATCGCCTGCGTTCTGGCGACGGCCCTGGTCGGCCCGGTTCAAGCGGCGCCCGCGGCGGCGCCCGCCGCCGCCCCGGCCCCGGTCAGCTTCGTCAAGTCGATCCCCCTGGATCTGGCCCAGGAAGCGGCCAACGCCGCCATGGCCGATTGCCGCCGCCAGGGCGCGCATCCGACGGTCGGGATCATGGACACCTTTGGCCAGCTGAAGCTGCTGCTGGTTGACGACAACGCCAGCCTGATCAGCCAGAAGGCCGTGCTGAAGACCATGTATCTGGCGCTGATGCTGCCGGCTTCGACCATGGCGACCTACACCCGAAACGAAGTGGCCGATGCGCGCGAAATCGGCCCCTCGGCCGGGGTCTTCGAGCGGATCGCGCCGGGCAAGCCGCTGAACCAGCCGGGCGCCATCCCGATCACCGTCAACAAGGTGGTGGTCGGGGCCATCGGGGTGAACGGCGCCCTGACCTATGAGATGAACGACGCCTGCGCCAAGGCCGGCATCGCCAAGATCCAAGATCGCCTGAACTAGGGGCCGTCATGAAAACCCTGAACAAGACGATCCTGCTCTCCGCTTGTGCGGCGGCTCTCGCGGGGGCCGCGCCCTCGTCGGCGGCTCCCGCCGCGGCGCCCGCGCCCGTTCCCGGCTCGAAGGTGAAGTGGGTGCGCAGCATTCCCTTCGCTCTCGCCAAGGAGGCCGCCGAGGCCGCCCTGGCCTGCGCGGAGAAGGGTGGAAGCCACACCTCGGTCGGAGTGATGGACATCTCGGGCCACTTCAAGGTGCTCTACACGCCTGACGACGCCACCCTGGTCGGCTGGGACGTGCTGATCAAGAAGATGAACGCGGCTCTGCTGCGTCAGAAGGAAACCTCGGCCGAGCGCGCTCTGACCAAGCCGCCCGCGCGGGCGGAAACGGACACGCTCAGCAATGTGATGGAGCGTATTGCGCCGGGCATGGCCCTCATCTCGCCGGGCGGGCTCCCCCTGTTCGCGGGGGATGATTTCGTCGGGGTTATCGGCGTTGCCGGCGCCACGACGCCCGGCGATCTCGACACGGTCTGCGCCCAGGCCGGCGCGGACAAGATCAAGGATCGCTTGAAATAGGCTCAGCGCATGCGACAGGCGCGGTGGCAACGATAGCGCCTGGCCGCCGCGCCGGACGAGGTGAAGAAGATCCTGAACATCGGGGTCGCGCCCGCCGACGCCAAGCTGGACCCGGTCCAGGTCGCAACCATGACCATGGTGACGGCGACGGTGATGAACACGCCCGACGCCTACTCGCTCCGCTAACTGGGGCGAGATCGGGGCGCGGGCGAGAGGCCGGCGCCGCAATGCGTCATATGTTTCCCGTTGGCTGTGTTTTCGCTTCAAGAAGATTGATAAGGTAGGACCGCAGAACAAGTGGTCGAATCCAATCGGCCCGTCGCTGGAAACGTACGGAGCACTCTCGATGCACAAGTCCCGAATCTGGGCCGCCCTCGCGGCGGCGTCGGTCGGAACGGTTTCGATTGCGGCGTTGGTCAGCGCCTGCTCGACCTATGATCAGCCCAAGGCCGTGGCCGAGGCCGCGAGCGCTGTCCCCGATACGGTGGACTGGAATTGGCACGTCCGGCCGATCCTGTCGCAGAACTGCTTCGGCTGCCACGGCTCGGGGAGCCAGAAGGCCGGCCTGCGCCTCGACGACGAGAAGGTCGCCAAGGGCGATCTGCCGGAAGACAAAGGCAAGCGCGCCATCGTTCCGGGCAATCCGAGCAAGAGCGAGATGCTCCGCCGAATCCTGTCGACCGACGCCGACGTGCGCATGCCGCCCAAGGACACCCACAAGACCCTGACGCCGCTTGAGATCGCCACGCTGCAGAAGTGGGTGAAGCAGGGCGCCAAGTACAAGCAACACTGGGCCTATAT
>CANJKM010000075.1 GCA_947474805.1 Caulobacterales bacterium | reverse complement strand
CGGCTTCGTCCGCCGAGCGCGGCTGAGCTGGAGGTGCTGTGCGAGTCGGCCGAGGTGGTGATCGTGCGAACCGGCGCGGCGCAATGCCCCGGCCGACTGGTGCTCGACGCGCCCGCCATGGCGCGCGGCGGCGCGGCCGAAATCTATCGCGAGCCCTCGGGCTGGCGCGTCGTCTGGGCCCAGGACCAGCGCGGACGCCGGCCCTGGTCAGCCTCCCAGGGAGACGAGGCTGCTAGTGATAGCGGCGGATAAGCCCGACCAGTTTGCCCTGCACCTGAACCTGTTCGGGCCCGAGGATGCGGGTCTCATAGGCGCGGTTGGCGGGCTCCAGCGCGATCGAGCCGCCCTTGCGGCGCAGCCGCTTCAGCGTGGCTTCCTCGCCCATCACCAGGGCGACGACGATCTCGCCGTTGTTGGCCTGGTCGCCCTTGCGGATGACCACCAGATCGCCGTCCAGGATGCCGGCGTCGATCATCGAGTCGCCCTGGACCTCGAGGACGAAATGCTCGCCCGAGCCCAGCATCGACTCCGGAACGCTGATCCGATCGCGCTCGTGTTGGATGGCCTCGATCGGCGTGCCGGCGGCGATCTTGCCCAGCACCGGCAGTTCGCGAACGTCGTTGGCGACCTCGGCGGCGGGCAGGGGGCGGGTCTGGCCGCCGCCCTCGACCACCTGGGGCCGGAAGGGGGTGCGGCTGCGGCTCGGCGTGGCGCTCTCGGGCAGCTTGATGACCTCCAGGGCGCGGGCCCGGTGCGGCAGGCGGCGCAGGAAGCCGCGCTCCTCCAGCGCCGTGATCAGCCGGTGGATGCCGGACTTGGACGCGAGGTCCAGAGCGTCCTTCATCTCATCGAACGAGGGCGAGACGCCGCTCTCCTTGATCCGCTCATGGATGAACATGAGGAGTTCGTGCTGCTTGCGCGTGAGCATGGATCGCTCTCCGAGATTGTGCGGAACAAACCGCTAACTGACGTCGGTGTTCTGTAAGTGTTCTCGGTTAATGTCAAGTTACCGGGATTTTTGCGGGCGACGTTCCCCGACGAACCGCGGCCAGGCCCCTTTGGCGCCCCGCGCTATCGGGATTTGACGATCGCCCAGCCACGAAAATGAAATACACGTCGGCCCCGCCTATGGCTAAGCTGGCTCCACAATGGAGGAGGCAGGCATGGCGACCGAACGCACCAAGCTCCCGGCCGAGGCGATCGAGCTCTACAACCAGTTCATCCACGGCGAGATCAGCCGCCGCGCCTTCGTCAGCGGCGCCAAGCGGTTCGCGGTCGGCGGCCTGACCGCCGGGGCGATCATCGACGCCCTGATGCCCAATTACGCCGCCGCCCAGCAGGTCAGCCACACCGACGAGCGGATCAAGGCCAGCTACGAGACCATCCCCTCGCCCGACGGCAACGGCTACATCCGCGGCTATCTCGTCCGGCCGTTCAGCGCCGACAGCCGCACCGCCACCCCGGCCAAGCTGCCCGGCGTCATCATCGTGCACGAGAACCGCGGCCTGAACCCCCACACCGAGGACGTCGCCCGCCGCTTCGCGCTGGAGAACTTCATGGCCTTCGCCCCCGACGCCCTGACCACGGTCGGCGGCTATCCTGGCGATGACTACAAGGGCGGCCAGCTGTTCAACAAGATCGACGGCGCCAAACGCACCCAGGACTTCCTGGCCGCCGCCCGCTGGCTGAAGGCGCGGCCCGACTGCAACGGCAAGATCACCGCCACCGGCTTCTGCTTCGGCGGCGGCATGGCCAATGCCTTGGCCGTGCTGATGGGCCCGGACATGGCCGCCGTGGCCCCCTTCTACGGCGCGCCGCCCCAGCCGGCCGACGTGCCCCGGATTAAGGCGGCCTGCCTGATCAACCACGGCGCGCTCGACACCCAGCTGGCGGGCGGCTACCCGGCCCAGGAGGCCGAGCTGAAGAAGAACAATATCCGCTACGAGGGGCATCTCTGGCCCAACTCCGGCCACGGCTTCTTCAACGACGCCACGCCCGAGCGCTACAACAAGGTCACCGCGCCCCAGGCCTGGAACCGCACCATCGAGTGGTTCAACCAGTACGCCAGAGCCTAGTATCGGGGTCTAAGTCGGCGTCAGCGCGCCGGCCAGGGCCTGGATCGGCGCGCTGACCGCCAGCAGCAGGTGCAGGGGCTGGGCCAGGATGATCAGGCCCACGCCCCACAGATAAGCCGGATGCACCTTACGGCGCGTGGCCAGATCATGGATCGGCCCGGCGCAGGCCAGCATGATGAGCAGTACTGTCGCGGCCGGGATGATCATCGACAGGCCAAGGCTTCGCAGCGGGATCAGCCTGCCGAGCGCGGGCCAGGACAACAGCACGGTGGCGCAGAGCAGCAGCCGCTTGTGCCAGTCGCCGCGCTTGCGCATTAGCACGGCGGCGGTGAACAGCCCCGCGAACAGGACAAGGTCCACCCCGTCGGCGGCCATCATCTGCGCCGGGGTGAAGAACGGCGGCGTCGCGCCGCGCTTGATCGCCATCAGATTGGTGACGACGCCGAGCGGGATCATGGCCGCCACCAGCCCGGTCGAAAGCCAGCCAAGCCGGCGGTGCAGGCCCAGCGACCTGCGCCCGACCAGCCACGCCTGGACCGCGAACAGCACGATCCAGCCCGTCATCACCGCGCCGTGCAGATGCACCCAGAAAGGCAGGTCTGAGAGGGCCGCCCCATAGCTCGGGCCGAAACCGGCGGCGACCGCCAGGGCGACAATGCCGGCCATGATCGTGAAGAAGCGGCGGCCCGGAGGCGCGCCCGCTGGCCGCTCGATTCCGATCGCCGTCACGCTGAATCCCCCTGAGCCCCGAGCAGCAGGCTGGCACGGAGAGGCGAGGCGCCGCAATGCACGGCGGCTACGGGCTCAGCAGCGCCCGCGTCGCCGCCGTCACGTCGTCTTGGCGCATCAGGCTCTCGCCGACCAGCATGGCCAGCACGCCCGCCGCCTTCACCCGCGCGGCGTCGGCGGGGGTGAAGATGCCGCTCTCTCCCACCAGGGTCGCGCCATCCGGCGCCAGGGGCGCCAGCCGCTCGGTGGTGGCCAGATCGACCTCGAAGGTCTTTAGGTTGCGGTTGTTGATGCCGATCAGCTCGGCGCCGAGATCGACCGCCCGCTTCATCTCGTCTTCGTCGTGGACCTCCACCAGAGCGTCCATCCCGAGCCGCGCGGCTTCCGCCATCAGCTCGCCCGCGACCGCGTCGTCCACCATGGCCATGATCACCAGGATCGCGTCGGCGCCGAGGCTGCGGCTCTCCGCCACCTGCCACGGATCGACCAGGAACTCCTTGCGCAGGCACGGCAGGACGCAGGCTGAGCGGGCCGCCGCCAGGAAGGCGTCGTCGCCCTGGAAGCTCGGCCCGTCGGTCAGCACCGACAAACAGGCGGCGCCGCCGTCGGCATAGGCGCGGGCCAGGGCCGGCGGGTCGAAGTCCTCGCGGATCAGACCCTTGGACGGGCTGGCCTTCTTGATCTCGGCGATCAGGGCGGGCGGGCCGGGCGGCGCGGTCATCAGCGCCATGGCGAAGCCGCGCGGCGGGGAGACGCTCGTGAGCCGCACCTCGATGGCTTCGCGGGCGGCCCGGTCCTTGCGCTCGGCCACCTCCACGCGCTTGTAGTCGGCGATCTTGGAGAGGATGTCGCTCATGAGTTGGTCGCCGCGATGAGGGCGCCGAGCGACGCCAATGCCTTGCCCTGGTCGATGGACGCCCTCGCCAGTTCGACGCCCTGCGAGAGGGTCTCGACCTTGTCGGCCACCAGCAGGGCGGCGGCCGCGTTCAGCAGCACGATGTCGCGATAGGGGCCGGTCTCGCCTTCCAACAGGGCGCGCAGGCGGGCGGCGTTGTGCTCTGGGTCGCCGCCGGTCAGGTCCGACAGGCTGGCGCGCGGCAGGCCGACGGCCTCGGGCGTGATGGTGAAGAGGGCCAGGCGCCCGTCCTTCCATTCGGCCACTTCGCTCTCGCCGGTGGTGGAGAGCTCGTCCATGCCCTGGCCGTGCACGACCCAGGCGCGCTCGGCGCCCAGCGCGCCCAGCGCCTTGCCGATCAGCTCGAGGAAGCGGGAGGAGGGGACCCCGACCACCTGCCGCTTGGCGCCCGCCGGATTGGCGAGGGGCCCCAAGAGGTTGAATAGGGTGCGGAAGCCCAGCTCGGCCCGAACCGGCGCGACGTGGCGCATGGCCGGATGGTGGTTCTGGGCGAACAGGAAGGTGATGCCCGCCGTGTCGAGCGCGGCGCGCTCCTGAAGCGGGGTCGCGTGGATATTGATCCCGAGCGCGGTCAGCACATCGGCGGCGCCCGAGCGCGATGAGGCGGCGCGCCCGCCGTGCTTGGCGACCTTCACGCCTGCGCCCGCCACCACGAAGCCGACGGCCGAGGAGATGTTCAGGGTGTGCAGGCCATCGCCGCCGGTGCCGCAGACGTCGATGACGTCATAGGGGTGCTCCAGCATCAGGGCCGAGCGGCGCATGGCGCGCGCGCAGGCCACAAGCTCGCCGACCGTCTCGCCGCGCAGCCGCATGGCGGTGACGGCGGCGGCCATCTGGGCGGGGGTGGGCTCGCCGCGCAGGCAGGCGCTGAAGAAGGCGTCGGCGTCCTCTTCCGACAGGGTCTGGCCGTCCGCGAGCCGGGCGAGCAGAGGCTTGAAGGCGTCGGACATCAGAGTTGGCGCATCATGTTGCCCGAAAACCGCTTCACACTTTTCGGCATGATGCGCTTACGCCGCGGCTGAGCGGCGGACGCCGGCCAGATCGAGGAAATTGGCCAAGAGCTGGTGGCCGCCCTCGGTGGCGATGGACTCGGGGTGGAACTGCACCCCGTAGATCGGCCGGGTCTTGTGGCGCAGGCCCATGATCTCGCCGTCCTCGGTCCAGGCCTGGATTTCGAGCACGTCGGGAAGGGTGTCTTCCAGCACCGCCAGCGAGTGGTAGCGGGCGGCGGTGAAGGGGTTTTTCATCCCCTTGAACAGGCCCTCGCCCTTGTGGTGGATCGGGCTGGTCTTGCCGTGCATCAGGCTCTTGGCGCGGATGACCTTGCCGCCGAAGGCCTGGCCGATCGACTGGTGGCCGAGGCAGACCCCCAGGATCGGCAGGCTGTCTGGCGCGGCCTTGATCAGATCAAGGCAGATGCCGGCCTCGTCGGGGGTGCAGGGACCAGGCGACAGCAGCACCGCGTCGGGCTTCAGCGCCAGGGCCTCGGCGACGGTCAGCGCGTCGTTGCGGACCACGCGCGTGGCCGCCCCAAGCTCGGCCAGATAGTGGACGAGGTTGTAGGTGAAGCTGTCGTAGTTATCGACGACCAGGATCATGCGGGTCTTCTAGGCTCGGAGGCTAAGTTTGGCTAGCGGGGCTTGGCCGTTGGGTGGAATCGCGGCGCTGTCGCGCAGATGGTGATGAACCTGCCCGATTGGAACGACGAGCCCGCCCCCGCGTGGTCGACCCCGCCCGCCATCGCGGCGGCGCGCGGCCTGTTGAAGCCGCCGGTGCCCAGCGCGGTGTCGGTTTGGAAGCTGTTCGGGGCGGCGGCGGCGTTCGCGGGCTCGGCCCTGGCGCTGGCCGTCGCCATCGTCTGGGGCGTGCCCAAGCTGTTCTAGAACCGCCAGAGCCCGCCCAGCAGCACCGCATCGCCGCGATAGCCCCCGTCCAGCCGCCGGTGGTCGTACTCAAGCCGCAGCGACAGATGTTTGTGGACTGAAAGCTCGCCGCCAATGCCGATCAGCGCGCCGTCCGCCCAGCTTGTTCCTTCGGTCGGGGGCGGCGGGAAGATGCGGATCAGCGGCCCAAAATAGGTCTTGTGGACCCGCTCCGCGGCATAGCCGGCTCGCAGATAGGCCAGCCCCTTGCGGCCGACCGGGGCGCCGATCCGGGCGCTGACGGCATAGTTCCACCGGGGTTCGCTGGTTCCGTTGGAGCGGCCGTTGTTGAGGTTGTCCCGCGTCTCGCCGCCGATCCCGGCCATGGCCTCGGCCCCGATGATTAGGCGGCCCGGCCCCTTGATGTCGTAGCCGACGAAGGCCTGGCCATCGAGTCCGCCGCGCCGCTCGCCCCGGCCGGCGCGGGCCACGGCGCCGAACGGCGGATCAAATCCGGCGGGGCCTGACCGCTGCGCCCAGCCCCCCTGGGCGCCCAGGTGGAAGCCGGTCCATTGGACCGGCGCCTGTTCAGCGGCGGCGGCGCTGGAGGCGCTGGCCAGGAGCGCGGCGGCGAAGGCGAGGGGTCTGATCAAGAGGGCTTCTCCTGTCTTCAAGCTCAGGCCAGGACCTGCCTGGCTTCATCGATCACCCGGCGGTCGCCGGCGAGCAGGATGCGGCCGCCGTCGCGGCCGACGGGGCGGGCTTCCCAGTCGACAACCTCGCCGCCGGCGCCGGCCAGCAGCGGCACGGCGGCCTCGATGTCCCAGCTCTTCAGGCCGGTTTCCACAACAAGATCAAGCGCCCCGGCCGCGACCATGGCGTAGGCGTAGGCGTCGCAGCCATAACGGGTCAGGCGCGAGGAGCGGCGCAGGCGCGTGAAGGCGGCGGCCTCCTCGCCCTTGAACAGGTCGGGGTCGGTGGTGGCGCAAAGGGCGTGGGACAGGCCGGCGCAGGGGCGGACCTTCAGCACTGTCTCACGGTCGTTCCGGCACAGGCGCGAGCCGCGCGCGGAGCCGACGAACATCTCGTCGAGATAGGGCTGGCCGATCAGGCCGACCACCGGAAGGCCTTGAAAACGCAGGCCGATCAGGGTGGTCCACAGCGGCAGGCCGGAGATGAAGGCGCGGGTGCCGTCGATGGGATCGAGCACCCAGACGAACTCGGCGTCCGGGCGGTCCTCGCCTTCCTCCTCGCCGATCACCCCGTGCTCGGGATAGCGGGCGGCGATGGCGGCGCGGATGGCCTGTTCGGCCCCGCGGTCGGCGGCGGTGACGGGATCGAAGCCCTGGTCGCCGCCCTTGTCCTCAATGCCCACATTGGCGCGGAAGCGGGGCAGGATGGCCGTGGCGGCCGCCCAGCCCAGCTCCAGGGCGAAGGATTCGAACTCGGCCAGGCGGTCGTCTGAACAGCTCATAACCCGAGGCTTAGCGGCCTTCCCCGCGCGGGGGAAGGCCGGCCAGCCTGGGGAAAGGCTTTAGACTGTGGGCTCGTTGTTGAGCGATTTGGCCAGATCCAGCAGGCGGCGCCGGGGGCGTTCCTCCAGCTGGTAGTAGGCTTTGACGAGGTCCATGGTCTCCTTGCGGGCCATCATGCCTTCGCCGCGCGGTTCGTCGGCCTTTTCGGCCTCGGAGCGGGCCTGGGCGTCGGCGAGGCCGTCGTAGAAGTAGGAGACGGGCACCTCCAAAGCCTCGGCCAGCTGCCAAAGACGGGCGGCCGAGATACGGTTGGCGCCGCACTCATACTTTTGAATTTGTTGGAATCTTATGCCGACGGCGACCGCGAGCTGTTGCTGGGTCAGGCCGAGCAGCCGGCGGCGGCGGCGAAGCCGCTTGCCAAGGTGCAGATCGATGTCGTTGGCCATGGAAACTTACCCCTGCTGGCGCGTCCCAATGCGGGACGCCTGCACCGAGGGCGGGCAAACCCGGCGCCAGAGTTCGCGCTGCAGGGGAGGCGCGCGCCGCAAAACCGACGCCGCACCGCCCCATATCGACCACCGGTCTGACACAGGTCGAACACATTTGGACCACGCCCCAAAATCGGCGCTCGCCTTCCCCGGAAGGACCGCCCTATCGTCGTCCAAACAGGAAGAGGGGAGGTCGATCCCATGACCAGGGCTCCGATCAAAGGTCCGCTCGGCGGGCTGAAACTGGCCGGCCGGGGCGCGGCCCTGGCGCTGGTTCTCGGCGTCGCCGCCCAGGCCGCCCCGCCGACGGGGCCGCTGGCGCCCGGCGCCCCCTATGTGGCCATGGGCAGCTCCTTCGCCGCCGGGCCGGGGGTGACCGAGCGGGCCGAGACCAGCTCCGACGGCTGCAGCCAGTCGAAGGACAACTATCCCCGCCAGCTGGACCGGGCGCTGAAACTGACCCTGACCGATCGCAGCTGCAGCGGCGCCAAGACGACCGACGTGCTGGCCGCCGGCCAGTTCGGCCTGCCCGCCCAGCTGGACGGCCTGACCGCGCAGACGCGGCTGGTCACCGTGACCATCGGCGGCAACGATGTGCGGATCACCGCCGACCTGGGGCTGGCCGCCTGCCGCCACCGGCGGCTGGCCCAGCCCGCCGGGCCGGCCTGCGCGGCGGCGCCCGCCTTCGACCTTGAGCAGGCCTTCGCCCTGACCGCGACCAATATGCGGGCCATCGCGGGGGAGGTGCGGCGGCGCGCGCCGGGCGCCCGGCTGGTGTTCGTCGACTATGTGACCGTGCTGCCGCCGGGGCCGCCCTGCGCCGCGCTGGAGCTGTCGGCCGCCGACGCCGACGACCTGCGCGGCCGCTCCGAGCGGCTGGCGCGGCTGACCGAGACGATCGCGGCCGAGACGGGCGCGGAGCTGATCAAGGCCTCGGCCCTGACCCGCGGGCACGACGCCTGCGCCCCCGACCCCTGGACCGAGGCGGCCGCGCCGAGCCGAAGCCCGAGCGGCCAGGGCGGGGCGCCCTTCCACCCCCGGCTGGCGGCGATGACCGCCGTGGCGCGGGCGCTGGAGGAGAGGCTGGCGCGCTGAAGCCCGGCCCGCCTCAGCGAACGTTGTGTTGGGGCCCCGTCGCGGGCAGGTGGTCGTTCAGGTCGGGGAGGCACTGCACCTCTCCACTGTCCTGATCGTCGACCCGCAGGTAGCGCTTCTCATTGACCCACTCGCCCTCCCAATTGACGGGATCGGTCATGATCAGGGTCACCAGCATCGCCTTGCCCCCCTCGGCCAGGCGGATGCGTTCGACGATGTGGAACTGTTTGCTGACCGGAACGCCCTGCTCGACCCAGTGGCGCGTGGGTTCGAACTGGGTGGTGTCGATCACCAGCGTATCGCCCTCCCAGCGGCCGATGGAATCGCCGTTGTAGGTGGGCGGCGCGATCTCGGGGTCGGCGTGGCCGCGGCCGTCGAGATAGATCCAGCGCAGCTGGTTGTTCAACTGCTGGACCATCAGGATCATGGTCGGGAGCTGAAAGATCTGGATCGGCCAGACCCGGTTCATATATTTGGGCATGCCGGCGGGCCAGCAGGCGCCGGTGTCGTCACGAAACGCCTTGCCCTCCGCATTGGCCTGCTGCCCGAGCTCGAACAGGCGCTGGGCCTCCGGCTTCAGCTTGGGCATGGGCCGGAAGGTCGAGACCCCGCCGGTCTTGGCGTCGGGGACGATCAGCCATGTGCCGGTCAGATCGACAGGCGCCGGGGCGCGCGGCTTGCGCAGGTTCTCCGGCGCGAGGGCGCCCAAAGGCCAAAAGCCCTGCTGCTGCGGCGGCCAGGGCCCGGGCGCCGGCGCGCCGGTCTGCGCCGCGGCCGCGGCGGCGGTCAGGATCACCAGGGCGGCCGCCGCCGCGCCGCAAAACACGCGCCTCATCATTTCCCCCTCTTGGTTTGGGTCGAATGGAGCCACCGGCCCGCCGGCCCGTCAATTGCCGAAGCTTGAATGGAAAACCTCTCAGGGCGCGGCCAGGGCGCCCTCCGGCGGCGGCCTGACGGCGAAAGACCGAACACCGCTCAGCTGATGTGGGGGACAAACGCCCCCACCGAATCCTTGCGGAAGTCGACGCCGTCGATCACGCGTTCGCCGCCGTCGCTGTTTCGGGTCACATAGTCCACGTGGATGCCGAGGAGGCCGCTGAACTCGGGTTTGCCGGCGATGCTGGCCGAGATCGCCGAGGCGATCCTTTGCGCCTCGCCCTCGCGCTCGATGGCGGGGCGGCCGGCGAGCGGGCTGTTGATCACCTTGACCATGATCTGGGCGCCCGGCGCGGCGACCTCCAGCTTGGAGGCGTCATAGCCGGTGGCGGCCGTGACGGCCGCCGTGACGGCGCCCAGGGCGGCGCCGTCCTGGCTCTGCTCGGGCGCGGGCTTGGAGCATCCGGCTCCGACCGTCGCCAATCCGGCGAGGGCGAACGCCAATGAAGCCGACAGGAGGGGGCGTCTGCGCATGGCTTGTCTCCGCTGGCGTGAACGCCAGAACGGTCCGAGGCTAGGGCCTGGGCGGCCCGGGGCATTAATTTGAATCAAGCCCAGGCGCCCCGCCGGAGCGGCGGCCACGGAACATCGGGCCGCGTTGGGCGTTCAGGCGACCTTGGTTCAAAACGTCCGCCCAGCCGGCCGCCCGCCGCCGCCTCGCGCCTGCAGGCCGAGACCCCGGGCGAGGCGAGCGAGCGCCGCGAGCCCCGCGAGGACGACGAAGGCGAGGGCGGCGAACGCGAGGGCGGCCCGCTTGGCGAGGCGCATGAGCTGCTCGGCAACGCGCTGATGCTGCTGGTGGCGACGCACGTCGCCTATCTGGTGGTGTTCAAACGGCCCCTGGCCCGGTTCATGGTGTTCGCCCCGGCCAAAAAGGACGCGCGCTAACGCCGGCGACGAGCCCCCGCCTATGTAAGCTTCGAACGTCGGCGCTAATCAGCCCTCGAGCGCCCTGCGCCCCAGGCCCGGGTCGTCGGTGAAGATGCCGTCGACGCCTGTCGCGATATAGGCGCGCATCTCGGCGATCGAGCCGGCTTCGTTGCGGGCGGCGTCGCCGTTTGCGTTCTTGAAGTCGGCGGCGAGGAAGTAGTTTTCGGGGCGGAAGGTCCAGATGTGGACCAGGAGCCCGGCCTTGTGGGCGTCCTCGACGAGGGCGGTCGGGCGAGTGAGGCGGCCGTCGGGGCCGAGCGGGATAATGGCGCGGACCGGGGGGGCGATGACGTCGGCGTAGCGGGCGACCTCGGCCAGGCCCGCGGGCGTCGCCATCTGGGCGTAGCTGGGGCCGGCGCCCGCGGCGACGACATCGGCGGGTTTGGCCGCGTTGGCCTCGATCAGCTGCATCAGCCGCACATTGGAGGGGCGGCCGATCCTGGCGCGGATGGCGCGCAGATTGGCGGTCTCGAACGACTGGATCTCGATGGGGGCGCGGCGGAGGTAGTCGTGCTGGGACAGGCTGCCCGTCAGGCGATCCTCCAGCGGCAGGCCGATCGCGCGGAAATAGGTCGAATGTTTGAGTTCGGGCAGGAGGCCGATGGTCCGCCCGCGGGCCGAGGCCTCGGCGGCGGTGAAGTCGACCACCTCCTGCCAGGTCGGGATGTCGAACCGGCCGTCCATGGCGGCGTTCTGGGGGCGCAGCTGGGGCAGGCGCTCGATGGCGCGCAGCCGCTTCAGTTCGGCCAGGGTGAAGTCCTCGACGAACCAGCCCGTGACCTTCTGGCCGTCGACGGTCTTCTCGGTCTTGCGGCCGGCGAACTCGGGACGTCTGGCGACGTCGGTTGTCTCGACGATGTTGTTCTCGTGCCGGGCGATCAGCACCCCGTCCTTGGTGCAGCAGAGGTCGGGCTCGATCGAGTCGGCGCCGTCGGCGATCGCCTTGGCGTAGGAGGCCAGGGTGTGCTCGGGCCGAAGCGCCGAGGCGCCGCGATGGCCGAACACCTCGACCCGCCGGGGCGGGGCGGCGGCATGAGCCGCCGTCCCGGCGAGCGCCGCGGCGGCGGCTCCGATCATGATCTGCCGCCGCGTGCCCGCGCTTTCCATGATCAGAAGGCCGCCGAGACGGTGAGGAACCACTGGCGCGGCGCGATCGGATAGGCACCGTAGCTGTTGGTCGGCGAGCCCACCGAGATGGTCGACTGCCCCTTCTTGTCGCCGAGGTTGGTGACGTTGAGCGCGATCTCGGCCTTCTGCAGCGGCAGGACGCTGGCCGGCACGCGGTAGGCCAGCCGCAGCGAGGTCAGGAAGTAGGACTTCACGCTGGCGTCGTTGGTGAAGGTGGCGAAGCGGCGGCCGACATAGTCGCCGATCAGCTGGGCCTCGAACGGGCCGGCGCCGACGGTGGCGACGGTCTTGTTCATCCACTTGGGCGTGCCGGGCAGCTGCTTGCCGCAGGTCGGCACTACGCCGCCG
>CANJKM010000074.1 GCA_947474805.1 Caulobacterales bacterium | reverse complement strand
GGTCGGCGATGGCGAACTCCATCGTGCCGTCGGCGCGGCGGCCGACGCTGCCGGTCTGGACCAGGCCGCCGAGGCGGATCGTCTGGCCGGGGGGCACGTGCTTCTCCTGGGCCTGGGCCGGCGAATAGAAGAAGACCGCCGCGTCGCCCATCGCATAGAGGGACAGACCGACCGCCGCGGCGAGGATCGGCGCGGCCGCCAGGACCACGATCAAACGGCGGCGGGCTTTTCGGGACTTGGGAAGCAGCGACATGGCGTCCTCTGTAGCGGTCCAGGCTCGCGCGCCAAAGCGGCGAGTTGATGGCGCCTCTTAGATGGTCGCGCCGCGCATCCGGCGCTATAGGCTGCGATGATCCGCCCCTTTGTTAGATTCTAGAGGTCCCATGCGCCCGATCCTGCTGCTCCTGGCCGCCGCCGTCCTGTCCGTCACCGCCTGCGAGAAGAAGGACGCCGGCCAGATGTCGGCGACCGAAACCGCCGCCGTGGCCGCCAAGAACGCCGGAGAGGCCAAGGCCTTCCTGGCCGAGAACGCCAAGAAGCCGGGGGTCATGACCCTGCCGTCGGGCGTGCAGTATTCGGTGCTAAAATCCGGCCCGGCCAATGCGCCGACGCCCAAGCTCGAGGACTCGGTGCAGGTCAACTACCAGGGCGCGCTGCTGAACGGGAAGGTGTTCGACACTACCTATACCGACGCGGGCGCCCAGCCCCAGGTCTTCCCCTTGAACGGGCTGATCGAGGCCTGGACCGAGGCCCTACAGCAGATGCACCCCGGAGATGAGTGGATGCTCTATGTGCCGCCTGAGCTGGGTTATGGCGAGGCGGGCGCCGGAGCCGATATTCCGCCCAATAGCCTGCTGGTGTTCAAGATCAATCTGGTGCGGGTGATCCCGGCCGGCTGAGCAGTCGGGTAAGGTTTCCTAACGGACATTTTCCAGACAGGAATCCATGGAAGATTAGGAGAAGGTTCAGAGGTGAAGCTCTTTCCCCGCAAGGCCCTGCGCCTTGACGAGAGGAGATGGAAGGTTCATTTATAAAGGCCTGCTGATTGGCGCGGAAGACGTGGCGGCGGGTGTGCGTTTCGGAGGAAACACCTCGATGCGGAAGCTGAGCTTCTCCACCGTCGCCATCAGCGCCGCCGGTCTTGGCGCGACCGCGCTCCTGATCAGCGCCTGCCAGAACTACGGCGCGCAGAAGATGGCGCAGGGCGCGCCCGAGGTTCCCGACAAGATCAGCTATAACTTCGACGTTCGGCCGGTGCTGTCGCAGAACTGCTTCGGTTGCCACGGCAAGGGCTCGCAGAAGGCCGGGCTGCGGCTGGACGAGCAGAAGGACGCGACCGGGGAGCTGCCGGAGAACAAGGGCCGCCGGGCCATCGTGCCGGGCAATCCGGGCCGGAGCGAGCTGATCAAGCGGATCGCCACGAGCGACCCGGACCTGCGGATGCCGCCGCTGGAAACCCACAAGACGCTGTCGCCCTATGAGGTTGCGGTGCTGACCAAATGGGTGAAGCAGGGGGCCAAGTACGAGCAGCACTGGGCCTATACGGCGCCCAAGGAAGTGAAGCCCCTGCGGACCGAATGGGACAAGCAGGCGGTCAACCCGATCGACAACTACGTCTACAACGGCCTGCAGAAGGCCAAGCTTCACCCCTCGCCGGAAGCCGACCGCGAGACGCTGATCAACCGGGTGACGCTGGACCTGACGGGCCTGCCGCCGACCCTGGCGGAGGTGGACGCCTTCGTCGCCGACAAGAGCCCCAAGGCCTATGAGACCCTGGTCGACCGGCTGCTGACCTCCGACGCCTACGCCGAGCGGATGGCCCAGACCTGGATGGACGTGGCCCGCTACGCCGACACCGACGGCTATCTGAACGACCCGGACGGCCGGTTCCAGTACCCCTACCGCGACTGGGTGATCTCGGCCTTCAAGCGCAACATCCCCTACGACCGCTTCGTCACCTGGCAGCTCGCGGGCGACAAGCTGCCCAACCCGACGCGCGAGCAGATCCTGGCCACAGCCTTCACCCGGCTGAACGCCAAATCGAACGAGATGGGGCTGATCGACGAGGAATACCGGGTCACCTATGTGAACGAGCGAGCCGAGCTGGTCGGCAAGGCCTTCCTGGGGCTGACAGTCGGCTGCGCCAAGTGCCATGACCACAAGTATGATGTGATCTCGCAGGCTGACTACTACTCGCTTGGCGGCTTCTTCAACTCGGTCGACGAACAGGGGATGGCGGGCAATGGCCCGACGCTGGACTGGCCGACCCCGATGCAGGCCGCGCGCCGCGACAAGGCCGCCAAGGAAACCGCCGCCAAGGAAGCCGCCTATCGCGCCGCCTACGCCCAGGCGCTGAAGGCGTCCGAGACCCAGGCCGCCGCGCTGGCGCGTTCGGGCCAGGGCAAGGGGCTGTTGCAGGCCACGCTGGATGGGGCGCAGCAGGCCTACTACCCGTTCGAAAGCTACTACAAGGCCTCGTTCGAGACCCTGATGATCGAGCCGGCCGTGCGCCGGAACGGCGGCCGCTACGCCAGCCTTATCGCCAAGGCGACCGTGCCCTTGGCGCCCGGTGTGACCGCGCCCAAGCCGCCGGCGCCTCGGTCGTCGCCGGCCAGGCCCGGCCTGGTCAAGGTCGCCGCCAAACCGGCCGCCAAGCCGCCCGGCCCGCCGATGCGCGACCCCGGCCTGAAGCGGCTGGCCAAGGACGACCTGGATGTGGCGGTGGGCAACCACCTGGCCCAGGGCAAGCCGCTGTCGATCACCGACAACTCGATCTTCCAGAAGCAGCTGTTCGTGGGGCTGAAGGAGCCGCTGCTCTATTGGACGAAGTCCGGGCTGAAGGACGGAAAGCCGGGGGCGATGAACAACGGCCACCCGATCGCCGGTCCGCCCGGCAAGGGCCAGGCGGTGATGATCGACGACACCATGGGCTTCGCGGACGCCGGCGTCGGCAAGTTCGAGCGGACCCAGCCCTACAGTTTCGATCTGTGGGTCAAGCTGCGGGCCGACAAGCCCTATGACGCGGTGGATATCCTGTTCAACGGCTCGGCCTATGCGGTCAGCCTGGAAAACAACCACCTGATCTGGAGCGTGGTCTCTTCGGCGCCCTACAACCAGATCAATGTCCGCGCGAAGGCCGAGCTGCCCAAGGGCAAGTGGGTGCATGTCGCCGCGACCTACGACGGGTCCAGCCGGGCGTCCGGCCTGAAGCTCTACGCCGACGGCAAGCCGGTTGAAGTGCAGGTGCTGCACGACAACCTGACCGGTTCGGCCATGCCGCGCGGGATTCACAACAACTATGGCAGCTACACCGGCCTTTCAGTCGGCCACGCTTTCGGCGTGCCCGAGTTCCAGAAGGGCGCTGTCGATGAATTGCGGGTCTTCACCCGCGCCCTGACCTCGATCGAGGTGGCCTCTATGCACAACGACCGCGCCGCCGTGCCGGCGCCCGGCGATCTGGCCGCGATCCTGGCCGCCAAGGACCCGCGCGTCGTTCGGGCCGAGGCGGACTGGAAGGCTGCGGTCCTGGCTCAGCAGCAGATCGAGCGGCCGATCGAGACCGTGGACGTGCTGAAGGACGCTATGATCCTGCGCCCGACCTATCTGCTCGAGCGAGGCAATTACGATCAGCACGGCAAGCAAGTGCCGGTGCAGGCGCTTCCGCATGTGTTCGAGTACGGGAAGAAATACCCGGCCAACCGGCTGGGCCTGACCCAGTGGCTGTTCGATCCCAAGCATCCGCTGACCTCGCGGGTTTTTGTGAACCGGCTGTGGGCGCAGCACTTCGGAAACGGGATCGTCGAGACTGTCGAAGATTTCGGCACCCAGGGAGCCAATCCCTCCAACCTGCCGTTGCTGGACTATCTCTCCATCGAGTTCCGCCGTTCGGGCTGGGACATACGGCGCATGCAGAAGCTGATCGTGATGTCGGCGACCTATCGTCAGTCGTCCAACATCCCGCGCGACCTGCTGGAGAAGGACAAGAACAACATCTATCTGGCCCGCGGCCCCCGCTATCGCCTGCCAGCCGAGACGATCCGCGACAACGCCCTGTTCGCATCGGGCCTGCTGAACAAGAGCATCGGCGGCGACGCGGTCTTCCCCTATCAGCCGGACGGGGTGTGGCAGAACATCGGCACCGGCCCGAACGTCTATCCCACCGGCGTGCCCAACGACCAGATGCACCGGCGGACGCTCTACACCTACATCAAGCGCAACGCCCTGTTCCCGTCGCTGCAGGTGTTCGACGTGCAGGACCGCAATGTCTCGTCGGTGGCGCGGCGGGTGTCCAATACGCCGCTGCAGGCGCTCGTGCTGCTGAACGACCCGCAATATATGGAGGCCTACCGCAAGCTGGCCGAGCGGGCGATCGCGCTGAATCCGGGCGATCCGGACCGGCAGATCGTCACCCTGTTCCGGTTGGCCACGCGCCGCCATCCGATGTCGCGCGAGCTGGCCGAGATGAGCCGTTACCGGATCGCCCAGACCGAGCGGCTGTCAAAGGCTCCCGACGAGGTGCAGAAGCTGGTCGCGATCGGGGTCGCGCCGGCCAACCGGGCGCTGGACCCGACACAGCTCGCCGCCATGACCCTGGTCGCGGCCGGGGTGATGAACACCCCCGACGCCTATTCGCTGCGCTAGGAGACGAAAGATGAGCTCCGAAATGGATAGGACGCTGGCGGCCAACCTCTCGCGTCGGGCCCTGATGGGCGCTGGCGTGGGACTTGGGGCCGTCGCGCTCGGCGAGATGATGGGCCTGCGGTCGGCCTTCGGGAACGGCGCGGCGCCGGTGAAGGCCGGCGCGGGCGCGGACAAGGGCGTGCTCGGCACGGGACAGATTCCCGCCAAGGCCAAACGGGTCGTCTCCATGCATATGTGGGGCGCGATCAGTCAGGTCGACACCTTCGACTACAAGCCGACCCTGATCAAAATGCATGCTCAGGAGATCCCGCCCTCGGTGAAGAACAAGGGTGGCCGGATCTCCTCCCAGACCAACGGCCAGAGCTCCTTCCCGCTGGTGAAGCCGCTGTGGGAATACAAGCAGTACGGCGAGACGGGGACCTGGGCCTCGGAGCTGATGCGTCACACCGGCAAGATCGCCGACGACCTGACCTTCATCCACACGATGAACACCGAGCATGTGAACCATGACCCGGCGGCCATCTTCCTCAACACAGGCTTCCAGCTGGCGGGGCGGCCCTCGGCGGGGGCTTGGGTCAACTATGCGCTGGGCACCGACAACGCGAACCTGCCCAGCTATGTGGTGATGAACTCCAAGTACCAGAGCATCGGGGTGGCCGCGAACTCGGCCGCCTGGGCCTCGGGCTTCCTGCCGTCGCAACATCAGGGCGTGGACTTCCGGGCCGGTACCGACCCGGTGCTCTACATCGGCAATCCCGACGGGATGACGAAAGAGCTTCGCCGCGACCAGCTCGACTTCATCGGCAATATGTCCAAGGCCCAGTACGAGGCCTCGCGGGACCCGGAGATCCTGTCCAAGATCAGCCAGTACGAGATGGCTTACCGGATGCAGGACTCGGTGCCGGACGTGTCCGACATCTCCGACGAGCCGCAGTACATCCTCGACCTCTATGGTCCGGAAGTGACCAAGCCGGGAAGCTTCGCCCGCAACTGCCTGCTGACCCGCCGCCTGATCGAGCGCGACGTGAAATATGTGCAGCTGATCCATGTGGGCTGGGACCACCACACCCGCATCTTCAGCCGCCATCCAGGCGACTGCTATTCGGTCGACCAGCCTTCGGCGGCGCTGGTCATGGATCTGAAGCAGCGGGGACTTCTCGACGACACCCTGGTGATGTTCGGCGGCGAGTTCGGGCGCACGTCATACGCCCAGGGCGCGCTGTCGGACCTGACCGGGCGCGACCACCATGGCGGCTGCTTCACCTACTGGCTGGCGGGCGGCGGGGTGAAGGCCGGCTATCACCACGGCCAGACCGACGAGTTCAGCTACAATATCGAGAAGGACCCGGTGTCTGTGCACGATCTGCACGCGACCATGATGTACCTCCTCGGCGTCGATCATAAGCAGCTGACCTACCACTATCAGGGCCGCGACTTCCGCCTGACGGACGTGCACGGTGAGGTGGTGCGGGGCGTGCTGGCCTGACCAACCTTCTTGCAGGGCGCTGCGCGTAGCCGGTAGGTCTACGCCCCGTATTGAGAACGGCATTCCTTCGCAACGCGGGAGACGCCCTATCCATGACGCCGTGGAGTGGAGATCACATCTGAACCGGCCGGCCGATGCTGCGGCGAGGCGCGGCGCTTTGGGCGCGGGGCTGTGCTCCGTCGTCCTCGCCGTGGGCGGCTCCGCCTCCGCGCAGGCGCCTACGCCGGTCGACGCACCGGTACAGCAGAGCCTCGCGAGCGCCGGCGTGGGCAATCAGATCTACGACCAAGCCTTCTTCGCGCAGTACAACCTGACCAACGCCGAGGACATGCTGCGTCGGTTGCCCGGTGTCGCGCCCGTGCTGGACGGCGCCGGATCGACCAATCAGGCGCGGGGCCTCGGCTCGGGCGGCGACCAGATCCTGATCGGCGGCAAGCGGCTGGCGGCCAAGGGCCAGATTCTCCAGACCCTGCGGCGGATCCCCGCCGCCAATGTCCTGCGCGTCGAGCTGATTCGCAGCACCTCCGGCGAGATCAAGGTCCAGAGCGAGGGCCTGATCATCAACCTAGTGCTGAAGGAGGGCGTGAACCTCGGCGGGGTCGGCAGCTACGAACTCAACTACCGTTTCGACGACCTGAGCTGGTCGGATGTGGACGGTCTGATCTCCTATTCCAACAGCTGGGGCCGGCTCAGCTACGTCATCGCCGCCGAGAAGAACCTGTTCACCCCGCTCGGCCAGACGCCCACCGGCGGGGCCAGCGACTACACCCGTCGCTGGCGCGAGGAGGTCTATTACAGCCCGTCCGGGGCGGTCACCGAGGTCCGGCCGCAGACCTGGAAGCGCGAGCACCACAAGAAGATCTACACCGCCAACCTGACCTATGACTTCGCCGGCGACGGGCAGCTACGCTTCAACGCCCTCTACCAGCCGCACCCGACCAAGGAGACCGACTTCACCGGCGTAACCCGGCCGGCCCTCGCGGGAACCCCGGCGGGCCGGGCGCAGGAGCTGCACATCCGCCGCCAACGCCGCGATCTGCTCGACCTCGGCGGCGAGTTCGAAAAGGCCCTGGGACCGGGCAAGCTCAATCTCATCGCCATCCACACGCGGCTGAAGCTGCCGGTGCGGGATTTCCGCAACCGCTACGAGGCGACCGGCGTGGTGGAGATCAGCCGCAGCGACAGCAAGCAGGTGACGGGTGAGGACATCCTGCGCGCCACCTACAGCCTGCCGCTGGCCAAGGGGCAGGAGTTCACCCTGGGCGCGGAGGGCGCGCGCAACACCCTGAACCAGGACCTCAGCGTCTATTTCGACACCGACCGCGACGGCCGGCTCGACCCCATCGTCATTCCCACCGCCCACGCCGAGGTGCAGGAGGTGCGCGGCGAGGCCTTCGTGATCCACAACTGGAAGGTTTCGCCGAAACTCAGCCTGGAAAGCTCTCTAAACGTCGAGGTCTCGCGGATCACCACCAACTACCCCTTCATTCCGGTCCGGACCTACGCCTTCCCCAAGCCCCGGTTCGATCTGCGCTACAATTTCACCCCTCGTGATCGCTTGCGGCTGAAGTTCGAGCGTCTAATCAGCCAGCTCGATTTCTCGGCCTTCGTCCCCGTCTACAATGTGGTCGACACCCGGATAGACGCCGGCAACCCCAGTCTCGCGCCCGAGCGGACCTGGCTCTATGAGGCCGGGTTCGAGCACCGGCTCGCCAGCGACGGCGGCGCCCTTGAGGCGCGCGGCTTCTATCGGGATGTCTCGGGCCATATCGACCGTATCCCGTTCGGGGTGAATGCGGCGGGGCTGCCCTTCTCGGCGCCGGGTAATATCGACAAGGCGCGGCTCTACGGGGTGGAGCTGAAGGCCGGGGTGAGACTGACGCGGCTGGGTCTGCGCAACGCCCAGGTCAACACCCGCTATCTTCGCCAGTGGTCGAGCCTGGTCGATCCCTTCACGGGCCGGGACCGCAAGATGAAGGAGCCCTATGGCTCGGAGCTGACCGTGGGCTTCCGTCATGACCTGACGGGCTGGCGTGCGTCGTACGGCGCGACCCTCTACGACACCTCCGGCTATCAGCTGACCAGCGACATTCGGAACCTGGAGTATTTCTCGCGCGGGCCGCGGGTGGAGGCCTTCATCGAGAAGGCGCTGTGGGGGTCGATGACCATCCGGCTGGAGGCCTACAACCTTACCCGGAGCCACGAGTACAAACGCCGGATCCTCTACGCCGTCAGCCAGACCGACGGGCGGCTGACCCGCAGCGAGACCTATGAGGAGTTCCGCGACCGGCGGTTCGCGATCCGCTTGCGCGGCAAGTTCTGAGCCGAAGGCGGCCGGCGAGACGCTCCCGCCGGCCTCTCGGGCTTAGCCCACCTTTTCGAAGGCGGCGGCGATGCGGAGCTCGACCTGGTCGGGCACCAGCGGCGCGGCGTAGGTCAGGCCGAAATCGCTGCGCTTGATGGCGGCGATGGCCGAGAAGCCGACATTCAGGTTCTTGCTCTGCGGGTTCGGGCCGGCGCCGTAGAATTTGGCGTCGAGCACGACCGGCTTGGTCACGCCCTTGATGGTCAGGTTGCCGGTGATCTTGGCGGTGGTCCCCGTCGCCTTCACCGAGGTGGAGGTGAAGGCCGCGGTCGGGAACTTTTCGACGTCGAAAAAGTCGGCGCTCGACAGGTGCTTGGTGAAGGCCGGCACGGAGCTGGTCATGTCGGCGACATTGAAGGTGACGCTGACCTTGGCGTCGGCGGGCTTCTTCGGGTCGAGTTCGAGCGTCCCTTCCTTGGCGGTGAAGGCGCCCGAAAGAGGCGAGATGCCCAGGTGGTTGACCGTCCACACCACCTGGGTGTGGTTCTTGTCGACCTTGTAATTACCAGGCAGGACGCGCGCCGCCACGGGGGCGCCGGGCGCGCCGGTCTGGGCGAAGGTGGGGGCGGCGGCGGCGAGTGCGGCGGCGATTACGATTGCGGCGTTGATCTTCAAAGTCGTCTCCTGGAATGAACGTGCGAAGCCATGGGGCCTAAGGGGAGCCATGGTCGCGGCGTGGTCCCACTAGCCCCCGAACGCCGCGCCGCGCCAGCGCGGAGGCCGGGCGCGCCGCCATCTTCGATGCGGTTGATTTGATTTCGCGCATTAGAGTGACCAGGAGTTCGAAGGGAATCCCATGCGCACGCTCACCCATTTCATCGGCGGCCAGGCCGTCGCCGGGACTTCAGGCCGATTCAGCGACGTCTTCGATCCCAACACCGGCAAGGTGCAGGCGCGGGCGCCGCTGGCCGACGCCGCGGAGCTGGACAAGGCCGTGCAGAACGCCCGCGAGGCCCAGCGCGGCTGGGCGGCGCTCAATCCCCAGCGCCGCGCGCGGGTGATGTTCGAGTTCAAGCGGCTGCTCGAGCTGCATATGGACGAGCTGGCCGAGCTTTTGTCGTCCGAGCACGGCAAGGTCGTGGCCGACTCCAAGGGCGACATCCAGCGCGGGCTGGAGGTGATCGAGTTCGCCTGCGGCGTCCCGCATCTGATGAAGGGGGAGTTCACCCAGGGCGCGGGGCCGGGGATCGACGTCTGGTCGACGCGCGAGCCGCTGGGCGTGGTGGCCGGGATCACCCCGTTCAACTTCCCGGCGATGATTCCGATGTGGATGTTCGGACCGGCGATCGCCACCGGAAACGCCTTCATCCTCAAGCCGTCCGAGCGGGACCCGTCGGTTCCGATCCGGCTGGCCGAGCTGATGATCGAGGCGGGCCTGCCGCCGGGGGTGCTGAACGTGGTTCACGGCGACAAGACGGCGGTCGACGCCATCCTGGATCACCCGGTGGTCAAGGCCGTCAGTTTCGTCGGCTCCTCCGACATCGCCCAGTATGTCTACGGACGCGGCGCGGCCAACGGCAAGCGGGTGCAGTGCATGGGCGGGGCCAAGAACCACGGCGTGATCCTGCCGGACGCCGACCTCGACCAGGCGGTGGCCGACATCATGGGCGCGGCCTATGGCTCGGCGGGCGAGCGCTGCATGGCGCTGCCGGTGGTGGTTCCGGTGGGCGAGAAGACCGCCGTCGCGCTCCGCGAGAAGTTCGTCGCGGCCATCGCTGGCCTGCGGGTCGGGGTGTCGAGCGATCCGGACGCCCACTATGGGCCGGTGGTCAGCGCGGCGCACAAGGCGCGGATCGAAAGCTACATCCAGATGGGCGTCGACGAGGGCGCCGAGCTGGTGGTGGACGGACGCGGCTTTGTGCTGCAGGGGTCGGAGGAGGGCTTCTTCGTCGGCCCGACCCTGTTCGACCGGGTGACCCCCGGCATGCGCAGCTACCAGGAGGAGATCTTCGGGCCGGTGCTGCAGATGGTGCGGGCCGAGAGCTTCGCCGAGGCGCTGAGCCTGCCGAGCAAGCATCAGTACGGCAATGGCGTGGCCATCTTCACCCGCAACGGCGAGGCCGCGCGCCAGTTCGCGGCCGAGGTCGAGGTGGGCATGGTCGGGATCAATGTGCCGATCCCGGTGCCGGTGGCCTACCACTCGTTCGGCGGCTGGAAGCGTTCGGGCTTCGGCGATCTCAACCAATACGGCCAGGACGGGGTGCGCTTCTACACTCGTCAGAAAATCATCACTCAGCGCTGGCCCACGGGCGAGGCGGTGGCCGATCAGAGCTTTGTCATCCCGACGATGCGCTGAGCGGTTGGCGTTCACGGCCAAGCTGGGCATCGACTCAAGGGGCGAGAAGCCGCATCGTCCGGCCGCTACCCTGGCGGCCGTCCAGGGGACGAGGGCGCGAGGAGGCGCGGGCATGTTCGGACGGCATGGCTCGCACACGATCCGCAGGCCGATCGAGCTGCGAATCCAGAATGTCGGACAGCTGTTTCAGACGCTCGATCCGACCCCGTTCCGAGAGCGCGATCTCGACGCCGGCGTTGAGGAATATGTCGTCGGTTGGGCCGGCGAGATGGGCGGAAAACACCCCCTCTCCATCGTCATCCACCTGCCGAAGTCAGAAGCCCGGCACGAGGGGGCGGTGCATATCGGCGACGCCTTCCGCAACTACTTCATCTATCGCGCCGAGGTCCTGGGCTGGGAGCTGCACACGCTGTTTCGGACCGGTCGGGAGGCCTTGGCCATCGGCCTGCTGGTTCTGGGTTGCTGTATTCTCATCGGGGAGAAGACGGCCGGCCTGCTCGGCGGAAGCTATCTCCCCAACGTCTTCGGGGAAGGGTTGATCATCCTCGGCTGGGTGGCCAACTGGCGGCCCATCGAAATCTTTCTCTACGACTGGCAGCCCATCGTTCGTCGACGCGCCCTGTACCGGCGGCTCGCGCAGGCGCGGGTGGACGTGGTCGTGGGCGATGGACCGGCGCCCGCATGACCTTGCTCACGCCGGGCCGGACCTGCTGGCGGATCGAGCATGCGGATCGCGCGGGCTTCCTGGTGGACAACCAGGCCTATTACGCCGCGCTCATGGCGGCGCTGCAGGCTGCGGAGCGCTCGATCCTCATCCTCGGCTGGGCTTTCGACCCGCGCACCCGCCTGGCGCCGGACGGTTCGGAGGGGCCCAACGACCCTGACGAGGTTGGAAGAGTGCTGATCGAGCTGTGCCGCGCCAAGCCCGAACTTGTGGTGCGCATCCTGGTCTGGAAGTCGCCGTTCGGCATCAATGGACATCAGGACATTCTCGGCCATCGCGCCAAGCGGTGGTTCGCCAAGACCCCGGTGATCTTTCGGGAAGCGCATGACGTGCCCTTCGGGGCCGCGCATCATCAGAAGGTGGTGCTGGTTGATGATCGGCTGGCCTTCTGCGGGGGAGGCGACATCGTCACAAATCGGTGGGACAGCCAGGCTCACCTCCACACCGACGCCCGCCGCATCCTGCCGCATCACTCGCGCCACCCGGCGCGGCACGAGGTGATGATGGTGGTGGATGGGCCAGCGGCCATGGCGCTGGGCGACCTGTTTCGATCGCGTTGGCGCAGCGCCGGCGGAGGGGCGTTCACTGCCGAACGGCCCAGCGCCGCGCGCCCCTGGCCGGCGTGCGCCGCTGTGCGGCTATCGGACATCAAGGTCGGCATCGCGCGGACCG
>CANJKM010000073.1 GCA_947474805.1 Caulobacterales bacterium | reverse complement strand
GCGCGGCGGACTGGTGGCTTGGCGGCCGGTTTGGCGGGCGAGACAACAGCGGGTTTGGCGGCGGGAGCCGGCGCTCCGGAGGCGCCGACGGCGAGCGTCCCGAGCCCGAGAACAATCAGGCGGGCCGCAAGGGCCCTCGGCCAAAAACGCTTCATACTCTGTCCTCCCTGGGGCGCCGGCGTTTCGCTGGATGCCCTCTGCGGGGCGCGCCTGAATGCTTGCGCCATAAAGGTCGCAGAGCCGTTAGCGGATCGCAAGGGCGAGCGGTCAGGCCGGGGCGGCGAAGTCGACATAGGCCCCCTGCCCCTCGCCGCGCACCTGCGCCTCCACCGCGAAGATGAGGCGCAGGAGGTCCGGCGTCAGGGTTTCGCGCACGGCTCCGTCGGCGACGACGCGGCCCTGGTGCAGCGCGATGATCCGACCGGCGAAGCGGGCGGCCAGGGTCAGGTCGTGGACCGAGGCGATCACCATACGCCCCGCCAGGGCGAGGCCGCGCAGCCGCGTCATGCTATCGAGGGCATGGCGGGGGTCGAGCCCCGCCATGGGTTCGTCGGCGATCAGAATTTCAGGCTCGCCCACCAGGGCGCGCGCCAGCATGGCCCGGGCGAGCTCGCCGCCCGAAAGGGTGGTGACGGGCTGGTCGCGGTGGGCTTCCAGGTCGCAGTCGGCGATGGCCCGGTCGAGGCTGGGCTTGAGTTCGGCGGGCAGGTCGCCGAAGGCCGGCAAGCTGGGAGTGAGGCCCAGCATCACCAGCCGCTCGACCGATATCGGCCATTCGGCGCGCGGGCTCTGGGGCAGGAAACCGCGGCGGCGGGCGAGCGCCCTGCCCTCGATCCGCGCCAGCGGCTCGCCGTCGAGGCTAACTACACCGTCGTCGGGTTTCAAAAGCCCCGCCAGCACGGCTAGCAAGGTAGACTTGCCCGCCCCATTGGCTCCGATCACGGCGACCAGGCCGCCGCCCTCGAAGCGGGCGGAGACGCCGTCGAGGATGGCGCGGCCGCCGCGCCGGACGGTCAGGTTCTCGGCGGCGAGGATCGTCATGGCGCGGTCCGCCGCAGCCGCAGGACGAGCCAGAAAAAGAAGGGCGTGCCGACGAGACTGGTCAGGACCCCGAGCTTGATCTCCTCGCCGTTGTAACGGAGCAGGCGGCTGGCGACGTCGGCCAGCAGCACCAGGGCCGCGCCGAACAGGGCCGAGGGCAGAAGCGTTCGGCGCGGCTGGTGGCCGACGAAGGGGCGAACGAGGTGGGGTGCGACCAGGCCCACGAAGCCGATGGCCCCCGCCGCCGCCGTCGCGGCCCCGACGCTGAGGGCGACGCCGATCAAAGCCACGAGCCGGAGGCGGTTCAGGCTCACACCGAGGCTCGCCGCTTGCACCTCGCCCAGCGCCAGGGCGTCAAGCCCCCGCCCGGTGAAGCCCAGGGCGGTCCAGCCGAGAGGGATCAGCGGCAGGGCCAGTTTCACATGGTCCCAGGTCTTGTCGGTGATCGAGCCCTGCAGCCAGGTCATGATCTCATAGGCGGCGTTGATCGGAGCGAAGTTCAGGGCCAGGGACACCCCCGCGCCGCCGAGCCCAGAGACGGCCGCGCCGGCCAGGATCATGGACAAGGTCCCGCCTCGCCCGAAGGCGTAGGTCAGGCCCGCCGCCGCCAGGGCTCCGACCATGCCGAGCAGCGGAGCCGCGAAAAAGAAGTGCGAGGCCAGGCCGTAGTAGATGGCCGCCACCGCCCCGAAGGCGGCCCCGGAGGAGACGCCGAGCAGGCCGGGGTCGGCCAGGGGATTGCGCAGCAGACCCTGGAGGACGGCGCCGGACAGCCCAAGGGTCGCGCCGACCAGGAGGCCTAGGAGGGTGCGGGGCGCGCGAAGGTCCAGCACGATCAGGCTCGCGAGATCAGGCCCCGGGGTAGTCAGACCGTGCAGGATGTCGCGCGGGCTCATCCAGACGCTGCCGACCAGAATCGACAGGACGACCGCCACGGCCAGGGCGGCGGCCGAGATCAGAGTTATGGCGGCCCTCACGGCAGGCCGACCTTGGGCAGGCGCATGGCCGCCAGCATGCTGCGGCGCAGGGCCACGGCTTCGTCGGCGGCGAGCGGTGTGCCGCACTGATAGGCGTCCTGCCGGTAGGACAGCCGGCGCGGGCCGTAGGCGCGGACAAGGGCGGGGTGCCGGGTGTTGTCCGGACCAGCCAGGCCGCCGGGCTCGCCCGAGGCGTAGAGCAGGACGTCGGGTTGGGGCTTCAGCGACAGGAGCTGTTCGAGGTCAAGCGTGCGCTCGAAAGCGTCTTGGTCGGCGACAGGGTTGTAGCCTCCGGCCGCGGTAAGGATGGCGTCGAACAGCGACCGGCGGCCGACCACCCCTCTCCCGCCGGTCCAGCCGATGGCCTTGATGGGTTGCGGCGGGGCGGTGCGTTTCAGCTCGGCCAAGGTCGCGTCCATGCGCGCGACCAGGCTCCGTGCCCTGGCCTGTTGGCCCAGCGCCTCGCCGAGCCGCAGCGTCTGCGCGCGGATGGCGTCGAAATCCTCGGCGGGCTCCAGTTCCATCACCGGTATGCCCGCCCGCTTGGCCAGGGTACGCAGGGTCGTGGTGGTGTAGAGGCCGGCGACGATCAGGTCGGGGCGGTCGGTCAGCGCCTGCTCGGTCAGGCCCTGGTTGGCCTTAAGCCCCCTGGCCTTGGCCGCCAGCGCCGGCGTCACGGCGGCGCGTCTTCCGAGATAGGTGACGGAGGCGATCCGGTCGGGCGGCAGCAGCAGCATGATCAGCTGGTCGGCGCACTGGTTGACCGACATTACCCGCATGGGTTTGGGGGCCGCGATCGCCGCACCTGCCAGGAGCGCCATCAGCGCCGCTAGACCCGCCTTTCGGATCACAGCGAGGTCTTCAGCCCGAGATAGGCGGCTCGGCCGGGCGACCGGAAGCCAAAGACCTCCTCGTAGCCCTTGTCGAACAGGTTCTCGATCCGGCCATAGAGCTGGAGGGTGCTGGTCAGCCTCGCGTCGGCGTTGACGTTCACCAGGGTGAAGGCGCCTAGCACCTTGGTCTGGGTCGCGGCGCCGAAATAGGTGTCGGTCATGGCGCCGTTGTAGCGCACGGTCGCTGTGGCGCCGAACCGGTCGCCGAGGCTGCGCCAGCCGGCGTTGACGCCGGCCGTGTGTTCGGGGCGGCGGATTTCCCTGACGCCCCGCTCGGTAGCGTGGAGGTTGGTGTAGGCGGCATCAAGTCGCCACTGCCGGCTGAGGCGGGCGACGGCGGTCAGCTCCCAACCTTGCTGTTTGCTGAGGGTCGGCCGGTTGGCCGGGCTGGAAGCGAAGGTCGGAGCGAAGAGGGTGTAGATTTCGTCGCGCAGCCGGGCCGAGAAATAGGTCGCGCCGAGCTTCACCCGGTCGGCGAGCAGGGTATGCTCCACCCCCGCCTCCCAGCCGCGCGAGCGTTCGGGCTTTAGGTTGGGGTTGCCGATGAAGGTCGCGGGGTTGAAGCCGTAGAGCTCGACGAAGGTCGGGTTGGTGATCCCCTTGCCCCAGGCTGCGTGAACCCGCGTTCCCTGGTCAAAGCGGTAGCTGCCCTGGACGCGCCAGCTGGTCGCGTCCCGGAAGCGGGTGTTGTCGTTGTGGCGGACGGAGGCGCCGAGGCCGAGACTGCCCTTCCAGCCAAGCTCGTACTGACCGATCAGACCGAAATCGTTGATGTGGTGCAGGGCGTTCTGGGCCGTGACCGTCGAGGTCAGCGGCAGGTTGCGATAGACGGTGCGGTCGTAGTCGACAACGCCGGTCAGGGTGTGGACGAGGTCGCCGCTGGTGAGCCTCAGGGTCGAGTCGTAACTGTATTTGGAGCGAGCGGCGTCGGTGGAGCTGGTAGGCTGGCCGACGGCGCTGAAGTTGCGGCGCGCCGTGGTATTGCCCTGGACGCCGAGCCCCTGGGTCCAGCGGCCGCCGAACAGGTCGAGCTCGGTGCGGACCAGTCCCATCCGCTGGCGGGCGGCGTAGAAGTTGCTCCCGTCGACGGTGAGGCCGTAGGTCGGGGCTGTCGGGAGCGAGGAATAGTCGCTGGGATTGCTGTCGCCGTAGGTCTCGGCGTAGCGGCCGACGGCGATCAACCGGAGGTTCGGCGCGGGCGTGTAGATCAGCTTGCCGGCGAGGCTGGTGTTGCGGGCGTCGAGTTCGCGCACGCCGAAGCGCGAGCTGGGAGTCCCGTCGGTGACGGAATATCCGGCGGTCAGGCTGACATCGAGCGGGCCGTGCACCCCGCCGTAGCGGATCGCGCCTTGGGCGGTGTTGAAGCTTCCGCCCTCGATCCGCGCGCTGAGGCCCGGCGCCTCGGCCCCGGAGGCGGTGATGTAGTGGATCGAGCCGGAGATGGCGTTGGAACCATAGATGGGCTGCTGGCCGCGCAGAACTTCAAGGTGGGAGCCCATGTCGGCGTAGAGGGTGGCGAAGTCGAACTCGCCGACGCCCGGGTCGGCCGCCAGCATGCCGTCGACCAGGACGACCGTGTGGTTGCTCTCCCCGCCCCGTATCCGCACCTGGGTCGCGCCGCCGACCGCGCCGGTGCGGCTGACGGCGACGCCCGGGATGTCGCGCAGCAGATCGGAGACGATCCGCGTCTGGCGGGCCTGCAGCGCCCGGGCGTCGATGACCGTGATCGAGGCGCCGAGCAGGCGGGTGGAAAAGGCGGCGGCGCTGGGGCTGGCGGTGACGACCAGCTGGTCCAGGGCGCCGGGGTCGACCAGGGCGGCCCGCGTTCCGCCGGCGCCCGCCGTCTGGGCCCGAACGGGCGTGGCGAGGAGGGCGGCGACGCTAACGGCGGCGAAGAGGCGGTCGGCGGTCATCGGTCTCGAACCCACAAGCTTTCGGCGGGGGTTCGGGTGCGCGGACGGGCGCGGTTGATCGCGCACGCAAGCGACCAGACCGGACACCCCGCCGGAGGACGTTATCTGTCGGGGCAGGTCTCCTGGCTCACGGGTCGAGGCCCCTGCCCTGCCTTCCCGGAACGGAGTCCAGTGGCGCTATCGGACAGACGCTCGCCGCTTACAGTTGCGGGGGCAGCGCCGGCGTTTCACCGGCTTCCCTCTTAGCTTCCGGCGCGAACACCGGAAGACCACGACGCCGGGCAATTAGCGCCGAGGGCGTTCGCCGGTCAAGAAGATATAAAGATATCCTTATGTCTCCTTCGCGTGAATGGGTGAGTGGACAAATTTCACCGCCCGCATCAAACAGGGGCCATGCCCTATATCGGCCCTCTCAAGATCAAGGCTCAGCTGCTCTGCGGTGCTGAGCTGGCCCTCGGCCCGGGCAAGGCCGACCTGCTGGAAGCCATCGGCCGGGAAGGCTCGATCTCGGGCGCCGGGCGGGCGATGGGGATGAGCTATCGGCGCACCTGGCTCTTGGTCGACACCATGAACCGCTGCTGGGTCGAGCCGCTGGTCCAGACCGCGCCGGGCGGCGGCCGCCAGAGCGGAGCCAAGCTGACCGAGACCGGCCGGGCCGTGCTGAAGGCCTACCGCGCGCTGGAGGCGGACCTGGCCAAGGCCGCCGGCAAGTCGCCGACGGAGGCGCTGTCGAAGCTGCTGCTATCCAGGCCCCGCGCCTCGCAACACGAGCCGATCGACGAGGTCTAGTCGAGCGCCAGCAGCCGCGCGAGGCCGGGGCGTCTGGCGTAATTGCGCCGCAGGGCCTTCTCGTCAGCCGCCACTCGATCGCAACGCAGCGCCTGCACTACGCGGTCGATCTGCCCGAGCCGGTCCTTCTTGTCGGGATACTCGTCGTAGGGCAGCTCGCCGCCCCAGCAAACGCACTCGGCCTTGCGCTCGAGGAAGACCCCGATCTCGCGCGGCGCCTTGGCCAGGGCGCGGTTGGCCTCATCACCGAGGGCCGGATCGGCGAGCGCGGCCAGGACGACCAGGATCATGCCGGCGAACTCAGCGGACGCGAATCGTCCTTGAACGCCAGGAAGGCGACCGAGGCGACGACGCCCATGGCTCCGGCGACCAGGAAGGCTGACTGATAGCTGCCGCTCTGCTGGCGGATCAGGCCCGCGCCCGCAGCCGCGACCGCCGCCCCGATCTGATGGCCGACGATGACCCAGCCGAACACGATCGGGCCGTCGACGCCGAACCGCTGGGTCGCCAGCTTGACCGTCGGCGGCACGGTGGCGATCCAGTCGAGGCCGTAAAAGACGGCGAAGGTCGCCAGGGCCACGGGACCGAAATCCATGAAGGGCAGGACGATCAGGGAGAGGCCGCGAAGGCCGTAATAGACGAACAGCAGCCGCTTGGGGTCGTAGCGGTCGGTCAGCCAGCCCGACGCCGTGGTCCCGATCAGGTCGAACAGACCCATCATGGACAGCAGGCCCGCCGCCGCCGTCGGCGGGATGCCGTGGTCGCCGCAATAGGCGATCAGGTGGGTGCCGACGAGACCGTTGGTGGTCAGGCCGCAGACGAAGAAGCTGCCGAACAGCAGCCAGAAGATCGGAACCTTCACCGCGCGGCCGAGGACGCTGAAGGCCAGGTTCAGGCTGCCGCCCCGGATCGGCGCGGGCGGGGCCGTCTCGGCCTCGCCGAAGCGCGGCGCGCCGAGGTCGACGGGGCGCTCCGGGAAGAGGACGGCGACAAACGGGATCATCAGCGCGCAGCCGACGCTGACGAAGATGACCACGGGCCGCCAGCCGCCGCCCTCCGACAGGTGGGCCATCCAGGGCAGGAAGATCAAGGCGCCGGTGGCGGTGCTGGCGGTCAGCAGGCCCATGACCAGGCCCTGCCGGGTCGCGAACCAGCGGCTGACCACGGCGGCGCCCAGAACGCTCGCGACCGCGCCCGTGCCGAGTCCAGAAAAGACGCCCCAGGTCAGGAGATACTGCCAGGGTTCCGTCATCCACAGGCTGGCAAAGGTCGAGACCGACATCAGCACGAGACCGCCAAGCAGGGTGCGGCGGATACCGACCGTCTGCATCAGCGCCGCCGCGAACGGCCCCACCAGCCCGTAGAGAAAGATGCCGACCGCCGCCGTGGCGGCCACGCCCGCCCGGCTCCAGCCGAAATCGGCCTGAACCGGCAGCATCAATACGCTCGGCGCGGCGCGCAGGCCCGCGCTGACCAGGAGGGCGCAGAAGGTAAGACCTGCGACCACCAAGGCGTAGCGCGCCCCAGAGGGATGAGATCGAGCCGATTTCATCCCCTTCCCTCTCTGGCCACGACGAGATTTGCAAGCCAAAGCGCCTCACCGCTCCACTGATGACGGGAGTAAGTCTGCAAGTGACGGCGATGGCTGGGGCGCCCGCTGAGCGTCCAGGCCGGGGACGGACTGCTGAAGTATCGTGCAAAGCCCCGGTGTTTTTGGCGCGACTGGCTAAGTTCCGGCGGCGGCGTGTTGCAGCACCACCACCTAGGGTCATCAATCGGGCGACAGGAGAGCGACGTGGGGTCGCCCCAACAAAGGACGACCATCGCGGCCAACAAACCTCGCTATTGCGACAACAATTGAATTATTCGGCGCGGAAGATCTGCATCTTCTACTCCGTTGGTGGGGAAACGCATCCGTAAAGGGCCTCGAAAAACAGGGGACCAAGGATGAAGACAGTATTCTCAGGCGTAAGCCTGCTCGCTATTTCCGCCGCCATGGCCGCGGCCGGCGCTGCTTCGGCGCAAACCGCGACCGTCGACGAGAACGTCGAGGCGGTGATCGTCACCGGCACGCGCACCACCGGCCTGCGCGCCGTCGACAGCCCGGCGCCCGTGCAGGTGCTCGGCAACGACCTTCTACTGCGCACCGGCCAGCCCAACCTGATCCAGGCCCTGGCTCAGAACGTGCCCTCCATTCAGGCCCAGGCCTTTGGCAGCGACACCGCCGCCTTCAACCTGTCGTTCAAGCTGCGCGGCCTCAGCCCCAACCACACCCTGGTGCTGGTCAACGGTAAGCGCCGTCACGGCATGGCCAACGTCGCCGTTTCGGGCGGCCCCTTCGGCGGCAACGCCGCGGCCGACATCAGCCTGCTGCCGGTCAACTCGATCGACCACGTCGAGGTGCTGCAAGAAGGCGCCGCCGCTCAGTACGGCACCGACGCCATCGCCGGCGTCGTCAACATCTTTCTGAAGAAGCGCACCTCGGGCGGGCAGATCCAACTGACCGGCGGCGGCTATTTCGACGGCGGCGGCAAGACCGGCGACATCTCGGTCAGTCTGGCGCTCGCCCCGATCGAAGGCGCCTATCTCGATATGACCCTGGCGACCAAGTATAAGGACTTCAGCTTCCGCGGCGACATCGATCCTCGGGTCGATCCGCGCACCGCGCAGGGCCGCACCCTGTTGGCCCAGTATCCGGGCATCACGCAGAACCCCGACTACCCCTTCGTCAACCGCATCGCGGGCGACGCGGAGTCCCGCCAGACAGTCTTCTTATTCAACGGCGGCTACGATTTCAGCGACACTCTACAGTTCTACACATTCGGCACCTACGGCTACCGCTGGGGCCAGGCGATCGAGAACTACCGGCCGCCCAACGTCATCGTCGGCCGCAACCCCACGGACGTCCTCTACCCGCAGGGCTTCCTGCCGAAGGAGAACCTGATCCAGAATGAGTACGCCATCACGGCGGGCTTCAGCGGCAAGATGGGGGCCTGGAACTGGGACGTCAGCTCCACCTACGGCCACGACAAGAACGAGATCTTTGTCCTCCGGTCGGGGAACTCCTCGCTCTATTTCGACACCTCGACCCTCACCACGCCGGGCACCACGCCGACCACCTTCCACGACGGCGACTTCGTGCTGAGCCAATGGACCAACACCCTGGATGTCAGCCGCCAGTTCGAGGTCGGCTTCGCCGAGCCGCTGAACTTCGCGGCCGGCCTCGAGTACCGCGAGGACACCTACGAGATCAAAGCCGGCGATCCGGCCTCCTACTATAAGACCGGCGCCCAGTCCTTCTTCGGCTACTCCCCGGTCAACGCCAGCCTCAACAAGCGGAACAACAAGGCCGCCTATGTCGACGTAGCCTTCAAGCCGGTCGACAAACTCTCGCTCGACCTCGCCGCCCGTTACGAGGACTACAGCGACTTCGGCGACACCCTAGTGTTCAAGGGTACGGGCCGCTTCGACTTTAACGAGATGATCGCAGTCCGCGGCACCGCTTCGACCGGCTTCCGCGCCCCGACCCTGGGAGAAGGCTTCTACTCGGGGATCAACGTTGGCCCGACCTCGGTCTCCGGCGTCTTCGCTCCGAACTCGCCCGGCGCGAAGTTCCTGGGCATCGCCGGCCTTGGTCCGGAAAAGTCGACCAACTTCAGCGGCGGCTTAGTCACCCATTTCCTGCCGCGCCTGACAATGACGCTCGATATGTATTCGATCAAAATCAAGGATCGAATCCTGCAGTCGGGCACCATGTTTGGCTACCACAACAACCCGACGGTCGTGCGGTCGCCCTCTATCATCCAGGCCCTGACCTCCAACGGAGTGACGATCGATCCAAACATCTATACTGCTCCGAGCGGCACGGTCGGCGTGGTGGCCTTCGTCAATGGCCTCGACACCCTGACCCAGGGCGCCGACTTCGTGGCCACCTATTCGACGCTGTTTGAAGAGTTCGGCCGCGTGGACTGGTCGTTGAGCGGCAATTACAATGCGACCACCATCGCCAAGGTCGCCCCGCCGCCGTCGAACGTGGCCCAAAACGTCGTCTTGTTCGACGCGGTCGCGCGCTCCAACGTTAAGACCGCGACGCCGCGATGGCGGGCGACCTTCGGAGCGCTTTGGACCTTCGACAAGCTGAGCGTCAACCTGCGCGAGTCCTTCTACGGCGCCGCCCATGTCTATGCGATTACACCCATCGGCACGGGCTTCGACAAGTTGGCGTTCGATTCAGTGTTCGTAACCGACCTGGAAGCCGCATATCAGGTGTTCAGCAGCGTCCGTATCGCGGTCGGCGCCAACAACCTGTTCAACACCTATCCGAGCAAGATCCCGGGCGGCCCAGGCCAGTATCGCCAGGAGCAGTTCGACACCACGGCCTCGGGCTTCGCCTCGAGCGTGTATCCGAACTTCTCGCCGATCGGCATCAACGGCGGCTTCTACTACGCCCGCGTCACCGTGAATTTCTAAACTGGCGCCTAAAGCCTAGCTGCGGGCGGGTCCTCGGAAGAGGGCCCGCCCGTTTCGCATTCGGAGATCGGGCGGCAAAACGGCGGCGAGGCCTAGCCCAGCCGCCAAACGCCATCAACGCTCTCCCAGGGATCGCCTGACTAGGTTCTGCTCGTTTCTGGTTCGCGAGCGTCAAAACCGGAGCAAGCCAGCCCATTTGGTCTCACTTCTAACCAGCCCCCTGTCGGGGACGCGCGCCATGGTGTCAAACTACGGCCATAGCCATTCAGGAGATTTTCATGAACCGCCTTCGCCTCGCCGCCGCCTTGACGCTGGCGCTCGCCGCCGCCTCCACCGCTCAGGCCGCAGAGCTGAAGCGCCAAGCGCCCCCGGGCCCAGGCATCGCCTCCGCCGTGGTCGTGCCGCCGGGCGCCACCACCGTCTATGTCTCGGGCATGACCCCGCCCGCCATCTCCGCGGCTGGCGTCACCCCGCCCGTCTATGGCGACACCAAGACCCAGACCATGGGCGTCCTGAAGCGCATTCAGGACGCGCTGAAGCTTGAGGGGATGGACATGAAGGACGTGGTGATGATGCGCGTCTTCCTGGTCGCCGACCCCGCCACCAAGGCAATGGACTTCGCCGGCATGAACGCGGCCTACGCGACCTACTTCGGCACCCCGACCCAACCCAACAAGCCGGCCCGGATCACCATGCAGATCACACAACTGGTGAACCCGGCTTTCCTGGTCGAGATCGAGGCCCAGGCCGCAAAGCTTCCGTAGTTTCCTCCCCAGAAACGGTGGAAGAAGGGCGTCCGCCTCGCCGGGCGCCCTTCTTCTTATGGAATCGCCCTTCGCTGACGCCATGATCAGGTCTCTTCACTTCGTTTCCGACGACCAGATCGCAGCGATCGGCATGGGCGTGGCGGAGCGTACCCTGCCGAAGGCCGAATGGACCCACGCCGCCCACTTCGCCACGGCCTTGTGGCTGATCCAGGAAGGGCGGGACGGCGAGCTGCCCGGGCTGATTCGCGCCTATAATGTCTCGGTCGGCGGTGTGAACTCCGACACCGAGGGCTATCACGAGACCATCACCCAGGCATCGCTGGCCGCCGCCCGCGCCTTCCTGAGGGAGCGTGAGGGCAAGCCCCTTCACAAGGTCTGCAACGCGCTCTTGGCTTCGCCCTACGGCCGATCAGACTGGCTGCTCACACACTGGTCGAAGGCGGCGCTGTTTTCCGTCGACGCGCGGCGCGGCTGGGTGGCGCCGGACGTGACGCCCCTGCCATTCTAACGGGTCAGGGTCGCCATCACCGCATAGTGGTCCGACCCCGCGCGCGGCAGGCGCTTGAGGCTCAGCGTCCGCCATTGCGGCCCGGTGTAGATGTGATCGATGGGCATCAGCGGCAGCGGAAAAGGCTGGCGAATACGCGCCGTATTGGCCGGCCAGGAGAAGAGGGCGTGAGTCCGCCGCGAGCGCGGCCGTAGCGCCCTGTCCAACCGACGCAGACCGAACGACCAGGGCGTGGTGTTGAGGTCGCCGGAGACGATCATGTCGTCCTTGGGCATGGTCGCCAGATAGCGGGCGAGCTTGGCGCGCTGTGTCGCCTGCTGCTCGGGGGGTATCGGCCAGTTGAAATGGGTCGTGGCCAGGGTGACTGGCCTGCCGTCCGGCGCGACGATGCGCGCCCAGACAACGCCGAGCGCATCGGGCTGGACCGGGAGCCTGGGCGCCAGCGCCCCCCATCGCGTGATCGGGCGCTTGGAGAAGATCGCCTGACCGCAGACCCAGACCCTCTGGCAAGCGGCCATATAGGGATAGACGGTCCGGATTCGCGCGAACTGGCTCGACATCGGCCCCGCCGCCTCCTGCATCAGCACGACGTCGGCGCCGCTCGCCAGAATTTGGTCGGCGCTGGCGCGGGGGCTCAGATCGTCGACCCAGACATTGAAGGTCAACACCTTGAGCGGCGGCCCGCCCGCCTTGGCCGGGACCAGACCGCGAATCGCCGCGAACAGGTCGGGCGTCATCTGCACCGCCGGCGCCAATATTCCGACGGCGGCGCAGACCAGGACCAGCCGGCGCGATGCGCCCACGGGCAGCGCCAATCGCGCCAGCAGCGCGCCCAACAGGCCCGAGGCCAGCACCAAGGGCGCGATGTGGTTGAAGACGTCGAGTAGATTGCTCCAAGCCCCGGCGAGGCCGAGCAGTCCCAGCAAACCTGCCGCCAGGCTGAGTTCCGCGCCGGTGGCGGCGATGAGGATGCGCGAGAGCTTCACGCCCCGTTCCTAGCCCCCAAAGCT
>CANJKM010000072.1 GCA_947474805.1 Caulobacterales bacterium | reverse complement strand
GCCCTGGCCTACGCCGCCGTCTATGCGGCCGTGCTGCAGGCGGCGGTCCTGTTTCTGCCGCCCCTTCCCCTGCTGGCCATCCTGCCGGGCATCGCCGCGGCAGGCCTTACCTATTGCGCCGCCCCGATCCTGCTCCGCTCGATGGTGGCGGACGCCGCCGACGAGCTGCGCGCCGGGACGGGGCGCGAGGGGGCGGGCCTGCTCTATTCGCTGTTCGTCTCGACCGGAAAGGTCGGCTATGCCCTCTCTGTCGGTTTGGCGTTTCAAGCCCTGGCGGCGGTCGGGTTCCAGGCGGCCGAGGGCGCGACCAACACACCTGGGGCTCTGATGGGGCTCACCCTGGTCTATATCTTCGGCGTGTCAGGCTTTTCGCTACTCGGGGCGGCGCTGGTCTGGCGCTATCCCCTGGGGCGGGTCCGCCACGCCGCCATCCTGCAAAAGCTGGCCGAGGCTGATCGCACGTGACCGACCACGCCATCTTCCGCCTGATCGAGATCATGGCCCGGTTGCGCGACCCGTCGGGCGGTTGCCCCTGGGACCTGGAGCAGACCTTCGCCACCATCGCCCCCTATACGGTCGAAGAGGCCTATGAGGTCGCCGACGCCATCGAGCGCAAGGATCTGCCCGAGCTGAAGGACGAGTTGGGCGACCTGCTCCTGCAGGTGGTCTTCCACGCCCGTATGGCCGAGGAACTGGGCGAATTTGCCTTCGAAGATGTCGCCAAGTCTATCTGTAACAAGATGATTCGCCGCCATCCTCATGTTTTCGGCGAGGCCTCCTTCCGCGACGTGCATGAGCAAAGCGCCGCTTGGGAGACGATCAAGGCCGATGAGCGCAAGGCGCGCGGCAAGGGGGAGAGCATTCTTTCGGACGTGCCCGCCGGGCTCCCCGCCCTCACCCGCGCCGTGAAGCTGACCATGCGGGCCGGTCGTGTGGGGTTCGACTGGCCGAGCCCGGCCGAGGTGATCGACAAGCTGCGCGAGGAGACGGCCGAACTGGAGGTGGAGATCGCCGCCGGCGACAAGGCTAAGGCGCGCGAGGAAATGGGAGATTTACTATTCGTGTGCGCTAACTTGGCCCGGAAACTTGATGTCGACCCGGAGGACGCCCTGCGGGCGGCCAACGCCAAGTTCTCGCGCCGGTTCGGCTATATCGAGGGAGCGCTCGCGGCGCGGGGGCTCACGCCCGAACAGTCGACGCTGGAAGAAATGGAAGGCCTTTGGGAGGCCGCGAAACGGGCCGAGAAGGCTACTCAGCCGCCAACTTGAACGGCATGGCGGGAAACTGGCGCTCGAAGCGGCCCAGAGCCTGCGGGTCCAGGCGGACCTGAAGCCGCGTCGAGCCGTCCTCCAGCCCTTCGCGGCTCTCGATCCGGCCGTTGCGGTAGAGCCAGGCCAGGGCCTCGCCGTCGCCCACCCCCAGGATCAACTCGATCGGGTGGGCCTGGTCGACCAGGCTGGCGATCCGCGCCAGCAGGGCGTCGATCCCCTGCCCCGTAACCGCTGAAACCGCCAGAGCGTCGACCCGGCGGGCTTTCATCTCGGTCACGACCCGGTCGTCCTCGTCCTCGATCAGGTCAAGCTTGTTCCAGACCTCGATCAGGGTCTTCTCGCCCTCCTCCAGCCCGAGTTGTTCGAGAACCTGGCGAACGTCCTCGGCCTGGGCGTCGGTTTCCTCGCTGGAAATGTCGCGCACGTGCAGGACGACGTCGGCCTCCTGCACCTCCTCCAGGGTGGCGCGGAAGGCGGCGACCAGTTCGTGCGGCAGGTCGGAGATGAAGCCCACGGTGTCGGACAGAATGGCGGGCCGGCCGCCCGGTAGCTTGATCTGGCGCAGGGTGGGGTCGAGCGTGGCGAACAGCAGATCCTTGGCCTCGGCCCCGCCGGCGGTCAGCCGGTTGAACAGGGTCGACTTGCCGGCGTTGGTGTAGCCGACCAGAGCCAGGGTCGGGAACGGCGTGCGCCGCCGAGCTTCGCGGTGCAGGGTGCGGGTGCGGCGCACCTCTTCCAGATTCTTCTTCAGCTGGACGATGCGATCGGCGATCTGGCGTCGGTCGAGCTCGATCTGGGTTTCGCCGGGGCCGCCGGTGCCGCCGGTGCCGCCGCGCTGGCGCTCGAGGTGGGTCCAGGTGCGGACCAGGCGCGACCGCTCATATTCCAGCCGGGCGAGCTCGACCTGAAGCTTGCCCTCGGCGGTGCGGGCGCGGCGGGCGAAGATCTCCAGGATCAGGCCGGTCCGGTCGACGACCTTGACCTCCCAGGCCTTCTCAAGATTGCGCTGCTGCACGGGCGAGAGCTGGTCGTCGACCACCACCACCTGGGCGTCGTGCGTCTTGATCAGCGCCTTGAGCTCCTCGACCCGGCCGCCGCCCAGGAGTGTGGCGGGCACCGGTTTGCGCAGGGAGACCACCTCGGCGGCGGCCACCTTCAGGTCGAGGGCAAGCGCCAGGCCGACCGCCTCTTCGAGGCGGGCCTGGGGCGAGCGGGCGAGATTGGCGCGCGCAGGATGGATCACCAGCGCCGTTTCGGGCGCTGCAACGCGATCTATCGACCGGTCGCGCTTGGCGACCCGAGGTTCTGAGAGGCTCAATCTTCCTCGTCTACGGAGGGCTCGTACAGCTGCACGGGCTGGGAAGGCATGATGGTGGAGATGGCGTGCTTATAGACCAGCTGGGATTGGCCGTCGCGGCGCAGCAGTACGCAGAAGTTGTCGAACCAGGTGACCACGCCCTGCAGCTTGACGCCGTTGACCAGGAAGATGGTGAGGGGAGTCTTGGAGCGGCGAACGCTGTTGAGGAAGGTGTCCTGCAGGTTTTGTTTTTTGTCAGCAGCTGACATGGGAGATTTCCTTATGGGGTCGGGAGCAAAACGCTCCCACACACGAACAGACCAATGGTAGCCCATTGAGAGTGTTGGACAACCTCACAAACCGAGGATTTCAGTCCCCTCGCCTCGCCTTGTCGATATAGTGAGCGCGAAGCCTCGCCGCTACCGGTCCCGGTCTGCCGTCGCCAACCTGTTTCCCGTCGATGGCTGTAATGGGCGTGACGAAGGCCGAAGCCGCCGTCAGGAAGGCTTCCTTGGCATCTTTCGCCTCTTCCACGCTGAAGGCCCTTTCCTCCACCGGCATCTGCAGCTCGGCGGCCAGCTCCATCAGGTGTTTGCGGGTGACGCCCCTCAGGATGTTGGCGCGGGTGTCGCGGGTTATCAGCACGCCCCTGGCGTCGACGATCCAGGCGTTGGTCGAGGAGCCCTCGGTGACCATGCCGCCGCTGTCGACCAGCCACGCCTCATAGGCGCCCGCTTCGCGCGCGGCCTGTTTGGCCAGGACATTGGGCAGTAGGCCCACCGTCTTGATGTCGCAGCGGCCCCAGCGGATGTCGGGCTGGGTCGAGACGGCGACGCCCTTCTCGGACTTGCGGGCCTCGGCGGCGTAGTCGACCGGCTTGCAGGTGATGATCAACGAGGGGCGGACGGCGGGGTTCGGAAAGCCGTGGTCGCGCGGGGCCTGGCCGCGGGTGATCTGCAGATAGCAGAAGCCTTCGGTGATCCGGTTGCGGCGCAGGGTCTCCAGGATCACCAGCTTCAGCGCCGCGCGGCTCATCGGCTGAGCCATTCGCAGTTCGGCGAGGCTGCGTTCCATCCGCTCGAAATGGCCGGCCGCGTCGGCGAGCTTGCCGCCGAGCACGGCCCAGGCCTCATAGATGCCGTCGGCGAACTGGAAGCCCCGGTCCTCGATCGAGACCGACGCCTCGCTGAGCGGGAGGTAGCGGCCGTTCACATAGGCGACGCCGGCCATCAGTCTTCTTCCTCGTCCTCGCCGCTCCGCGCCGGGGCGACGCCGAGCGATTTCAGCTTCCGGTGCAGGGCCGAGCGCTCCATGCCGATGAAGGCGGCGGTGCGGGAGATGTTGCCGCCGAAGCGCAGGATCTGGGCGGCCAGATATTCCTTCTCGAACACCTCGCGCGCGTCGCGCAGAGGCAGGGCGATGATCCGCTCGGGCCCGACCGATCCGGCGGCGCCGGCCGAGACGATCTCGGAGGGCAGCATTTCGGCGGTGACCGGTTCGCCCGGTTCGCCCGTGGCCAGGATCATCATCCGTTCGACGTTGTTGCGCAGCTGGCGGACGTTGCCCGGCCAGGCGTGGACCTGGAGGGTGGCGATGGCGTCGTCCGACAGGACGCGGCGCGGCAGGCCGGTGGTCTCGGAGATCCGGTCGATGAAATAGGCCACGAGATCGGCGATGTCCTCGCGCCGCTCGGACAGGGCCGGAGCGCGAACGGGCACCACGTTCAGCCGGTGGAACAGGTCCTCGCGGAAGCGGCCATCGGCGATCTCCTCGCGCAGGTCCTTGGAGGTGCCCGAGACCACCCGCACATCGACCTGGACGTCGTTGTCGCCGCCGATCCGGCGGAAGCGCTGCTCGACCAGCACCCGTAGTATCCGGTTCTGGGTCTCCTTGGGCATGTCGCCCACCTCGTCGAGGAAGAGGGTGCCGCCGTGGGCGCGCTCGAACACGCCGATCTTGCGCGGACGGCCGTCCTCGCCCTCTTCGCCGAACAGCTCCAGATCCATCCTCTCGGGCGTCATGCCCGCCGCGCCGATGGGCACGAACTCGCTCTTCGAGCGGGTGCTCAGCTGATGGATCATCCGGGCGATCAGCTCCTTGCCCGAGCCGGGAGGGCCGGCGATCAGGACGCGGCTGTTGGCGGGCGCCACCTTGGCGATCAGGCTGCGCAGGGCCTGGGCGGCGGCCGATTTGCCGATGATGGCGTCCGGGGTCAGGGTCTGGGCCCGCAGGCGCCGGTTCTCGCGCTTCAGTGAGGCGGTCTCCAGGGCGCGCTCGACGAGCACCAGCAGCCGGTCCGACTTGAATGGTTTTTCCAGAAAGTCGTAGGCGCCGCGCTTGATGGCCGAGACGGCGGTCTCGATGTTGCCGTGGCCCGAGATCATCAGCACCGGAAGGTCGGCGTCCAGGCTCTTGACCAGATCGAGCAGCTCCAGTCCGTCCATGGCCGAACCCTGCATCCAGATGTCCTGGATCAAGAGCGACGGCTTGCGAGCGCGGATGGCGGCCAGGGCCGAGTCGGAGTCTGCCGCGACGCGAACGTTGTGGCCCTCGTCCTCCAATATGCCGGCCACGAGGTCGCGGATGTCGGCTTCGTCGTCGACGACCAGGATGTCTGCACTCATCGGGGGGTTCTCATGACGTTCAAGCGGCCGCCGCGCGCTTCAGGGCGGGAAACAGGAGGGTGGCGCGGGCGCCGCCGAGGCTGAGGGCGTCGCCCAGCCTCAGTTCGCCGCCGTGCTCTTCCAGGATGCGTTTGACGATGGCGAGGCCGAGGCCCGTGCCTTTCTCGCGCGTGGTCACATAGGGTTCGGTCAGGCGGTCGCGGTCCTTGGCGGGCAGGCCTACGCCGTTGTCCTCGATCTCGATCACCACATGCTCGTCGTCCGCGACCATCCGGGCGGCGATCACGCCGGGCGTGTCGGGTGAGTTTGCGACGCGAGCGGCCACGGCCTCGCCGGCGTTCTTCAGCACATTCAACAGGGCCTGGCCGACCATGCCGCCGTCGCACAGCATCATCACCGGTCCCGCGGGCTCCTCGAGCTCGACCGCGACGTCTGGATAGGCGACGCGCTGGGCGAAGACGGCCTGGCGCAGGAGCTCGGCCGCATCGTGCTCGGCGAACTTGGGCGCAGGCATCCGGGCGAAGGCTGAGAATTCATCGACCATCCGGCCGATGTCGCCGACCTGTCGGATGATGGTGTCGGTGCAACGGTCGAAGGTTTCCAGATCGGTCGTGATCGATCCGCGGTACTTGCGGCGGATGCGCTCGGCCGAGAGTTGGATGGGAGTCAGCGGGTTTTTGATCTCGTGGGCGATCCGGCGGGCGACGTCGCGCCAGGCGGCGTTGCGCTGGGCGGCGACGAGCCGGGTAATGTCGTCGAAGGTCAGGACGACGCCGCTGTCGGTCCGCCGCGAGACCCGAACGCGCAGGCGCCGGGTATCGCCGCCGCGGACGATATCAAGTTCGGTTTCCTCGGGTCCCTTGGCTGCAACCTCGGCCAGCTCGGGCGCGGCGATTGACAGGAGGCGCCCCTGGGCCTGGGCGTCGTTCAGCGACAAGAGAAGCAGGGCGCGCTGGTTGGCGACGGTGATTCTTCCCGATGGGTCGAGGCCGACCACGCCCGCGGACACGTCTGCCAGCACGGTCTCGATGAAGCGGCGGCGCGCCTGGGCTTCAAGGCTGGCTGTGCGAAGCGCCTCCTGCTGGGCCTGCAGGTCGTCGGTCATCCGGTTGAAGGCGTGGGACAGGACGGCGATCTCCTCGGCGTCCTCCTCGGCGTCCACGCGGACGGACAGGTCGCCGGACGCGATCCGGTCGGCGGCCTGCACGAGGCGCGCGATGGGGCCGGAGATGCGGCTGGCGGCGGCCAGGCCGACCCAGACAGCGCCGACCAGAACCAGGAGGGCGGTCGCGAAATAGCTGAGGGCGAAGATGGCCTGGATGCGGGAGCGGTTGGCCTCGGCCTCACGGTAGGCGACCACGGCGGCTTCTGAGCGCCGTAGCTGGCTGAGGATACCTTTATCAACCGGCCTTGCGACATAGAGATAGGCGTCTGGATAGGACTTCAGCCGGAACACCGCCCGGATTAGGTCGGCATTGTCGAAGGTGCGCATCACCACCTCGCCCTGGTCGGCGTTCTTGATGGTGGCGGCGGGCGGAGCGACATAGGGCGGCGCGGCGGGGCTCTCGGCCCGGGCAAGCACCCTGCCCTCCTTGTCGATCACATAGGCGGCGGAGAAGTCGCGCACCGCCACCTGCTCGGCCAGGAAGTTGGAATAAGCGATCCGGCTTTGGGTGAACGCGGGCGCGACGCGATTCAGGTCGTCGGCCATGGGCAGGATGCGGCCGTGCACATAGCCGACCTGCTCGTCGACATAGGCGCGCGCCACGGCGGCGGCGTTCTCGACCACGGTGCGGACGCGGCTGGAGAACCACTCCTCGACCCCGCGTGTGACCAGTAGGCCGAAGAAGAGGGCGACGATGATGGCGGGGGCGACGGCGGCCAGGGCGAACAGGCCGACGAAGCGCCGGTGCAGGCGGACCGCGGCGTCGGCGTTCTTGAAAAGGGACAGGGCTCGCCAGCCGACGGCGGCGGCCAGCGCCAAGACCAGGATCAGGTTCAGGCCCAGCACCGGCAGGACGGTGCGGCTGGCGAAGGCGATGGAGTTGGCGCCGGGCGCCGCGGTGGTCAAGAATATGGCGAGCGCGGTCACCCCGGCGGCCAGCACAAAGCCGGCGGAGAAGGCGTAGTAGCCGGGGCCCCGGTTAGTCGGGAGCGGGCGCCGCCGGCCGCCCGCGCCAGCTAGAGGCGTCAGCGACATGAGGCGGGACACTAGCCGTCCCTATGCTCCAGAGGCAACAGTGGTTGTCGCTTTTTTGCCTCAGACGGAGCGCGTCAGGCGAAGTGTGAGCGGTTCGCCGCCCAGACGCGCTCCAGCAATCATTGAGCTTCTTGCGCAGGCAAAAAGCTTGGGAGGCTACCCTTTCACTTTTACGCCAAGGTCCTGGATCTTCTTGCGCAGGGTGTTGCGGTTCAGCCCGAGGATCTCGGCGGCGCGCACCTGGTTGCCGCGGGTGGCGGCCAGGGTCAGGGTGATCAGCGGCCGCTCGACCTGTTCCAGCACCCGATCGTAGAGCCCCGCCCGGGGCAGGCCTTCCGGTCCGCCCACGAACTCGCCCTGTAGGCCGCGCTCGACCAGGGCCTCGAAGGTGGGGGCGCCTTCCGAAGCGGTCGGCTGGGCGGCGTGGTCCTGGAGCTCCCGGTCGATGATTCGGGCGGTGATCGGGTCCTCGGCGTAGAGGGCGGCCACCCGGCGCATTAGGTTCTCGAGCTCGCGCACGTTGCCGGGCCAGCTGTGGCGCTTTAGCCGCTCGATGGCGGCCGGGTCGATGGTCTTGGCCGGTAGGCCCTCGCGGTGAGCGCGCAGTAGGAAAGCGCGGGCGAGGTCCGGAATATCGTCCAGCCGTTCGCGCAGCGGCGGCAGCCGCAGGGGCGCGACGTTCAGGCGGAAGAAGAGGTCCTCGCGGAACAGGCCCTGACGGATCAGCGCACCGAGGTCGCGATTGGTGGCGGCGATGATCCGGGCGTCGGCGCGGCGGTTGGTGCGTGGATTCATCGCCTGTTCGGAGCCGTCGATAACACGCAGGAGGCGGGTCTGGGCGTCGAGCGGCAGGTCGCCGATCTCATCGAGGAACAGGGTGCCGCCGTCGGCCTCGACCAGCTTGCCGGTTTCGCCCTCGCGGCCGAACAGCTCGCTCTCGACCCGCTCGCGCGGGGTGGCGGCCAGGTGCACGACAACGAACTTGCCCTCGCGGCGCCGTCCGAGATCGTGCAGGGCGCGGGCGGCCAGTTCCTTGCCCGAGCCGCTTTCGCCCAGGATCAGTACGGTCAGCTCAGCGCCCACGAGCCGGGCCAGGGTCCGATAGACCTCCTGCATCGGCGGTGAGCGGCCGATCAGCGGCAGGCGCTCGTCACGGGCGGCCAGGGCCTGGGCCTTGGCCGGCTCGGCCTGGGCGGGACGGGCCAACGCCCGGCGCGAGGCGGCGACCATGTCGTCCAAGTCGAAAGGCTTGGGCATGTATTCGAAGGCGCCGGTCTCGGCCGCGTTGACGGCGGTGAGCAGCGTGTTCTGAGCGCTCATCACGATGATGGGCAGCTTGGGCCGCTGTTTGCGAATCTTTGGCAGGACGTCAAAGACGTTCTCGTCGGCCATGATGACGTCGGTGACGACCAGGTCCCCCTCGCCGTCCATGCACCATTTCAGCAGGGTAGAGGCGGCGCCGGTGGCCCGCACCTGGAATCCGGCGCGGGTGAAGGCCTGACTCAGCACCAGTCGGATGGAGGCGTCATCGTCGGCGATAAGCACCTTGCGCGGGGTGTTGGTCATGTTCGGGCCTCCGTAGCGGGCTCGTGGGAGGGTTCAACCGGCAGGCGCACACGGAAGACCGTTCGGCCGGGTTCGGATTCGTAGTCGATGATCCCCTCGTGATCGGCGACCAGCTTGGCCACGAGGGTGAGGCCAAGGCCTGTCCCTTGCGGTTTGGTGGTGACGAAGGGATCGAACAGGTGGTCGCGCAGGTCGGCCGGCACGCCGGGCCCATTGTCCTGGATGCGGACTTCAAGCGGGGCGCCGCGCGGGTCTCGGCCGTTGGCCGAGCGAAGGCGCGCGCCATGGCGATAGGCGGTGGAGATGGAGACCTCGCCGCGATCGTCGCCGCGCGAATGGGCGGCCTCGGCGGCGTTCTTGGCTAGGTTGAGGAATATCTGGATCAGTTGATCCTCTTCGCCCCAGGCGGGCGGAAGGGAGGGGTCGTAGCTTTCACGGATGGTCATCCCTTCTCCGATCCCGCTGGAGATCAGGGTGCGGACGCGGTCGAGCACGCGGTGGATGTTGACGGGCGCGCACTGGGGCGGCCGGTCGGCGGAAAAGGCTTCGACCCGGTCGACTAGGCGCTTGATCCGATCGGTCTCGTCGACGATCACCTGGGCCAGGGCGGCGTCTTCCGGCCCGGCTGCGGCCTTCATCAGCTGAGCGGCGCCGCGGATGCCGGCGAGCGGGTTCTTGATCTCGTGCGCCAGGGTGCGGCCCATGCCGGCGGCCGAGCGCAGGTCGTGGCTGCGGTCGAAGGCGGGGCCGGCCTGGCGGGTCTGCAGGGTCAGCAGCACCGCCCCTCGCGGCAGCGGCGTAGCCGCGGCCTCGGCCTCGATCGGGGCGTGGCCGGGCAGTCCAATCTCCAGCCGGCGCTCGCGGACCTGGACGCCTTCGTGGCGGGCGCGCTCGACCAGGGCGGCCAGGGGCGTGTCGGGCTGGCTCGGGGCGAGCCGGCGGCGATTGAGCAGGGGGAGTCCATGCCCGAACAGAGCTTCGGCCGACTCATTCGCCGCCAAAAGGTCCCCCGACGCCGAGAACATCAGGGCCGGCCAGGGGCTTTGGTCAAAGGCCGCCGCCCTCAGCGCCTCCAAATCGATCTTATCCTGGCTATCCACACTCACACTCAAATTTCTTTCTTGTGGGTATCGGTCGATTAAAATCTAAGCAAGGCCCACGCCAACTTTTTAGGCATATTCGATGGCCCCGTCTAGCTGGACAAATGTCGCGCCGCGCTTCACTTCCCTGTTCCCAGAATGAGATTTTCAGCCGTCATCGTGGCCGCCGGTTCTGGCTCCCGAGTGGGTGGGCCCGCCAAACAGTGGCGCTTGCTCGCCGGAAAGCCTGTGGCCCGCTGGTCGCTGGAGGCGTTGCTGGCCGCCGGAGCACAGAGCGTCGTGGTGGTGATTTCACCCCAGGACCGCGAAATCGCGGAAAGAGCTTTCGACGGCTTGAGAAAATGGAGTCTGGCCGAGGGCGGCGCAGAACGTCACGCCTCGGTCAGGGCAGGACTGCTGGCCCTGCAGGCGCCTCAAAATGTGCTGATCCATGACGCCGCCCGACCCTTTGTCGCCGCCTCCCATGTGGAACAGTTGCTGGCCGCGCTCGAGGGGGCCGAGGCCGCCCTGCCCGCCCTCCCCGTCGCCGACACCTTGAAGCGCGAGCAGGACGGCGGCCTGACCACCGTCCCGCGCGACGGCCTCTGGCGCGCCCAGACACCCCAGGCCTTCCGCTATGACGCCCTAATGGCGGCCTTCGCTGTCTGGCCGGAGAGCGAAGTCCCGACCGACGACGCCGCCGTGATCGAACGCGCCGGCGGCCGGGTGGCGAGGGTTCCGGGCGACCCGATGCTGATGAAACTGACTTACGCGGAGGACTTCCCCATGGCCGAACGGCTGGCGGGCGCGGCGCGGATCGTCCGCACCGGGATGGGTCTGGACGCCCACCGGTTCGGGCCGGGCGATGCGGTGTGGCTGTGCGGGGTCGAGATCGCCCACACCGCGGCCCTGGTCGGCCATTCGGACGCCGACGCGGGGCTGCACGCTCTGACCGACGCCATCCTCGGCGCCATCGGCGAGGGCGACATCGGCGACCACTTTCCGCCAAGCGACCCGCAGTGGAAGGGCGCGTCGTCCGACCGCTTCCTGGTGCACGCGCTGGAACTGCTGAAAGCCAAGGGCGGCCGGCTCCTGAATGTTGACGTCACCCTGGTCTGCGAGCGGCCCAAGATCAAACCGCACCGCCAGGCGATGCGCGAGCGGCTGGCGCAGCTTCTTGAGCTTCCGCTCGACCGGGTCAGCGTCAAGGCGACCACCACCGAGGGCATGGGTTACACCGGCCGCGAGGAAGGCTTGATGGCTCAGGCCATCGCCAGCGTTGAGACGCCGGCATGACGACACCCGCTGAACTGCTGGAGGCCGCCCGGTCCCGCGAACTGATGCTGGTCACCGCGGAAAGCTGCACCGGCGGCCTGATCGCCGGGACCCTGACGAACATCGCAGGCTCTTCCGACGTGGTCTGGGGCGGCTATGTCACCTACGCCAACTCGGCCAAGCTGGCGCTGGGCGTGGACGAAGTGGCGCTGGCCATGCACGGCGCGGTCTCCGAGCCCGTCGCCCGGTCGATGGCCGAGGCGGCGCTAAAGGCCTCGGGCGTCGATATATCGGTGGCGGTCACGGGCGTCGCTGGTCCGGGCGGCGGTTCGGACGAAAAGCCCGTCGGCCTGGTGCATTTCGCGACGGCGCGGCGCGGCGGCCCAACCCTGGCTCATGTCGAACGCTATGGAAGCCTGACACGCGCGCAGATCCGCGCCCGCGCCGTCCAGACGGCGATCAACCTGCTCTATGCGTTGGTGACGGGGGTATAGAGGCTGCGCGCCCTCGCCTCGAAACAGGCGATCAGCTTGTTCACCGCCCGGTCGAAATTGGCGGCCAGCAGCATGTCGAGCAGCCGCGACTTGAAGGCGAACTCGATCTCGAACTTCACCTTGCAACCCTGGGGGTGGTCCTCGAACCGCCAGTCGTTGACCAGGTGCTTGAACGGTCCGGCCAGCAGCCGGACCTCGATCTCGCGGCCTCGCCTGTCGCGCAGGACGCGAGTGGTGAACCGCTCCTGCAGCAAGGAAAAGCCGACCCCGGCTTCGGCGTCTATCCGGTCGGTTGTCTCATCGACCCGCACTGCGTTGCTTACCGCCATGTGGGTGATCCAGGGCACGAAGTCGGGATAGGCCTCGACCCCGCCGACGAGCTCGAACAGCTGGTCGGGGGTAAAGGGCAGGACGCGCTGCACCTGATGGCGGTGCATGGCGGGCCTAGGCGGCCTGGGCTTCGCGAGCGGCGCGCAGGCGGGCGAAGTCCTCGCCCGCATGGTGGGAGGAGCGCGTCAGCGGGCTCGAAGAGACCATCAGGAAGCCCTTGGAGCGGGCGATGGTTTCGTAGGCGGAAAATTCGTCGGGGGTGACGAAGCGATCCACGGGCGCGTGCTTGCGAGTCGGCTGCAGATACTGGCCGATGGTCAGGAAATCGATCCCGGCGGAGCGCATGTC